>VBCH01000036.1 GCA_005884455.1 Betaproteobacteria bacterium
GCGCCGCGTTGGGGGTGGTTCTCGCGGCCGCGGGTTATCCGGACGCTCCGAAAAAGGGCGACGTGGTGACAGGACTTCCTGCGACGGGAGAAGACTTTCGGGTGTTTCACTCGGGTACGGCACTGAAAGATGGCGCCATCGTTACGAGCGGCGGGCGCGTGCTGTGCGCGACCGCCCTGGGAGATTCGATCAGGGTGGCGCAGCGGCGCGCGTACGAAGTCGTGGAAGGCATCCGCTTCGACGGCATGCAATATCGGCGCGACATCGGGGGCCGCGCCGTTGCCGCACGAAGATCTTGACCTGCGAATCGGTGCGATGAACCCGGCCGCGGTCCATACTTATCTTCTTGATCTGCAGAACCGCCTTGTCGCGGAGCTGGAGCGCATCGAGGGACGCAACTTCCGCAGCGATCAATGGCGGCGGAGTGAAGGGGGAGGCGGCGAGAGCCGCATCATCGAAGGCGGGGACGTGTTCGAGCGCGGCGGGGTGAATTTCTCCAGGGTGCACGGGGAGCGGCTCCCGCCCTCGGCGAGCGCCGCGCGGCCCGAGCTGGCCGGCCGCGCCTTCGAAGCCACCGGCGTGTCCCTGGTGCTGCATCCGCGCAATCCCTATGTCCCGACCGTTCACATGAACGTGCGGTTCCTGGTCGCGACCAAGCCGCAAAGCGAGGCGATCTGGTGGTTCGGGGGCGGCATGGACTTGACCCCTTACTACGGGTTCGAGGAGGACGCGCGCCACTTTCATGCCACGTGCCGGCGGGCGCTCGAGGCTTTCGGCTCCGATTACTATCCCCGTTTCAAACGCTGGTGCGACGAGTACTTCTATCTCAAGCATCGCGGCGAGCCGCGCGGCATCGGCGGGATTTTTTTCGATGATTTGAACGAGAGCGGTTTCGACTCATGCTTCGAGCTCGCTCGCGGCGTCGGCGACCATTTTCTTCCGGCCTATGTTCCAATCGTCGAGCGCCGGAAAGATCTTCCTTACGGCGAGCGCGAGCGAGACTTCCAGGCCTATCGCCGCGGGCGCTATGTGGAGTTCAATCTCGTCTATGATCGCGGCACGCTGTTCGGCTTGCAGTCGGCCGGCCGCGCGGAGTCGATATTGATGTCCCTGCCCCCGCTCGTGAAATGGCGTTATGACTGGAAACCGGACCCATCGAGCGCGGAAGGAAAACTCTATCGGGATTTCCTGCGAGCCAGGGACTGGCTCGGCGAATGACTACAGTGAGAGGAGTTCATGGACGCACGCAAGCTTGGGATGAATGGGCCCACCGTCTCGGCATTGGGCCTGGGCTGCATGGGAATGACGGGAATCTACGGCGAGCCGAATGAGGCCGAGTCGATCGCGACGATCCATCGCGCCATCGATCTTGGCGTCAACCTGATCGTCACTTCGGACGCCTACGGCGCGGGAAACAACGAGGAACTGGTCGGGCGTGCGATCAAAGGCAGACGCAACCGGGTGGTCCTCGCCACGAAATTCGGGAACGTGGGCCTGAGCGGCTTCAAGCTTCCCGAAGGCCTTTCGGCGGGTCACCCCACGTACGTGCCGCAGGCTTGCGATGCTTCGCTCAAGCGGCTCGGCGTCGAAGTGATCGATATCTACGGGCTGCATCGCGTCGACCCCAAGGTGCCGATCGAGGATACCGTGGGCGCGATGAAGAAGCTGGTCGACCAGGGCAAGGTGCGCCATCTGGCGCTTTCCGAGGCGGGCGCGGCAACTCTCCGGCGCGCGCACAAGGTGCATCCGCTCGTTGCGCTCGAGACCGAGTACTCGCTGTGGTCGCGCGATGTGGAAAAGGACATTCTCCCCGCCTGCCGCGAGCTCGGTATCGCTTTTATGGCTTACTCGCCCCTTGGCCGCGGGTTCCTCACGGCGACGATCAAGACGCTGGACGCGCTCCAGCCGAAGGATAGACGCCGCGATCATCCGCGCTTCGATCCCGACAACCTCAAGCGCAACGTCGCGCTGCTCCAACCGCTCGAATCGATCGCCGCCGCCCACAAGGCCACACCGGCGCAGGTGGCGCTCGCCTGGGTGCTCGCCCAAGGGCCGGACGTGGTGCCCATCCCGGGAACGAAACGGCGCAATTACCTCGAACAAAACGCGGCCGCCGCCGGCGTGGCTTTGGGCGCGGAGGAAATCGCCCGACTCGCGAAGATGTTTCCTCCCGGCGTTGCCTCGGGCACCCGCTATCCGGAGAAGCAACTCGCCGGACTCGGCATTTGAACCTGACCTTGCCGGACCCTCAGCCCGACGCCCGCGACGCCGACCCGAGGTCGGCGCTCGCGCGGAAATGCCGGTTGGCTTCTTCGGTCCGCCCGATACGCTCGAAGAGGCGCGCGAGCGCGACGTGTGCCGCCTGTGTCGGCTGCGTGGCGAGGCTCGCCTCGAGGTAACTTTGAGCTTTTCCCCACAACTCGCGCTGCACGCATAGACGGCCCAGCGTGAGCAACAATTCAGCTTCTCCCGGGCGCTCGCGCAGCCATCGTTCGGCCCGCTCGAGCCGCTCGAACGCGTCCTCGTCGGTGCGTTCTCCATAGAGCAGGGCGAGCGCGCCGTCCCAGTCGCGCTCGAGCGCTTCCTCGATGATCCGGTGGGCCTTGCGACAATCCCCCAGCTCGATGAAGGCGCGCGCGGCGGCGGCCGCGATCTTGGGACGCAAGCGCTCGGAGCGCGGCGTGTCTTCCCAGTGCCGAGCGAGGCCTTCCCGATCGGCGGCCCTGCCCGAAAGTATTGCGACGCGGGCGTTGACGCGCACGCTATCGAGGGCTTCCGGCGGCATCGCTTCCCGTTTCTCGAGCAAGTTCGCCAGGCGGAGGACCTCGTCCCAATTCGCCATGCCCTGCTCCGCGCGCAGCGACAGCAACAGTGCCGCGACATGCCGGGGCCGGCCGGCGTTCAGTTCGCGCAGCACGGCTCGCGCCTCGAGGAAGCGCCGTTCCTCCAGCAGGAGTTCCGCCGTGGTCATCAAGCGGGCGAGGCGCCACTCACCGTCCCCTTCCTTCGCGCGCTCGAGCCATTGATCGCGCCGGCCGAATTGCCGCAGCCTCTGGGCCGCACGCGCTGCAAGAAGACTCGCGAGACCCGGCGTCGCGCCCAGCCCGGCAGCCCCGGAGGCGAGCTTCTCGGCGCGCACAAATTGACCCTCGAAGAGCGCCTGAATCGCCCCCAGCGCCGCAGCGCGTCCCTTTTCATCCCGCCGTCGCTCACGAAAAGCGCGCACATGCGAGGGAAGCCTCACGGCATGCCACACCACCCTTAGCAGAAAGTAACCGGCCGCGAGCACGACGACCAGAAGAATGGCGAGCAGGTTGAGCGAGATCTCGGCGCGCCACGGATGCAGCACGAACAGCGCGTAAGCGCCGTGGCCTCGCATTGCCAGCGAAAGGGCCACGGCGAGCGCCGACAGGACAAGCAGCCAAAGCAAGCCCTTCATTGCCCAGCCTGCTTCCGGACTGGTTTGTAAGCGCGCACCGCCGCAAGACTTTCGCCGATCGTCGGAAGGGAGACTCCTATGCTGTCCGACGCGAGCTGCTTCAGCGCCGCCGCCGTCGCCACGGCAGGGCGAGAACGCGTGTCGAAGTATCGCTCGAGCCAGCTTGCCGCGAGCTTCACGTCGCCGCGGTAGGCGGTCTCGTCGCGCGCAAGAAGCGCAAGGCGCGCATTCAGCAGGCGCAGTTTCAGGTTCTCGCGCAGGAAAAATGCCTGCGGCGGGCTGAGCAGCGCCGGGTCGGAGCTTTCCATGTTCTCGATCCTGACGAGCTGCTTGAGCTCGCCGAACAACTCCGCGACCAGCCTTTCCCACAATCCGTCGGCCTCAAGCTTGGCGGCGGCCGGCGCCCGCGGGCGCGCTTCCTGCACGAGCGGCAAGGAATCGACGCCCGCGATCAGCTGATCCAGCTTCGCGGCGAGTCCGGGAACATCCAGGCCGGGCGCCGTTTTGAGGCGCTCGATATCGCGGGCGAAGACCTTGCGCAGCGGCAGGAACTGGGAGCGGCCGGAGCGCGCCAAGCGCGCTTCGGCCCTCTGCAGCGCGGACAAGGCCACCTGGACGTTCCCGGTGAGCTGCAGTTGCTGCGAGGCAACGGTGAGAATCTGCTCGATTTCGGCGATCACCCATTCGTCGCGGTTGCGCGACAGCTCCTCGTAGAGCGCCTCGAGGCCGATCTGCTGATTCTGGAATTCCGCGAATTTCAACTCGATCTGCGCGAGTTTCGCCTGTACCTCGCGCGCCGCCTCCTGCGCCTGTCTCGCGGCGAGCCGCGCGTCGCGGCTGTCGGACTCGCTCTCGCGCACGCGTTGGGCGAGCTCGTCGCGCAGCGCGCCGATCCGGTTGTGGCCGTCGTACCACTGCCAAGCGAAGAGCAGTGCGAGCAAGCCGAATGCGGTCACCGCCGGTGAAACGTGCCAGGCCTTGAGCTTCGAAGCTCCCCGAGTCCCGGACGCCGATGCAGTGTCGTTTTCCATGCGTGAGCCGACTCCCGATGAGAGACGATCATACTTTAGCAAAAAAAGCCGACATCTCCGCGACGGTGCGAGCATCCCCACGCCCGGTCACTACGATCTCCCGCACGCCGAGTTTGCGAGCGGCCAGCGCGATCCGCGGATGCGGCACGAACACCGGGGTCGCGCGCAGGTATCCCCTGCCGGTAGGGCCCAGCATTTCGAAGAGATTCGCCAGGCCTTCGGCGCTGGTAATCGAGACCGCCTCGATTCCGCCGCTCTGCCAGCGCGCGAGGAGCCTTCCCGCGTCGACGTCCGGACGCGCACGCCTGTAGCATTCAGCGTACTCGACTCGCGCGCCCCGCGCTTCGAGTCTCGTTCGCAGCCATTCCCGCCCGCCCTGCCCGCGAAAGATCACGACCGAGCGCCCCTGCAGATCCTGCAGCTCGGGAAGTTCCGCCAGCGCCTCGCTGTCGGCCTCACCCGAGGGCGCAATCACCGAATGGAACCCCGACTCCTCGAGCGCACTTGCGGTCCCATACCCCACGGCTGCCACGCGCAAGCCTTCCGGCCATTTCCGGCTCGCGAGGACCATCGCGTGTCCCCGCATCACCGCAGTCGGGCTGACGAAAATCGCAAGCTGAAATCCATCCAGGCGCGCTATCAGACTCGAGACGGCCGCTGCATTTCCCACAGGCAGGATCTCGATGGTGGGAAAGAGAATCGGGTCTGCGCCGGCCGCGCGGATCCGCTCGGCAAGCGCCGCAGCGTGCTCGCGCGGGCGAGTGACCACGATAGCGCGGCCCGAGAGCGGTCCCTCGTTCATGATAAAGACGCGAGAATGGCGTCTGCGCCCAGCGCCCGCAGTTTCGCCGCGAGCATCTCGCCGAGCTCTTCCGGCGCCGCGATCGGGCCGCTCAAATCCGCGCGCACGACCTTGCTTCCGTCGGGCATCGCCACGAGGCCCCGCAGGCGAATCTCCCCCCCTTTTGCCACGGCGTATGCCGCGAGCGGCAGCTGGCAATCGCCCGACAATGCGCGGCTCAGCGCACGCTCGGCGAGCACGCAGGCCGAAATGTCGGAATCTCCGAGCGGAGCCAGTCGCTGCCGCAGCTCGCCTCGGTCCTCCAGGCACTCGATCACGAGCGCGCCCTGCCCGGGCGCGGGCAAGCTTTGCTCGGGCTCGAGCATTGAGCGGATTCGCGCCGCAAGACCGAGCCGCTTGAGCCCCGCCGCGGCGAGCACGATCGCCCCGCATTCCCCCCGATCGAGCTTCGCGAGGCGCGTGTCGAGATTGCCGCGCAGCGGTTTCACCTGCAGCCGCGGATGGCGCTCGCGCAGCTGCGCCTCGCGCCGCAGGCTGGACGTTCCAACAATGCTTCCCGGCGGCATGGCCTCGAGGCTCGCGCTCAGGTTCGACACGAAGCAGTCGCGCGGGTCCTCTCTCGCCGTGATCGCGGCCAGGCAAAAGCGCCCGGGCATGCGCATTGGAACGTCCTTCGCGGAGTGCACGGCAAGATCGGCCCGCCCGTCCTCGAGCGCGGCCTCAAGCTCCTTGACGAAAAGGCCCTTGCCGCCGATCTGGGCGAGCGGCCGATCGACGATCTGGTCGCCTCGCGTCGTGATTCCGAGGATGCTCACCTCGCAATGTGGATACAGGCGTTTGAGCTCGCCTGCGACGTGCTCGGACTGCCACATCGCGAGCCGGCTCCTGCGCGAAGCAATGACGATTCGTTCGGAAGCCTGGCTCAACTCTCGTCCCTAGCCTACCAGGGCCTTGACTTGCGCCCATTGCCTGCGGCTCACCGGCAGCCTTTCGTCGAGTCCCTCGAGGACCACGGACCATCCGGCTTCGCCCTCGCTCTCTGCGCCGCGCTCGACGCCGCGTATCCATCGCCGCGCGACCAGGCAATTGCGATGAATCCGCACGAACACGCCGCTGAATTCCTGCTCGAGCTGCGTCAGCGACTCCTCGACCAAGTGCTCGCCGGTGCGGGTCCGTACGGTGACGTATTTGAGCTCGGCTCTGAGGTAAATCACGTCCGATACGCGAACGAGAGTCATGCGTCCGCGCTCGGCAACGCTGAAGAAGCGCCGCGGGGCCGGGTCGATGCTCTCGAGCACGCCGCGCGCCAACCGTGCGCCGTTTACCGCCTTCTTCAGAGCGGTGAGAAGCCGCACCGCGCGAACCGGCTTGGTCAGGTAGTCCACGGCGTTAAGCTCGAACGCTTCGACCGCGTACCGATCGTGCGCAGTCACGAAAATCACGGCGGGCGGCCGCTCCAGAACCTGCAGATGCCTTGCAAATTCGATGCCGCTCATTTCAGGCATGTGGATGTCGACCAGCACGACCTCGGCTTCCGACGCGGCGACAATTTGCAGGCCCTCCATGCCGTTCGCCGCTTCGCCCGCGATGGAATGCGGCAGTTCTTCGCGGCAGTCCTCCAGAAGCTCGCGCAGGCGGTTGCGGGCCGGTTCTTCGTCGTCGATGATGACCACGCGGAGCACGGTCATTGCGTGGTGCGATAAGGGATCGCGATGCCGATTTCGTAGCGGCCGTCGGCGATGCGCGTGTCCAGGCTTGCCTCGACGTCGAAATGGAGCTGCAGGCGCTCGCGGATGTTGGCAAGAGCCATGTGATTTCCCTGGCGATGTTGATAGTCCTCGTGGTAGGGATTGGCCAAATGCAGCCACAGGCGGTCGTCCCGGCGCTCGATGCGCACCTCGATCACGCCGGGCGCGGCTCCCGGCTCGATTCCGTGGTAGACGGCGTTTTCCACCAGAGGCTGTAGGAGCATCGGCGGCACCAGAGCCTCCTCGATGGCCGGATCCAACCGCCAATCGACCCGGAGGCGCTCACCGAGGCGCAGCTGCTCCAGGTTGAGATATTGACGGCACAACGAGAGCTCATCTCCGAGAGCGATCAGCTGACGGTTGTCGACCATGACCGTGCGGAACAGTTCCGCCAGATCCTCCAGAGCACCCTCGGCTCGCTTTGGATCCTTGCGAATCAGGGAAAGCACGGCGTTCAAAGTGTTGAAAAGGAAATGCGGCCGGATGCGGGCCTGAAGGGCCTGCAGCCGCGCTTCTGAGATCGCCGGCGAAAATGCCCGGTTTCGAAGGTGAAAATACCAAGCGATGGCTGCTGTCCCCAGCGCGGCGTGGCCGAGGCTCCAGGCGAGTTCGCGCCACTCACCGCTTCCGCCGAGCAGGGTCTGGAACGGGAAGAGCGCCGCGGTTACCGCAAGCACGATCGCAAGGACTGCCAGCAGACCCTGAACGTACGCGAGCCGCTCGAGCAGCGTGGATCCCGCATAGAGCAGGATCACCACGACGAGCAAGATGGGCTCGAGCGACCCTGCGATCTCGGTGACTCTTGCTGCGAACTCGCCGATCTCCCGGGAGCGCGCCAGCGCGAAAAGCAGGGCGAGCGCGTTGACCGAAAGCAGGATGCGCGAGATCACGCCGAGATTGCGGAAGTCCGGCAGGGCGTCGGGCAGGTCGTTTTGCCGTATACTTTGCACTTTTGTGCGGACGCAAAAGTCGATGCTTGCGGCGATGAGCCGCGCGCTTCACGACTTCGGTGCATTTTACAGGCAACCATGGCAGCGAAGCCCAAGCCCGGCAAGAAGCTCTGGTCCGGGCGGTTCGCCGAACCGGTATCCGAGCTCGTCAAGCGCTACACCGCCTCGGTCCGTTTTGACCGGCGCCTCGCGTCCCACGACATCCGGGCGTCCCTTGCGCACGCGCGCATGCTCCGCGCCGTTAGGATTCTGACGGCGGCGGATCTCAAGGCGATCGAGCGCGGCCTTTCCAGGATCTCGCGCGAAATCGAAGAGGGGCGGTTTCGCTGGTCGCTCGCGGCCGAGGACGTCCACGTCAACATCGAGCGCAGGCTGATCGCCCTCGTCGGGGAGGCGGGAAAGCGCCTGCACACCGCCCGTTCGCGCAACGATCAAGTCGCGACCGATCTGCGCCTGTGGCTGCGCGAGGCGATCGACGAGATCGGGGGCCTTCTGCGAAAGGTGCAGCGTGGACTCCTCGATCAGGCCGAAAAACATGCCGCCACCGTGATGCCGGGCTTCACCCACCTGCAGGTCGCCCAACCGGTCACTTTCGGGCATCACCTGCTCGCGTATTTCGAGATGCTCGAGCGCGACCGCTCACGCCTAGCCGACTGCAGGCGGCGCGTGAACTGCCTCCCGCTCGGGGCGGCGGCGCTCGCCGGAACCTCCTTTCCGATCGACCGCGCGAGAGTCGCGCGCGAGCTGGGGTTCGATGCGGTGAGCGAGAACTCGCTGGACGCTGTCTCCGACCGCGATTTTGCGATCGAATTCTGCGCCTGTGCGGCGCTTGCGATGATCCATCTCTCGCGCTTTTCCGAGGAGCTGATTCTGTGGAGCAATCCGCGCTTCGGTTTCGTCGCCCTGCCGGATCGCTTTTGCACCGGCTCGTCCATCATGCCCCAGAAGAAGAATCCCGACGTTCCGGAGCTCGCGCGCGGCAAGACCGGGAGAGTCGCAGGCGATCTCGTCGCGCTGCTCACTGTGATGAAGGGACAGGCTCTTGCGTACAACAAGGACAATCAGGAGGACAAGGAGCCCCTGTTCGACGCAGCGGACACCCTGCGCGACACGCTCGCCGTCTTCGCCGAATTGATCGCCGGTATCGAGGTCAACGCGGCTGCGATGCAGGCTGCGGCCAAGGAAGGCTTCGCCACGGCGACAGACTTTGCCGACTATCTGGTGAGGAAGGGGCTCGCGTTTCGCGACGCGCACGAGGCCGTCGCGCGCGCGGTGCGCTTCGCCGAAAAATCGGGTATGGGTCTGGAGGACTTGCCGCTCGAGGCGATGCGGCGCTTTTCCTCCCAAGTGGAAAAGGACGTCTACCGCGTGCTCACGCCCGAAGGCTCGGTCGCGAGCCGCTCCCACCTCGGCGGCACCGCACCCGTTCAAGTGCGCGCTGCGATCAAGCGCGCGCGCAAATCGCTCAGGGCCGGCCCCTTGGCGTGATCCACGGGGACGGGGCTCGAGGGTCGGCGGGCGGCATGATCGCATCCCCTGAACTCATCACCGCGCTGCAGACCTCGGTTTCGGGTGCCCTGGGGCCGTTCCGCATCGAGCGCGCAACGCCAGTCGCGGGGGGTTGCATCCATCGTTGCTTCATACTCGAGGGCGGCGGGCGCAGATACTTCGCGAAGACAAACGCCCGCTCGGCACTCGACAGTTTCGCCGCGGAGGCCGAGGGCCTTGCGGCGCTGGCCGCAGCCGGTGCCCGGGTTCCCGCCCCGCTATGCCGAGGACAAGCGGACGAGCACGCGTTTCTCGTGCTCGAGCACCTGGAGCTTCGCGAGAACGGGGATCACGCTGCCCTGGGGCGCTCGCGCATCGAGCGCGCAACGCCAGTCGCGGGGGGTTGCATCCATCGTTGCTTCATACTCGAGGGCGGCGGGCGCAGATACTTCGCGAAGACAAACGCCCGCTCGGCACTCGACAGTTTCGCCGCGGAGGCCGAGGGCCTTGCGGCGCTGGCCGCAGCCGGTGCCCGGGTTCCCGCCCCGCTATGCCGAGGACAAGCGGACGAGCACGCGTTTCTCGTGCTCGAGCACCTGGAGCTTCGCGAGAACGGGGATCACGCTGCCCTGGGGCGCTCGCTCGCCGCGGTGCACTCGGTTCACGGCGCAGCTTTCGGCTGGCACCGGGACAATTACATCGGAAGAACGGCGCAGCTCAACCGGTGGTCAGCTTCCTGGAGCGATTTCTGGCGCGAGGAGCGGCTGGGACCCCAGCTCGAGCTCGCGAGGAAGAACCGCCTCGGGAGGGATCTCGTAGGAAAGGGAGAGCGGCTTGCCGAAGCC
>VBCH01000276.1 GCA_005884455.1 Betaproteobacteria bacterium
GACCGGAACGTTGTCGACCGGGGCGAAGGTGCTCGGCACGGTGCGGAAGAGATTGGCGCCGAACATCGGCAGATCGCGGCCGATCGACTGCATCACGAACTGCTGGAATTCGTTGCGCTCCCTCTGGTCGGCTTGAAGGTCTTCCTGCAGTTGCTGGAATTGAAACTCCTGGATTCGCAGCTGCAGATCGCTCCCGGGAAACGCGGTGCGCGCACCCGGCGTGAGCCCGGTCTGGCCGGTTCCCGCCGCGGCGCCCGGCTGCGTGCCCGTCGTCGCGCGCGGTCGGTTGCTGATGGTGTTGAGCGGGCTGCGGACGTCCTGGATGCTCGGCAGCGCCGGAGCCTGCTCCTGGGTTATCGCGGGAGCGGGAGCGCTCGTGGTCTGCTGTTGAGTGGACTCGACCTGCGCCCAGGCGGGCATTCCGAGCAGGATGCCGAGAACGATTCCGAAAAAGAGAAAGTTAGTCCGCATATAAGATCCGTTTCGAAAAGAATTGAATCCGGAACTCGAGGGCCGCAAGCGCCGGCACCTCCGCTCACGCTCCTAAGGCTTCATGGCCGCTGTACGCAGCTTCTTCTTGCGATTCATCTGCAGGAGTTACCAGCAGGGCGTTGAATCTTATACCCATAAGTGTGGATGAGTCCAACGCGAATCCTCCCGAGCCTACGATCGGCTGCATTGACTGATATGCATATCGTGCATATACTTGACGTGTGTCCGCCGAATTCGATGCGAAGAAGGACGCAGCAAACGTCAAGAAGCACGGCGTATCTCTTTCCGAGGGCGACGGGGTGCTGAATGACCCTCTCGCGATAACCGTTGAAGATGACTCCGCTGTAGGCGAGCATCGCTTCGTCACCGTCGGAATGAACCTGTTCGGGTCGCTAATAGGTCGTGGTTCACACTCCCAGGCGAAGCGGAGTGCGCATCATATCGGTGAGGAAGGCTGACTCTAAGGAGCGAAGGAATTATGAAAAAGGTATATGACTTTTCCAAAGGCAAGCGTGGCGCGGTGATTCCCACCACCGGGAAAACGCGTATTACCATTTATATCGATGACGCGACTCTCAAGCGCTTCAAGACCGAGTCCGAAAAATCCGGAAAGGGCTATCAAACCCTGATCAACGACGCGCTCCGAGCCCATCTTGGGTTGGTGGATCCCCCTGTAACTCAGGAGCTCGTGCGCAAGATCGTGCGCGAAGAGCTCGCGGCACACAGTTGAGCCCCTAAGCGCCCGGGGCTTCGACAAGGCCCCCTCCTTGTAAATTGAGCGATCATCGCTCACAAAACAAGGACGATCGCCCCCAGACGATGCGATCGTCCACGCTCGCGTACCCGTGAACGATGATGTTAGCCGGCTGCCGGACGCTCCATGCATATGAACGGCTCGCGCCGATTGACGCCGTAGAGGCTCTCGCCGTAATCCTTGAGCGCCGCGTCGTGCTCCAATACTTTCGAGACGAACCCGGCGCCTTGCAATCTCGAAAACAAGTCCCTCCCGTAGAGGCGCACGTGATCTTCCTGCCCGAAGGCCTGCAGCCTTCCTTCCTCGTCGCGAATGCTCTCGTCTTCGAACGTGCTGCTGAGCTTGTCGCTGTAAGGCGTTTGAAGAACGGCGACGCCGCCCGGCTCCAGCACGCGAAATATCTCCTTCATCGCGGCGCGGTCGTCCGCTACATGCTCGAGAACGTGGTTTGCGATCACCACGCCGAACGTGCGGTCGCCGAATGAAAGCTTGCTGATGTCCTCGCGCGTTATGCCCTCCGCCGCAGGAAGCAGGTCCGCCTTGACGTATCTCGCGGGCTTCGCGTTCGAGATCCTCGCCGCCAGGACGCGCTCCGGGGCGAAATGGAGAACATTGGCGCCCGCTATCCTTTTCCACATTCCGGCATGATCGAAATACATCAGCAGATGCCTTTCCCTGTCGTGCGCCCCGCACCTCGGGCAGGAAAAGTTCTCCACGTCGCTCCCGATCACATCCAGGACTTTGATCAGGGGCGGCACGTCCTTCCAGCCTCCGCGGTACGGCAGGAACCGGCCGACGCGCTTGTTGCAGGCGTAACACAGCTTGGCGGAGCCCAGGATCGCGAAGCCCCTGGCGACCCGTCCGAGTACCCGCGAACCCAGCTTTGAAATCATTCTTGCCGCCCGCTTCTACCGGTCGTAGAGGATTTCGGGCCCGCCATTGAAGACGCGGCGCGCGAGCCTGCGCAGAACCCTGCTGCCCACGGAAAACGGGAGCATCAGCGCGAACTGAACCAGCATTCTCCACGACACCCGCGGGCACTCCTTGACGATT
>VBCH01000283.1 GCA_005884455.1 Betaproteobacteria bacterium
CGGGAAGGTCACGCCGAACCTGCCCTCGGTTTTCACGTCGAGCGCGTTCGCAGTGCCGGCGTGCTTCTGCGCGAGCGCGAGCAGCGTGATTGCGCGGTCGGTGCCCCTGATGCGATACGAACCGTCACGGAATTCGATGTCCGCGGCGGCCGCTTCCAGATCCCTGGCCGCGAGCGCGAGGCCTTTTTCCACCACCTGCTTCGCCGCGAGCTTCATGACGCTGCCGACGCCGAGGAGCGAGCGCGAGCCGCCGGTCGCGTTGCCGACCAGGCGCACCGCGGGGTCGCCGTTCCTCAAGCGAAACTTTTCAATCGGAACGCCGAGCACGGAGGAGACGATCTGCGCGTAGCTCGTCTCGTGGCCCTGCCCGTGCGAGTGCGAGACCGCGTACATCGTCACGCCGCCGTCCGCGCCGAAACGCAGCTCGACCTGGTCGGAAGGCGCAAAGCCCCCGCCGCTCGCTTCGATGTAGGCAGCCATGCCGCGCCCGCGCAGCTTTCCTTGCGATCGGGACTGCGCGCGCCGCGCGGCAAATCCCGCCCAGTCGGATGCCTCCAGCGCGTCGGCGAGCACGCCCTCGAAATCGCCGCAGTCGTAGGTGATGCCGTTCGCCGTCGTATACGGAAACTTGTCTTGGGTCACCAAATTCCTGCGGCGCAGCTCGGCGGGGTCGATGCCCAGCTCGAGCGCGGCCGCATCGACCAGGCGCTCGAGCATGTACGACATCACCGGGCGGCCCGCGCCGCGGTAGGCGGCGCCCGGCGCCTTGTTCGTCACCGCGAGCTTGACCCGGGCGCAGGCGGCCGGCACCTCGTACACGCCGGTGAGGCACGCGACCACGCCCTGCGTATTGATGAAAGGGCCGGTGGGAGCGAGATAGGCGCCGAGGTCGGCGATGTACGAAAAACGCAGCGCGAGGAATTTCCCCGAGTCGGCTAGCGCGAGCTCGCTCGTGCTGGCGACGTCCCGCCCCTGCTCGTCCGATAAGAAAACTTCCGAGCGGCTGCCGGTCCATTTCACCGGCCGTCCGGTTTTTTTCGCCGCGAGCAGCACCGCGCAGTATTCCGCATACATGTTGAAGCGCACGCCGAATCCGCCGCCGACGTCCTCCGCGATGACGTCGATCCTGTCGTCGGGAACGCCCATCGTGTAGACGAGCTGCCCGCGCATGCCGGCCGTCCCCTGGGTGCAGGCGTAGAGCGCGTATTTCTGCGTCGCCGCGTCGTAGGTCCCCGAGCAGGCGCGCGGCTCCATCGGGTTGCCGACCATGCGCGGGTTATCGAGTGCGAGCTTCACGACGCGGTCGGCAGCGCGGAATGCGGCCTCGGTCGCGGCCTCGTCGCCCGCAACCCAGTCGAAGGAAAGGTTTCCGGGAAGCTCGGCGTGGAGCTGCGCGGCGCCTGGCGCGAGCGCCTTGTCCGCGGCGGTCACCGCGGGCAGGTCGCGGTACTCGACCGCGATCAACTCGGCCGCGTCCTGCGCGAGCTGCGCCGATTCGGCGACCACGCAAGCGACGCACTCGCCGACGTGGCGGACTTTCCCTTGCGCGAGCACAGGGCGCGGCGGCTTCTTGAGCGGCTCGCCGAAGCGGTCCTTGACGCCGAGGTTGGTCGGGATCGACTTGTAGCCGGCTTCGGCCACGTCACGGCCGGTGAGCACGGCGAGCACCCCCGGGGCTTCGAGCGCCGCGCCCACATCGACGGAAACGATCTCCGCGTGCGCGCGGTCCGAGCGCAGGAAGGCCGCGTAGGCCTGATTCGGAAAATTCCAGTCGGAGATGAATCGCCCCTGCCCGGTGAGCAGGCGCCGGTCTTCCAGTCTTCCCTTCATGTCGGAGAAGAGAATACCAGAACCGCCGGAGGTTCACGGCTGGCAAGGCGCACAAATCTGTGCTAAAAAAGCGGCCGTGAACGCGCATCGCTTCCGCAACCGCATCGCCGCCTGGCTCGCGCTCGCGGGCATCGCGCTCAACGCGTCCTGGCCGCTGCTCGCGAACGCCGGGCCTCGCGTCCCGGCGCTTCCGTCGGAGATCTGCAGCGCGACGGGCCAGAAGCACGGGGGCGAAAGCCCCGTGAGCAAAGGGGCCCGGCCTTCGCATTGCACCCTGTGCCCCTACAATGCCGAGCGCGGCCCCGCGATTTCGGGCGCCGCGCCTGCCCTGCCCTGCCCGATGCCCGCCTCCGGGCCGCTCCGGGAGCTTGTCTCCGAGCCGCAGCCTCCCGCTGCGCTCGATCCTTGCGCGCCTCCGCGCGCCCCGCCCTTTTTCTCCTGATTCCAGCGGCTCTCTAGCGTACGGCTGCGGCCGCACGCTTGTTGCGCGTGCCCAGGTTCTGACGGACCGGCAAGTGACCCAGGATTTCAGGAGGAAAA
>VBCH01000037.1 GCA_005884455.1 Betaproteobacteria bacterium
GTTCGGCACGCTGCCTGCCGATCTTACGCGGCGGAACATGGAGCTTTTCGCGAGAGAGGTGATGCCGGCCGTGAAGCAACTGACTTCGTCGGACAAGCCGCGTTCTTCAGACGGACATGCCTCCAGATGAACCCAGGCTGATGCTTTCCTGGTTGCGACGGGGCCGGTGCTGGCGTTGCTCTTGTCCTTCCCTTGGCTCCTGTCGCTCGCGCCGGTCCGGCACCCATCGCCGGTCCTTGAACCAATGGAGTGCCGCTTGTTCGTTGGGAAAGCTCCGGACGTTGACCCCGTTCCGTCGCGCAAGCACCTGGATGTATTGCTGGGAGAGTCTGAGCTCGTCTGAATCGCCTGTCAGCGCAATTCTGCATTTCGACACCTCACCGAGCTCTCTGAAGTAATCCGGGAGCCCGTACTGCTCGACTTTGAATATCGGCCTCGAAGCATGAACCGATATAAGGATCTGCGACGGCTTGCGCTTGCGCGCCTCAGCCGCGATGGTGCGAAGAGCGTCTCGCGTTTCCGCAACCGTTTGCTGGTTGAACAGATCTACCTTCAGATAACCCGGCCTAACAATAATCGCGCACAGCATTTCCGCGCTCCGCAACGTGTCGTGTTGTTCGGGATTGACCCTCCTCCGGTCCCTCCGTTTCGGCCCGTTTCGCCGTATGGATAGCGTAGCCCTAACGCAATAAACCAACGTGCGACGAGATAGTCCGTGCGGGCCATTGCGGGATCCGGCCCTTCGCCTCCTTACGGTGGCGTCGCTCGGGTTTGAACACCCCACTGGGGATTTTTGGATCCCTGTCCCGATAGCGGATTGGTGTCGATTTTCAGCTACAATTGTCGTTCTTTAGCTACAGTGATGGGAGAGTGCCAGATGAATGAGCAGTTGACTTGGAAGGTCAGGCACGAAGCCACTGCATCGGCAAAGGCATGCTTCTACTGGAAAAAAGATGGACAAATCGTGCGCTCCGCTGAATTCACGCGGCCAGAGCTTGAAGTCGAGTGCGAGCGGCTGAGTGAAGCCGGAACAGATGTGACGCAGTTTGCGCTCGCACTAATCCAGCTCGCTCTTTCTCAGGGCTCCCAACAACAATAGCCCTACGGACCCCCTAACGCAGCCTCCTTGCCCCTCCCGAACTCATAGATAAGCAGCGCGGCGCCGAGCACTGCCCCCAGGACGTTCAGCCAGGCGTTGACGGTGGAGGCCTGGAACGGCATCAGGAGCAGCAGGCCCGCCGCACCGAATGCGACCCGCATCGGCAGGCCCATCACCCTCATGGCATAGCCGGTGAAAGCGGCGCACACGAACCAGATGCCCGCGATCGACAGGATCATCACCAGTCCGATTTCGACCGCGCTGCCCCGCATGATCAGCGCCGGCGAGTAGACGAAGAGGAAGGGCACGATGTAGGAGGCCCAGCCGAAGCGCATCGCGGTCCAGCCCGCCGCCATGGGATCGGTCTTCGCGATCGTGGCGGCGACGAAAGCCGCGGTGGCGATGGGCGGCGTGATAAGCGACATGATTCCGAAGTACAGGATGAAGAGGTGTGCCGCCATGGCCGGCACTCCCACTTTGACGAGCGCGGGCGCGACCAGGATGGCGAGCATCACGTACACCGCGAGCGTCGGCAGGCCCAGGCCCAGCACGATGTTGGTGATCGCGCAGATGACCAGGAGAAGGAGCAGGTTTTCCGCGCCCAGGTTAACGAGGTAGGCGGTAAGCGCAAACGACAGCCCGCCGATCTGGAACAGGCCGAGCACGTAGCCGCCGATGGCGCTGATGACGACGATCTCGCACACGCCGATGCCGGTCTCGATGATTGCGCTCCAGATGTCGGCGAGCTTCATGCGTGCGCCGCGATAGCCGATGGCGAGACCCAGCACGATGATGATCGCGGACGCCAGCGCCGCGGCGGGCTCGGGCTCCCAGTTCAGCCAGAACATCGCGCCGACGATGGCGGCGAACGGCGCGAGGAAGATCCAGCCGCTCCTGAGCACCGGGCCCATGCCCGGGATTTCGCTGCGGTCGACTCGGCCTATGCCGTAGCGCGCGGTCTCCAGGTCGCACTGGATGAACAGCGCCGCGTAGTAGAGGAGCGAGGGCAGCAGCGCGGCGAGCGCCACCTCGCGGTAGGGCACCTGCAGGAAGTCCGCCATCACGAAGGCCACCGCGCCCATTACCGGAGGCATGAGCTGCGCTCCGTTGGCGGCGCAGGCCTCGATGGCCGCGGCGAGGCGCGCCGGAATGCCCGACTTCTTCATGAGCGGGATGGTGACCACGCCGACGGCGAGCGCGCTCGCCGCCGCGATGCCCGAAATGCTGCCGAAGAGGCTCGACGCGACCACCGAAATCTTCGCCGCGCCGCCGCGATATCGCCCCATCAGGCCGAGCGCGAAATCGTTGAAGAAACCCGAGCCGCCGGAGCGCGCGAGGAGCTGGCCCATCAGCACGAAGGCCACCACGATGGTGCAGGCGATCTCGAGCACCAGGCCGAGCAGGCCGTTGTTGTCGAAGCTGAGATAGATCGCGAGCGTTTTCGCCTCGACTTTGTGCGTACGAAGGTCTCCGGGGACAAGATGCCCGATGAGCACCCACATCACCAGAACGAAGGTGATGGCGATCAGCGAGTACCCCGAAGTGCGGCGCGTCCCCTCCAACGTCAGGAAGGCGAGCACCGCCGCGAGGGACAACAGCTCGAAGGTGACCGTTCCGGCCTGGGCCGTCAGGCGAGGGAAGGTCACCGCCACATACAGGCCTACGGCGAGGCCGGCGCCGGCGAACAGCCAGTCGTACCACGGGATCTCGCCGCGCAGGGTGCCGCGCGCCGCGGGAAAGCTGATGAAGAGGAGCGCCAGGCACACGCCGTAGATCGCGGCGAGGAACTGCTCCGGAAACAGCACCAGGCCCGCGGAGCGAGTGAGGCCGACGCTGTAGGCGAGCGAGCCGAGCGTCAGCAAGGCGGCGAGCGCGGCCCGGGCGAAGCGGCCGGCGGCGGATCGCGGCGGCGCCGCGGCCGATAGCTCCTCCACCTAGCGCAGACCGGTTTCTTTCCAGTACTTCTCAGCCGCCGGGTGATAGGCGAGTCGAGGCTGCAGCTTGCCCGAATGCGAGGGATCGTAGGCGTTGAAGTTCGGGTGGCCTTCGACCAGCGCCTTCTTATTGGTGGACACCGCCTTGATGAAATCGCGCACCACCTCGTCCCTCACGTGGGTGCCGACCCCGATGATGAAGTCAATGGTCTGCACCTTGGTCGGCTTGTCGATTCCGGCGATGTAAGGCGCCGGATTGACCGTCGAGAAGTAATACTCGGGGCGGATCTTCTTCATGCGCGCTTCGGAGTCGGGCAGCACCTCCATCGGCAGGACACGCAGCCCGCCGACCGCGGCCGCGATCTCCTGTACTTTAGGCGCGCCCACCGCGAAGAAGAAGAGGTCGATCTTGCCCGATTTGAAGTCCTCCGAGGCGCGGATGACGTTCACCGTTGGCACCTTCTGCACCTCGTTCATCGTCACGCCGCCGGCGGCGAGCAGCGCGTTCATATGCGTGATGACGCTGGTCTGCTGCACCCAGTCCGAGGGCACGTGCTTGCCTTTGAGGTCGGCGATGGTCTGGACCGGCGAATCCTTGCGCACCCAGAAAGCCATCTGAAATCCATAGAGCGTCAGCGCCACGCGCACGTTGGGCTTGGCGTTGCCCTTCCAGATGTTCTCGCCGCGCTGCGCCTCGGCCGGCTCGCCGATGTCGAGCAGCAGGAAATCCGCCGTCCCCGAGTTCACGGCGTCGATGATGCCCGTGTCGCCGCCGTACCCGATGACGCGCACCTGCAGCTTGGAGTGGTCCTGCACCACCTTGGCGATCACCGAAGCCTGGGCGTTCAGCAGCGTGCCCGGCTGCAGCGTGGCGAAGCCGACGGTCTGCGCGCTCGCTCCGCATGCGAGCGCCGCGAACGCGGGCAAACTCAGTATCCGGAGCGGGTTCAGCATGCTTGCCTCCTCATCAATCAGGCCATGAAAATCCCGCCGTTGACGTCGATGACCGCGCCGGTCATGTAGCCGGCCTCTTCTGACGCAAGGAACGCGATGGCGGCCGCCACTTCTTGCGGGGTGCCGGCGCGCCCGAGCGGGATGTTCTTCGCGATCTCGGCGTTCTTTTCCCCGCCGTGCAGTGCCGCCATGGCGGTGTCGATGTAGCCGGGTGCGACGCAGTTGGCGGTAATGCCATCGCTCCCGAACTCGCCCGCGATCGAGCGCGAGAGCGCGAGCAGGCCGGCTTTGGCCGCCATGTAGCTCACGCCCGAAATATAAGTCCGCGAGCGCCCGGCCAGCGACGAGACGCCGACGATGCGCCCCCAGCGTCGCTCGCGCATGAACGGAATGAACGCGCGGCACATTCGAAGCGCGGCGGAGAGATTGACCTCCAGCACGGCGTTCCATTCTTCCAGCGTCGTTTCGAGAAGGCCCGCGGCGCGGCCGCTGCGGCGCGGAGAGGGGATCCCCGCGTTGTTGACGAGGATGGTCACGGGCTCCCAGCGTTTGCGCACCGCCTCGTCCAGATTCCCGCCTGCATCGAGGTGGGCAACGTCCTGTACGAGCCCGAGAACGCGATCCGAAGGCAGCTTGCTTGCCGCCGAGCGCACGGCGTCGGCGTCCTTGTCAACCATCGCGACCCGGTGTCCCGCCGCAAGAAGAGCCTCCGCTGTCGCCAGGCCGATTCCGCGCGCCGCGCCGGTGACCAGCGCGGTGCGCGAAAGGCGCTGATCGTTCGTCGCCATGCGGGTCAGGGCGCGGCGCGGTAGACGAGTTTTTCGAAAGAGCGTTCCTTGAGGTGCTGGTCGAGACCCCAGCGCTTGACCTGCTGGAACACGCTCTCGAACTCCTCGCGGGGGATCGGCTTATAAACGAAGCGCTCGCCGCGGGAGAAGCGGCCGTAGTCCCATTCCCGGTCCTGGAATTCCGGCGGGACGCAGTGCTTCCACAGCGGCAGGTACTTCGGCAGATCGGCTTCGAGCGCCCGTTCGGCGCGGTCCAGTGCGCGAAGGTATCCGCGTACCTCGTCTTTCGGTGCGGATTCCGGCACCCACCACAGCGTATGGAACTCGTCTGCGATGATTTCGCGAAGGCCCAGTTGCTTCGCCATGTCGATCTGCGGCGGGAGCAGGCTCGCCGCCTCGACCTCCTTGTTGAGGAGCGCGCCCAAGCGCGCACCGAAACCGCCGACGTTGACGGTCTTGATGTGCTCCAGGGGCATGTATTTTTCCAGACGGAAAGGCACGTTGAAGTGGCTCCCGGCACGCATGCCGACTGCGATGGGGATGTCCTTCAAATCTTCGGGCCTGCGGATCTTCGACTCCGGGCGAACGAAGATCGACCAGGGCGAAACGCCATGGCAGTCGGCCACCATGCGGCCCATGCCGGCGCTTGCGTTGCTGATCGTTCCCCAGACGCAAGCGCACTGGACGACCTGCTCGCTCCCGCCCTCGGCATAGGGCTTGTCCTGCGGGCGCTGGAAGTAATCGTATTTCTTCCAGCTGGATTGGGTACCGCGGAAGGTCTTCCAGTCGAGCTCGACTTCGATGCCTTCGTCGGCGTAGAACCCTTCCTCGTAGGCGACGAAGTCGTTGAGCCCCATGCCCTTCGGTGCAACCTTTACGTGCGGCAGCTTGCCGGCCATGTTTGCCTCTCGCGCAACTAGGTGCGGTGGCTACTATACGCTTCGCGAGACGGTACAATTGGCGCGTCAAGGGATAGTCAGTCCGGAGGGACCATGACCGTTCGTTCTTTGCAGCACATCGCTCTCGCCGTGCCGGATGCGACGCTCGGCAAGAAGTTCTACACCGATTTCGGCATGGAAGGCCGCGAGCTCGGCAAACGCATCGTCATGCGCTGCCAGGGCCGCGATCAGGACCAGGTGATCCTGGTCGAGGACAAGAAGAAGCACATGCACCATGTGTGCTTCGGGACGAAGGCCGATGAGCTCGAGGGCCTGAAGAAACGGCTCGTGCAAGCGGGCGTGAAGCTCGTGGATGCGCCGTCCGAAACGCCGGGGGAGGGCATCTGGTTCCGCGACCCCGACGGACTGCTCGTGAACGTGTGCGCCGCGGAAGCCGCGAAGTGGCGGAGCGCCGCGGAGTGGAAGATCAACAACCCGGGCCACCTGAACCGCGCCGGGGTGCCCGGCCATCCGAAGCGCGACGTCCAGGTGCGGCCGACGCGCCTCGGCCACACGCTGCGCTTCACCCCGCAGATGGAGAAGATGGTGGACTTCTACACGCGCGTCGTGGGCCTCCAGCTATCTGACCGCGCGCAGGACATCGTCGCCTTTATGCGCGGACAGGGCGGCAGTGACCATCACATCTTCGGTTTCATCAAATCAGACAGGCCCGGGTTCCACCACGCGAGCTTCGAAGTCGGCAACGTCGATGAGATCGGCATGGGCGCGTGCCGGCTGCTCGACAAGGGCTACAAGGACGGCTGGGGGTTCGGCCGGCACGTGATCGGCTCGAACTTCTTCCACTACATCCGCGATCCCTGGGACAGCCTCGCCGAGTACTTCTGCGACATCGACTACATCCCGGCGGATTCGGGCTGGAAGGCGACCAACTACCCGGCGGAAGACTCCCTCTACGTCTGGGGCCCCAAGCCCCCGGAGGCCTTCGGCATGAATTTCGAAGCGGACTAGAAGTTCCTCAAGCCGCGAGCGAGATGACCGAATCCTCGTACTTGCCCGGCCCCATGTCGCCTTCGGAGAAGATCTTGCGCTCGGCGATCCACCGGAAGGACTCTTCGAACACTTCCTTGGTGTAAGGCTCGAAGACGATGCGCTCGCCCGGCCCCCACCGCCGAACGTCCATCTGGTCGAGGAAGCGTGCGGGAAACTCGTTCTTGTAGTAGTGGGTGTAGAGCTCCGGGCGCAGATCGATGTCGCGCTGCGCGCGCCGCAGGGCGCGGAAATACTTGCGCAGGTCTTCCGGCTCGGGATTTCCCGAGATGGAGGTCGCCATCATGAAGGTGGTGTCGATGACCTTGCGGAACCCGAGCTGTTCGAGGAAGTAGTAGGGCCCGCTGAAAAGGGACGCGGCGGGCACCTTGCGGTCGATCAGCCTCTCCAGCCGGCTGAACAAGAGCCCGTCGGCAAACGACAGCTTGATGTCGTCCAGGCTCATGTACTGTTCCAGCCCCTGGATCGTGGAATAGTGGCTCCCCGACTGGTAGCCGACGGAGATCGGCACGCCCTTCAGGTCCGACGGGTGCTTGATGTCGGATTCCGGCGGCACGAATACGCCGCAGGGCGCGACCGAGTAGGCGTCGGCGTAGAGCTTGCCGTGGCCGGTCGAGGCGGCGACGTTCACGGTCCAGTGACAGGCGCCGCTCACGTCGCAGGCCCGGCCCTGCTCGATGCTCTGGTAGGCGCCGATCTTGTTCGGCGTCGCGTGTTTTTTCCCCACGTCGCCGGGGCCGTAGTTGTCGCGAAATTCGTATTCGAGGCCTTCAGTCTTGAAGTAGCCCTTTTCCTCGGCCACCCATTCCTGCAGCCTGAAGTGCGGCGAAATCACGAACTTTGACATCAACGGCTCCTCGAAGGCTCAAGTCGGATGAAAAATCTACTCCGAGGAGCGACGGAAAGCAAAGGAAAACTCGCCGTGGGATGGGTCCCATCGCTTGCGGAACCTCGAGCCCCTGTAAAATAGCGCTCGCAAAGGGAGTGCGACACCGCATGGAATTCCTGGTTGAAGGCGCTCCGCGCCGCATCGAGATCACCTCTCTCATCATCGCCGGATGGACCGGGCGCGACAAGGCCGCGGTGGAACACCATATCGCCGAACTGGCGGCGATCGGGGTGAAGCCCCCGCGCGTCGTGCCTTGCTTCTACCGCGTCGGCGCAAACCTGCTCACCACGGCGGGCGAAATCGAAGTCGTCGGGGAAGACTCGAGCGGAGAAGCCGAGTTCGTGCTGGTTTCTGCTCCCGACGCGATGTACGTCGGGGTCGGCTCCGATCACACCGACCGGAAAGTCGAAGCCTACGGAGTCACCGTGTCCAAGCAGATGTGTCCGAAGCTGATCGGAGGGGAGCTTTGGCCCTTCGCAGAAGTCGAGGAGCATTGGGACCGGCTCCTGCTGCGCTCGCACGTGACGCGCAAAGGCAGGCGACGGCTCTACCAGGAAGGGGCGGTGAGCAAGATGCTTTCGCCGCGCGATCTGCTCGCGCGCCTCGCCGATTCGGGCGGCAAGCTTTCGCCGGGGACCGCGATGTACTGCGGTACTCTTGCAGTGCAGGGCGAGATCGGCGGAGGCGAGCGCTTCGAGATCGAGCTGCACGACCCGCTGAACAATCGCAGCCTCAGGCACGGGTACGCAACCCGCAGCCTCACGATCGCGGACTAGCAGGAGACGACATGGCAATCCAGAAAGAGCACAAGGAGTTCTACAAGGTCGACCTCGACCGCGGCTGGGAGAAACTCCCCGGCTATCCGGACGGGATCCGGCAGCAGGTGCTCGCCGGATTCCTCGACGAGAAAAACCGGCGCGGCTCCCGCACGCGTCACCTGCGCTTCGATCCCGGCGTGCATACGAGCGAGCCCTTCGTGCACGATTACTGGGAAGAGGTGTATCTCGTCTCGGGCGACTTGATCGTCGGCAACGACAGGAACGGCAAGGGCGGCACCCGCTTCGGCCCCGGCACCTACGCCTGCCGCCCGCCGGGGACGCTCCACGGACCGTTCAAATCGGAAACGGGCTGTCTCCTGCTCGAGATGCATTACTACGACGAAAGCGCGAAGCGCTAGCCGCCGAGGCAAGACGCAATGGCTGAAGCTGCCTTCCGCCCGATCGCGGCGCTCGCGCAGGAGCTCGCCGAGGGCAAGGCTACGAGCCGCAGGCTCGTCGAGGCGGCGCTCGCGCGCATCGCCGACGCCGGCGGCGAAGGCGGGCGCGTTTTCACCAAGGTGCATGCCCAGGGCGCGCTGCTCGCCGCCGACGCCTCGGACCGGCTGCGAAAGGAAGGCGTGGTGCCGTCTCCGCTCGCGGGCCTGCCCGTCTCGATCAAGGATCTCTTCGACATCGCCGGTGAGGTCACGACCGCCGGCTCGAAGGTCCTGCGCGACGCGGCTCCGGCGACCGCTGACGCGGTCGCCGTCGCGCGACTGCGCGCCGCCGGCGCCGTCGTCATCGGGCGCAGCAACATGACCGAGTTCGCCTTTTCCGGGATCGGCATCAACCCGCACTACGGCACGCCCGCCAATCCTTACGACCGCGGCAAGCGGAGAATTCCCGGCGGATCGTCCTCGGGCGCTGCGGTATCGGTCGCAGACGGCATGGCGGCATTCGCGCTCGGCACCGACACCGGCGGCTCGGTGCGTATTCCGGCAGCTCTGTGCGGAATCGCCGGGTTCAAGCCGACCCGGAGGCGCGTTCCGCTCGTCGGGGCGTTTCCGCTCTCCACCACTCTCGATTCCGTCGGGCCGCTCGCGGCAACGGTTGCCTGCTGCGCAACCGTCTTCCAGGTGCTTGCGGGCGAGCCGCCGCGCCCGCTCGCGGCCGGCGAGGTCCCGGGACTGCGCCTCGGGGTGCCGAAAAATCACATGCTGGAGGATCTCGACATCGAAGTCGCGGAGGCGTTCGACGCGGCGATGCAGCGCCTGTCGCGGCGCGGAGCGGTGATCGTGCCGCTCGCCGTGCCGGAGTTCGACGAGGCGGCGAAGGCGAACCGCGGCGGCGGAATTTCGCCGCCCGAGGCCTATGCCGTGCACCGCAAATGGATCGACCGCGAGCAGGAAATCGACCCGCGCGTGCTGGAGCGGATCCTGCGCGGCGGATCCCTCCTGGCGGCCGATTACATCGATCTGCTCGCGACGCGAAATCGGCTCGCGGGGCGTTTTACGCGGGCAAACTACGATATCGACGTTCTGGTGATGCCCACGGTGCCGCGCATCGCTCCTCCGATCGAGGGTCTGGAGCGCAACGCCGAGAC
>VBCH01000284.1 GCA_005884455.1 Betaproteobacteria bacterium
TCGAAGCTCATGGGCAAGGAGAACGATCGCTACGGGACGCTCAATCCCGGCATCGGCATCGCGGCCGGCCAGTGGCTGCTCGCGCAGGAGCCGATGATGATCGCGGCGGACAATTGCTGCGTCGAAGTGCGGCCATCGGAGCGGCCGCACAGCCTGCCGATCCACGCCATGATGCTGATCCAGCACGGCGTCTATCTTCTGGAGAACCTGGAGCTCGAGGCGCTCGCGGCGGCGCGTGCCTATGAATTCGCCTTCATCGTCCAGCCCCTGAAGATCAAGGGCGCCACCGGCTCCGCAGTCGCGCCGATCGCCATTCGCTGACCGAGCGACCCTGTGCCGCGTTCCGGAAGCATCCGGGAGACTTAGGGGGCTACGCGCTGTCGGCCCGCGCGGCAAGGTAGGTGTCGAGCAGGCTCACGCTCCAGATGAACGCATAGCCCGCGACCGCCACGACAGGCAGAGCCGGGTGGACTTCGGAAGTCCTTCTCACAATCGCAATGAGTGGCCCCATCATCTGCAGCACCCAGCTTGCGACGCAGACAAAGGTGATCATCGCTATCCCCAGCCGTTGCTGGCGAAGTTGTCCGAGTCCGGGGAAAATCACCGACAGCAGGAGCGGCATGACGAGGCCCGCACGGCCGCCGCGCTCGGCGGATGCGCCGTCGACTGGAAGGTCGCGCAAGTGAGCGACGCCCGCACCGGCGCCTTTGGCCGTCAGGGCCAGCGCCCGGCTCAGCTCTCCGGCGGCCACGGGGTCTACCACGGGGAATGCGTGCGTCGTTCGGCCGATCTCGACTTTGACCGGAGTCGTGTTCAATTCACCGACGAGCCGGCGCAAGAAGGGAACGCTGCGTGCGCTGCTCGATGCCTTGGATACGGTCACTCGGAGAATTTCCTGGGCGCGCGAAAGACTGCGCAGGTTCGCGCGCAGCGTGAGCACGAGAAATCGCTTCGGCGTCAGCACGAGCAGCTGAACACGCTCCAAGACATTCCCGGCGACCGCCAGCTGCTCGATCGGCTCGTTCGGCTGCATCAGAGTCTTGAGACTTTCGCCCAGGCGCCTCAGCAGGGTCTGGGCCGAGAAATTCAGGATGCCGCTGTATTTCCCGGCGCGAAGCATGCGGTCGAAGTGCCACACGCCGATGGCGCAGGGCAGAACGACAACGAGCAGGAAGTTCAGGGCCGCCGCCGCGAGCAGCAGTGAATTGAACGGCCGCGCCACGTTCCACAGCACGAGATTGGCGACGACGTTGAGGGCGAGTATGACGAAACACATTCTCAAGGTTGCCCAGAAGGAAAAGCTGAAACGACCAAGAACACCCGGCTTGGCGTGCTCCACGGCCTGTACGGCAAGGCTCGCGCCGACGCGCTCCTGCGAACGCCGCTCTTTCCTCAGGAGCAGCATCAGAACCACGAGCATCGCGATCAGGAAGAATTGCCCGCCGGCGATCGTCCTGCGGTACAGGCCGCGCAGTCGCTCGATCTCGCCATACGCCCCTTCGAGCGAGGCATCTCCGAA
This sequence comes from Betaproteobacteria bacterium, assembly GCA_005884455.1. GTDB lineage: Bacteria > Pseudomonadota > Gammaproteobacteria > Burkholderiales > SG8-39 > VBDM01. The sequence goes on from VBCH01000284.1 coordinate 1,520, forward strand.
CGTGCCGAGAGATTTTCCATCGAGATCGAAGCGCTGTATCGCCAATCCGAACTGGTCGCTCACGAGCACGTCGTCGGCCCGAACCAGGAGTCCCGAGGGATCGGCCGAAGCCGGCAGCGCCAATTCGGCGAGGCGCGCGCCCTCGGGGCTCAGCTTGAAGACTCTGCCGCGTTCCATGCCGTTCGCCATGATGCTGACGAAGCGCGCGTCATCCGCCGCAACGCCGATCAATGCGGGCCAGACGTATCCTCGGTCGGCCTGCGCCGTGAACCCGCCGGCCGCGACCACCTGAAGATCGGGCGTAAACGCACGGACGGAATGGTGGTTCGTGTCGACGAGGAGAACTCTCCCCTGCCGGTCGAGCGCCAGTCCGTTGGGAAAGTGCAGCGCCCCGGGCTGGCTGTCCGTCGACCCATAGGACTGCAGGAAGCGTCCTTCCCTGCTCAATCGCAGCAATCGATGGTTGCTGGTGTCGGAGATCAACAGATCCTGGGTATCGGGCAAGGGAAGGAGATGAAAGGCCCCGAACAATCTCCCGCGGCCGGCGGCGGCCGGATCCACCGTGGCGCGCAGCGTTCCGCTCGCGTCGACGAAATGCAGGAGGCCGGTCTCGCGGCTCCCGACGATCATTGCGCCGTTCGGCGCGGGCGCGAGCGCCGCGATGGGCGGGGAGATGCCGAGTGTCCTGACCGGGATCCGCCGCAGCGACGTGCCGTGCCGATCGAGCACGTGCAATTCGTGATTGAGCAGGAGCCACACGTGGCCGTCGGACGCCTGCGCAAGCACCGAGGGGCCGTACAGATCGGTAACACGCCGGCCTGCCCAGTTGATTGCGAGAACGATTCCCAGCGTCGCGACGAGCGCGACGAGGAGAATCGCTTTCTGGCGGTCGGTCAGGCTCATTCGGGCTGGATCTTCGCGGCCTCGAGGACTTTGCGCCACTTGCGGATCTCGCGCTGGATAAGGTCGGCGAATTCCTCGGGCGTGCTCGGCGTGACGTCGACTGTGTTGAAGCGCTCGCGCAGCTCCGCCTGTGCCAGCACCTTGCCGATATCGCCGGAGAGCCGGGCGACGATCGCCGCGGGCGTCCTGGCGGGGGCGAGGACGCCGAACCAGAGCGTCGATTCGTACCCGGGGAGCCCCGCTTCCTGCACGGTGGGAAGCTCGGGTGCGGCCGAGCTGCGGCGCGCGCCGGTGACCGCGAGCACGCGCACCTTTCCGGCGCGCGCCTCCGAGAGGCCGGCGGCTCCGAACATCAGGTCTACGTGCCCGGCCATGACGTCCATCATCGCGGGTCCGGCGCTCTTGTAGGGGACATGCTGGATGTCCACGCCCGAGAGCGACTTGAACAATTCGCCTGCCAGATGGGCGGTGGTGCCGCTGCCGCCCGAGGCGAAGCTGAGCTTGCCCGGGCGCGATTTCGCCAGCGCGATCAGCTCGACGACCGAGTTCGCGGGCAGGGAAGGATGCACCGCGAGATAGAGCGGCG
>VBCH01000038.1 GCA_005884455.1 Betaproteobacteria bacterium
CTTGCCGTCGCGGTGGAAGAGCAGTGTGGCGTCGCTCGCCGAGTAGAGGTCACCGCGGCGAAACACGCCCGAGGCCATCTTGTACGCATCGAGGTGCACGCCAGCGAGCACGGCGGCGAAGCAGGCGAGCGAGAGCCCTGCGGCGCCCATTCGCAGGCGCCGCCCTTCGGCGACGCGCCACAGGAGAACGAGGCCGAGCCCCGCGTCGATGGCCGCTCCGGCCGCAATCAGGCCCTTCAGGCCGAGGAAGGACATGCCGATGTGCGCCGCGGCAAATACGCCGAGAATGGAGCCCAGCGTATTGGCGGAGTACACTGCGCCGATCGACTCTTCTCCGTGGCCGCCGCGGAGAAGGGAATAGGTGATGAGCGGCAAGGTGATCCCCGCGCAGAAGGTCGCCGGGAACATGATGGCGAGCGCGATGGCGTGGCTCGAGAACAGGAACAGCGTGTATCCGGTTTCCGTCTTCGCAAGCGCGTTCATCACGGCCTGCATCAACCCGAACATCTCGCCATAGAGCGGGAGGGTGGCGAGCGCGAGCAAGCCCATCGTCACCAGCACGATGCCGAGGAACCGGAGCGGGTCGGCGATCGAGTCGATGCGCCGGCGCAGCCAGTAGCCCCCGCAGGCCAGCCCCAGGATGAAGGCCGAGAGCATCAACTCGAACGAGTGCGTCGAGGACCCGAGGACAAGCGAGAGCATACGGATCCAGCCGATCTCGAAGACGAACGAAGCCGCGCCGGTGAGGAGCGCGACCGTGAGAAAGAATCTGAAAGGCGCTGCGCCTTCGGAATCCCGCCCCGTCCGGGGGCGAGCCCTCATCGGCTCCTCGGTGCCGCGGGCGAGCAGCCACACGGCGGTGGCGAGAGCGAGATTCAGGGCCCCGGCGCTCTGCACTGTGCCCGGCAGTCCGAGCTTCTCGATCATGACGAACCCGCTCGCCAGCACGCCGATCGAAGCCCCGAAGCTGTTGGTGAAATAGAGCATCGCGAGCGATTCGCCGGGCGCCGTCGGATAGCGCCGGATCAGCCCCGCGCTCATGAGGGGAAAGGTCATGCCGAGCAGAACCGACTGCGGCAGGATCAGGAGCCCGGCGAGCGTCCACTTGAAAAGCGTCGCCGGAATCTCGCCGCCGAGTGCAGGCAGAATGCTCGCGTAGGCGGCGTCCGTCGCGGCCACGAAGACCGGGTGGAACGCGAGGGCCGCGAGCCCGATCAAAGCTTCCGCGAGTGCGTAGCCGCGAAGGAGGTTCCCCCAGGCTCCCGACCACCGGCTGCAGAGCCACGACCCGATCGCCATCCCGCCCATGAACAGCGCCAGCACCAGCGTCTGCGCGTAGGCCGCGTGCCCGAGAAAGAGTTTCAGGTAGTGGCTCCAGATCGATTCGTAGATGAGCCCGGCAAACCCGGATACAGTGAAGAGCAGGAAAAATACGCTTCGGGGAATGCGGCTCATGTGCGGATCGACGCAGGGTGGCAGGCGCTGGCATTATACGGGCCGGGTGCCGCGGGGCTTTGATCACGCCGCGGAGGCGTGGAAAATAGATCTCTCGGAGTGCAGATGAAATATTCAGCGTGGTTCTGTATTTTCGCGGCGGTGGCTCTCGCCGCGTGCGAGACCGTGCAAACAACCCAGGGCGGCGCGGTCGGCGTCGAGCGCCGGCAATCCATGTCGTCCCTGGTCTCGTCTTCCCAGATGGATCGGAGCGCCGCGGAGGCTTACGCCAAAGTCATCGCCGAGGCTAGCAAGAAGAATCAGCTCAACCGGGACTCCGCCTTGGTCGCGCGGGTGCGCGGCGTCGCGAACCGCTTGATCCCGAGCACTTCCGCGTTCCGCGCCGATGCGCCGCGTTGGAACTGGGAGGTCAATGTGATCAGCTCCGACGAAGTGAACGCCTGGTGCATGCCCGGGGGCAAGATCGCCGTCTACACCGGGCTCCTGACCAAATTGAATCCCACCGACGACGAACTGGCGGCCGTAATGGGGCACGAGATCGCCCACGCCTTGCGCGAGCACGGGCGGGAGCGCGCGAGCGAGCAGATGGCCCAGCAACTCGGCGTTAGCGTGCTCAGTGCGGCGCTCGGGCTCGGCGATGCGGGGGCTCAGCTGACGCAGACCGTGCTCGAGGTGACGCTCTCGCTGCCGCATTCGCGCACTCATGAGACCGAAGCGGATCGCATCGGCGTGGAGCTTGCCGCGCGCTCCGGCTACGATCCGCGCGCCGCCGTTTCGCTCTGGGAGAAGATGGGAAAGCTGGGCGGCGGCAAGCCGCCGGAGTGGATGTCGACACACCCTTCAGACCAAACCAGAATCCGCGATCTCCAAAACTACTCCGAGCGGGTCGCTCCCCTTTACGAGGCGGCGCGCAGGCGCTGAAAGGGACCGGGGGGTCGATCCGGTATAATTTTGTCTTTGAATAGCGAGCCGAATGATCGCGCGCACGCTTTACGACAGGCTCTGGGAGTCGCACACGGTGCACGTCGAGGAAGACGGCACGACGCTCCTCTATATCGATCGCCACCTGGTGCATGAAGTCACCAGCCCGCAAGCGTTCGAGGGCATGAAGCTCGCGCGACGCAAGCCCTGGCGGATAGCGGCCAACCTTGCGGTGGCCGATCACAACGTTCCGACCAACGATCGCTCGCGCGGGATCGCCGACCCCGTGTCGCGCCTTCAGGTGGACACGCTCGACGCAAATTGCGCGGAATACGGAATCGTCGAATTCAGGATGAACGACCCCCGCCAGGGCATCGTGCACGTCATCGGCCCGGAGCAGGGCGCGACCTTGCCCGGCATGACCGTGGTGTGCGGCGATTCGCATACGAGCACTCACGGAGCGTTCGCCTGCCTCGCGTTCGGCATCGGCACCTCGGAGGTCGAGCACGTGCTTTCGACCCAATGCCTGCTAGCGAAGAAAATGAAGAACATGCTCGTGCGGCTGGAGGGACCCCTCGCACGCGGAGTGACTGCGAAGGACGCGGCCCTCGCGGTGATCGGCAGAATCGGCATCGCGGGAGGAACCGGCTGCACGATCGAGTACGCGGGCGGCACGGTGCGCGCGCTGACGATGGAAGGCCGCATGACCCTGTGCAACATGTCGATCGAAGCGGGGGCGCGGGCCGGATTGATGGCGGTCGACGAGGTGACCATCGCCTATCTGAAGGGCAGGCCCTTTGCGCCGCGCGGCGAATTGTGGGATCGCGCGGTCGCGCATTGGCGCACGCTGAAGAGCGACCCGGGCGCAAAATTCGATCACGAGGTGACGATCGACGCGCGCTCGATCAAGCCGCAGGTGACCTGGGGCACCTCCCCCGAGATGGTCGTCACAGTGGACGAGCGCGTGCCCGACCCCGACAGGGAGAAGGACGCGATTCGCCGGGAGAGCATGGAGAGAGCGCTCACCTATATGGGCCTCAGGCCCAATACCCCCATGACCAACATCCGCATCGACAAGGTCTTCATCGGCTCGTGCACCAACTCGCGCATCGAGGACCTGCGGGCCGCGGCGGCGATCGTCCGCGGGCGCCGGCTTGCCTCGAACGTCAGGCTCGCCATGGTCGTGCCCGGATCGGGCCTGGTAAAAGCGCAGGCGGAGCACGAAGGTCTTGACCGGATCTTCAAGGACGCCGGGTTCGAGTGGAGGGAGCCCGGGTGTTCGATGTGCCTGGGCATGAACGCGGACCGGCTCGATCCGGGCGAGCGGTGTGCTTCGACTTCGAACCGCAATTTCGAGGGCCGTCAGGGCACCGGCGGCAGGACCCATCTTGTGAGCCCGGAGATGGCCGCAGCGGCGGCGATCGCCGGCCATTTCGTCGACGTTCGCCAGTGGAGATGATTCGATGGAGCGATTTACCGTCTTGACTGGCCTCGTCGCACCGCTCGACCGGGCCAACGTCGACACCGACCAGATCATCCCGAAGCAATTCCTCAAGTCGATCAAGCGCACGGGATTCGGGCCCAATCTCTTCGATGCCTGGCGTTACCTCGACGAGGGCCGGCCGGACAAACCCGATACGGACCGCCCGCTCAACTCCGATTTCGTCCTCAACCAGCCGCGCTACAGGGGCGCCAGCATACTGCTTGCGCGCGAGAATTTCGGCTGCGGAAGCTCGCGGGAGCACGCGCCCTGGGCGCTTGCCGAGTATGGTTTTCGCGCGCTCGTCGCACCGTCCTACGCCGACATATTTTTCAACAACTGCTGCAAGAACGGTTTGCTGCCGGTGGCGCTCGCCGAAGGCGAGGTGGATCGGTTGTTCCATGAGGTCGCCGCCTTTCCGGGGTTCCGGCTCACTATCGACCTCGAGAAACAAACGGTTGCGACCCCGGACGGCGGCGAGGTGGGGCGCTTCGACATCGACCCTTTCCGCAAATACGCCTTGCTCAACGGTCTTGACGATATAGGACTCACTCTGCGCCACGCGGACAAGATCCGCGCCTTCGAAGAGCGTCGCCGCTCCGAACAGCCCTGGTTGTTCGGCTAGTCTTCTCCTCTTGATGAAAATTGCGGTCCTACCCGGCGATGGCGTCGGCACGGAAGTCATTGCCGAGGCGGTCAAGGTGCTGGCCGCGCTGAGCGGAAGCGGCCTTGCGTTCGAGATCGAGCAGGCCCCCGTCGGCGGCGCCGCGTACGACGCCTCGGGTGACCCTTTGCCCGAAGGGACGCTGGAGCTCGCGACAAAGGCTGATGCCATACTGTTCGGCGCGGTCGGCGGTCCTCGTTACGACGCGTTACCGCGCGAAAAACGCCCCGAGCAGGCGCTCCTCAGGCTCCGCAAGGAACTCAATCTGTTCGCTAATTTGCGGCCCGCGTCCGTTTTTCCAGAACTCGCCGAAGCCTCTCCGTTGAAGCCCGATGTCGTGGCCGGGCTCGATATCCTCATCGTGCGCGAGCTGACCGGCGACATCTATTTCGGCCGGCCGCGTGGCATCCGCAAGCTCGAGGGCGGGATGCGCGAGGGCTTCGATACCATGCGCTACACCGATCAGGAGATAGGCCGCATCGCCCACGCGGGCTTTCGCGCCGCGCTGAAGCGCAACAGAAAACTGTGTTCGGTCGACAAGGCGAACGTGCTCGAGACCTCGCAGCTGTGGCGGGAAGTGGTGAGCACGGTCGGCAAGGAATATGCCGCAGTGGAGCTGACGCACATGTACGTGGACAACGCCGCGATGCAGCTCCTCAAGAATCCCAGGCAGTTCGACGTGATCGTCACGGGCAATATGTTCGGCGACATCCTCTCGGACGAGGCTTCCATGCTCACCGGCTCGATCGGAATGCTGCCTTCGGCCTCGCTCGACGAGAAGGGCAAAGGCTTGTACGAGCCGATTCATGGATCGGCCCCGGACATCGCGGGGAAGGATCTCGCCAATCCGCTGGCGGCCATCCTGTCTGCGGCGATGATGCTCCGCCACAGCTTCGATCAGGACGGGGTTGCTGCCCGCGTCGAAATCGCGGTGAAGAAAGTACTCGCCCAGGGGTATCGCACCGCCGATATTTTTCAGCGAGGAACCCGCAAAGTTGGCACCCGGGAGATGGGAGATGCCGTCGTCGCGGCGCTCCGATGATGCGGTGCAACCTTTTTGAGGCTCGGTGCGTTAGCATACGCAGATCGGACATGCGGGAAATGCAATGAAGCGAGTCGGAGTCGTCGGTTGGCGCGGAATGGTCGGATCGGTGCTGATGCAGCGCATGCACGCCGAGCGCGACTTCGCGCTGATGGAACCGGTGTTTTTCTCGACTTCGCGTGTGGGCGGGATCGGGCCATTCATCGGAAAGGAAACGGCGCCGCTCAAAGACGCGAAGAGCGTGAGGGAGCTCGCGCTGATGGACGTCGTCGTCTCGTGTCAAGGTGGCGACTACACCAACGAGGTATTTCCGAAGCTGCGCGCCTCGGGGTGGAAGGGCTACTGGATAGACGCCGCATCCGCCCTACGCATGCGCGACGATGCGGTCATCATCCTGGATCCGGTCAACATGAACGTGATCAGGGAGGCGCTTTCCAGGGGCGTGCGCAATTACATCGGCGGAAACTGCACCGTAAGCTTGATGCTGATGGGCCTGCACGGCCTGCTTAAAGCGGACCTCGTCGAATGGGTGACCTCGATGACCTACCAGGCCGCATCCGGCGCAGGCGCGGAGCACGTGCGCGAGCTGGTTGAGCAGATCGGATTCGTGCACCAAGCCGCGAAATCGTCCCTGGAGGATCCTGCCTCCGCGATCCTCGAGTTGGACAGAGCGGTGGCCTCGGCGCTGCGGGACGGATCTTTGCCACGCCGGCAGTTCGGGTTTCCGCTTGCAGGCAGCTTGCTGCCGTGGATCGACAAGGATCTCGGCAACGGCCAGAGCCGCGAAGAGTGGAAAGGCCAGGCGGAAGGCAACAAGATACTTGGCCGCGAAGGAAACCCGGTCCCGATCGACGGCATTTGCGTGCGCATCGGCGCAATGCGTTGCCACAGCCAGGCGCTCACCGTCAAACTGAGGCGGGATCTGCCAGTGGACGAAATCGAAGAGTTGCTCGGCGAGGCGAACCCTTGGGTGAGAGTTGTTCCGAACGAGCGCGAGGCAAGCTTGCGCGAGCTGACTCCGGCAGCGGTGGGCGGCACGCTGCAAGTGCCGATCGGACGTTTGCGCAAGCTTGCGCTCGAAAAAGGCGGCTTCTACCTGGCCGGCTTTACAGTCGGGGACCAACTGCTCTGGGGCGCAGCCGAGCCCCTCCGGAGAATGCTGCGCCTCCTGCTCGAGGACTAAGCCTCTTCCAAAGCGGGCCCGCCGAGGGCCTCGGGTCCGATCTGTTCCCTCTTCCCCGGGCTTTTCAGGGGTAAAACAGGCAAACTTCGTGAAAAAATAGTCACTTGACGCAATTTCTGAGATGAAAGTTGAGCTTGCAAGGCTAAGGCCATGATGGTATTTTAATTTGTTTCCACTTAGGTTCAGGGTGGCAAGTGGGGAAGTTCGCCTCAAAAATTTGTTTGCCGGCAATCGCGAGCCTGATTCTGCCTTCGCTCGCAGGGGCAGCGGGCTTGGGCAAGTTGTCGGTTCTCTCGACGCTTGGGCAGCCGCTCAGGGCGGAAATCGAGATCGTTTCCCTGCAGAAAGGTGAAGGCGACACGCTCGGTGCACGGCTCGCGCCAGGGGAGGTTTTCCGCCAAGCCAACATAGACCTGAATCCCGCGTTGATGTCGGTCAAGTTTGCCGTTCAGCGGCGTCCGAGCGGTCAGTATGTAATGACGCTCACCTCCGGAGCGCCGATCAACGAGCCGTTCATCGACGTGCTGGTGGAGTTGAACTGGGCGAACGGACGTCTGGTCCGCGAATACACCTTCTTGCTCGACCCGCCCGAATACGCCGGGCCGCCCAAGCTCAAGTCGCTTCGGGCCGCGCAGGCGCCGGCGACCGAGCTGTCTGAGCCGCTTGCGTCGGCGCCATCGGCTGAGCCCCTTACACCCGCCGAGCCGCTTGTACTGATACCACTCGAGGAGCCCCAGGAGGCGCCCGCGGCCGCAGAACCGATTGCGCCCGCTCAAGCAATGGCAACGGGGATCGGAACGCCTGCGCAGGAAACGGTCGGGGAACCGGCATCGCCGGCGCAAGTTGCGGTCCTGCCGGCAGAGGTGAATCGATCCGAACCCGTGCCCTCCCAAGTGGACGCGGCGCCGGCTCCGCCGGGGCCCGCGGGCCTGGTCCAGGAGTTCGGTGTTTCAGACATCTACGAGGTCGTGCGCGGCGACACACTCTCGAAGATTGCCGTGAGAAACCGAATTGAGGGCGTAAGCTTTCAGCAGATGCTCGTGGCGCTGTTCCGCGCGAATCAAGAAGCGTTTGTCGCCAACAACATGAACCGCTTGCGCGCGGGCAAGATCATCAGCATTCCGGACAAGGACACGGCGGCGGCCGTGGCGCGAGCGGATGCGCGCCGCATCGTTTCCTCGCAATACGCCGACTTCAACGAATATCGCCGCAGCCTCGGGATCGCGGTCGCAGCGACGTCCGGGTCTCAAGGAGGCCGTCAGGCATCCGGGCAGATCAGCGCACCCAAGGAAGAAAAACCGGCGCCATCCAAGGAACCGCCCAAGGATGAGCTTCGTCTCTCCCGCGCCGACGACGCCAAGCGCGGCGCAAAGGCGGCAGGCACTGCAGCGGCTGATGATTTGGCGGCGAAAGACAATGCGCTGAAAGAAGCCCAAGAGCGCATCGCTCTCCTGGAAAGAAATCTGCAGGATATGCAGAAGCTGGCGCAGATAAAGAGCCAGACCGGAGCACAGTTGCAGCAGCAGGCCGAATCCGCGAAAGCCGCCTCCGCGGCGAAGGCCGGCGAACCCGCCAAAGCCGCGCCTGCAGCCAAAGCGGAAGCGCCCAAGGCGCCAGAGCCTGCCAAAGCCGCGCCCAAGGCGCCCGAAGCCGCGAAAGGCCCCGAGCCGGTAAAAACGCCGGAGGCGACGAAAGCTCCCGAAGCAGCCAAGGCATCCGCTGCGGCAAAGACCTCTGAGGGCGCCAAGGCCCCCGAGCCTGCGAAAGCACCGGAGGGGGCAAAAGCTACCGAAACTGCAAAAGCGCCCGAGCCGGCAAAGGCCCCCGAACCCGCCGCCAAGGCGCCGGAGCCCGCGAAGACCGACGTCGCGAAGGCCGCCCCCAAGGCCAAGGTTGCGCCCGCGCCTCCGGCGATTGAAGTGAGTTTCGTCGACGAGTTGCTCGAGGACCCCTACTACGTGGGTGGCACGGGCGTCGCCGTGATCCTGCTGGTGGGTTACGCGGCCTACCGCTGGCGCAGAAAACGCAATTCGCAGTTCGAGAACAGCATCATGAGCGTCGTGCCTTCGGATGCGGATTCGGTACTGGGGAGCGCCGGGGGTCGCAACGTTGACACCAGCTCGAGCTCGCTTCAGAGCGATTTCAGTCAAGGTGGCGTTGCCAAGGCCGACACCGAGGAGATCGACCCGATCGCGGAAGCCGACGTCTATATGGCCTACGGCCGCGATGCCCAGGCCGAGGAGATCCTGAGAGACGCGCTCGCCAAGGATTCCAGTCGCCAGGCGATTCGCGTCAAGCTCCTCGAGATTTACGCAAATCGGAAGGACACTAGGTCGTTCGAGGCGGCCGCGAACGAGCTGCGCGCGGCAACCGGCGGACGCGGGGCGGAATGGGAAAAGGTGGCGGGTCTGGGATTGTCGATCGACCCCTCCAACGCGCTTTACGGCGGGAAGCCGGGAAACGCGCCAGCGCATCGGTTCAATGAAACGGCGCAGATGCCTGCCTTCAGCGCAGGCGCAGCGACGCAGATGCCTGCTTTCAGCACAAACACAACGACGCAGATGCCTGCTTTTAGCGCAAGCACTCAACCGCCGCGGGAGCCCGCGGCACCGCTCAACATCGATTTCGACATCGGCGCGGCGACATCTGGAGGTTCCGCCCCGCTTCCGGACCTCGACCTGGGCGTTGGGTCCGCGCCTTCGGAATCCGCGGCCGGCCTCGATTTCGATCTCGGTCTCGGCGCAGACAAGTCAGCCGCCGCCGGGAGCGCAGCTGCTGCGAGCGCCATCCCGTCATCGGAACCTCTCAGCATCGATTTCGATTTGCCGGTAGGCGAAAAGCTGGGTGAATCCGCTACGTCCTATGCCGCACCGGCTCCTGCAGCTCCCACTTCTGACCTGGGAGCGATTGATTTCGATCTTGGAGCGCCGTCAGGCGGAGGCGAAGAGAAAACCGAAGTGCCCAATGCGTCCTCGGTGGATCTGGGCGCCATCAGTCTGGATCTCGGCACGCCCGGCAGCGGCAACGGCTCGGGCGGCGCTCCGGATGCGCGATGGCAGGAAGTCGCGACCAAGCTCGATCTCGCCAAGGCGTACGAAGAGATGGGCGACAAGGACGGGGCCCGCGAGTTGCTGAAGGAAGTGGTGAAGGAAGGCGATTCGGCACAGCAACAACAGGCCCAGACGATGCTCCAGGCGCTCGGCTGATCTCCACCGAGGTCTTCTCAAACGATCGGCGCCTCGTGCGCCGATCGTTGTTTTCGGGATCGTAGAATGAAATTTGCCATTGGAGTGAGCTACTGCGGCGCGGGCCTGGAGGGTTGGCAATCGCAGCCTTCAGGGAACACCGTCCAGGATCATCTCGCGCGCGCGCTTTCGGAAAT
>VBCH01000282.1 GCA_005884455.1 Betaproteobacteria bacterium
AGCGAGCTCACCGGATTGGCCGACTTCCATTGAAACGCGCGCCGGCGATCCGCCGGCAGCGACTCGGGCAGCACGAAATAACCGTAGAGCAGATTGAGCATCGCGAGGCTCCCGGCGACGAAAAACGGAAGCTGCAGATTGACCGCGCCCAGGAGGCCGCCCATCACCGGCCCGAGAATGAAGCCGATGCCGAACATCGCCCCCATCATGCCGAAACGCTTCGCCCGCTCCTCGCGCGGCGTGATGTCGGCGACGTAGGCGTTGGCGACCGACATATTCGCCTGCATCGCCCCGCCCACCAGCCGCGCTGCGGCCAGCATCCACAGCGACGTCGCGAGCGCGGTGGCGAAAAAATTCAGCGCAAAACCGCAAAACCCGATCAGCAGCACCGGCCGTCGGCCGTACTGGTCCGAGAGCGCGCCCAGGATCGGCGACCCGAAAAAATTCGCAATCCCGAAACTGAACGTCACCACCCCGTACCAGAACGCCTGATCCGTCTGCGAACCGGTGAAACTGCCCACCAGCGCCGGCAGCACGGGAATAATCAGCCCGATCGAAATCATGTCAATCAGCGCCGTCAACATGATGAAGGGCATCGCCGCCATGCGGTCGCGACGCGCGGACAGCAACTTGAAACGCGCGGCGGGTGGGACTGGGTCGTTCACGGGAGTTTGAACCGACAGCGAGGGTAGAAGCGGGATTTTAAACGAAGCGTGGCGGGAAACTGCGATATGTCACCTACTATTCCGCACTAGAGTTCGAGATCCATCAGGCGTCCCGTTCCCCGCGTCCACGACGACAGCCATGCTATTCAACCTTGTTTGGGTCGAAAGGAACTTCCACAATAACCGGCCTTTGGCTCTTGATCGCTTTCCCAAACACGACAGCATGTAGAAGGAGTCTCCCCTACATTCCCCGTAGGCAGAATCGCAATTCGTCAGGCGACTGAAAGCCTGGCCGCCGCTCCGACTACAAATAGGCATCCCACAAGAGATTGCGAAAGCGCTTGTCAGGATCGACGCGCGCCTTCAGCGCGGTGAATTCGGCGGCTTCTGGATACGCGCGGCGGAATTGCTCGCGGGTGGCGTCGAGCCGGTACGGGAGGTAGTAGCGGCCGCCGTTTTCGAGTGCCGCGTCGATCAGCTCCCGCGTCCACACGCGGACTTTTGCGCTCGCGGCCTGGGTGCTGCGCTGTTTGTAGTAAAGGACGAAGGCGAACACTTCCTGCGGCGCCCAGGCGAGGAGCGAAGTCTTGTCCGCGGGCGAATGCCGGATCGATACGTTGAGCGCATTGACCTCGCGCGCTTTGAGGATGCCCGCCATCTTGCGCACGAACGGCAGGAAGTTCTCCTGCGGAATGAAAAATTCCTGCAGCAGATAGGTCGACATGCTGCGCGTCCTCGGCTCGAGCATGGCCGTGTCGAGGCTCGCCTCGTGGTTGCGCCAGACGACGGCCTGCTTGCCCAGGACGGACGGATTGATGACTTCCTTGCGCACGCGCGCGCCGCCCGGCAGCTCGGTCACCGCCCAGATGACGTCCTTGTCCACGGCGTAGCGCTGGCCGCGCGGCACCAGCCTCTTCGCCTCGGTCACAGGCTTGTCGGTCGCCCTCCAACTGATCGCCACGGGAGCATCGAAGTCCGGAGAGATAAGATCGGCGTTGTGCATCACCATCTTCGGGTCGGCGAGCACCGTTTCGCGGAAGAACTGCGGATAGTCCTCGAGCGGCACGCTCTGTGCGATGCGCTCCATGCGCGTGTTCGCGTCGAGATCGAGCTCGACTTGGGTCACCACGCCCAAACCCCCGTAGCCCCCGAAGACCGCGCGAAAGAGCTCAGGCTCTCGCGAGCGCGACAACTCCAGCACTTGAGCGTCCGCCGTCACCAGCTGCACCGCCCGCACCGAATTGACGAGCGGCCCGCGGCCAACGTAGCGCCCGTGGCAATTCACCGAAAGCGCGCCGCCGACGGTGAAGTTGCTGAAGCTCTGCATGATCTTCACCGAGAGATCGTGCGGATCGATCGCGTCCTGGATGTCGCGCCACCTGATTCCCGCCTGAACCCGGATGACGCGGCTCTGCGCATCCAGCGACAGCACCTTGTTCATGCCGCGCATGTCGACGTGCAGCGAGCCGGGCTCGGCGATCTGCCCTCCCTGGCTGAAGCGCCCGCCGCCGATGGAAACCGTGCCGGGCCACGCGCGGAGCGCGGCCTGGATTTCCCCGGTCGAGCGCGGGCGACGCGCGTCGGCCACTTCGACGGGATTCAACTGCGAGACGTCGTTGATCACCGTCCTGCCGGCCCGTGCGGGCGCGGGCAGCAGAGCCGCCACGCCGGAGGCCGCGGCGGCCCTGAGGATTTCACGACGCCTGGGATTCACGGGCGATCGGCTTTCTCGCGCGCCCTGCCCGGCATCATCCCGGCTCCTGCCCCTTCGCCTTGAACACGGCGCCAGCGGCCGGCGTGGTGAGGAACTTGATCAGCGCCTTTGCCGCCGACGAGTCCTTCGAGCCCACGCCGACGCCGGCATGGAAGACGGTGTAGTTCTGCAGTGCGGGAGGCAAAGGCCCCAGGACTTCGACGCCGGGGGCGGCCATCAGTTCGTTGATGAGGATGACGCCGAGCTGGACTTTCCCCGACGCGACGAGCTGGCCGACTTCGACGCCCGAGGAGGCGGGGACGATTTTCCCCTTCATCCGCTCGGCGATGCCGATGCGCTTGAGCAGCTCCGCGAAGTAGATGCCGCTCTGGCCTTCTTTCGCCCAGGTGATGGAATCCGCGGCGAGGAGCGTGCGCCTGAGCGCCTGCTCCGTGCGGATGTCGGGACGCCGCGCGCCCTTCTTGATTCCGATTCCCACGCCCGAGCGGGCGATCGCGGCGCGGGCGCGCGCGTCCACCTTGCCCTGCTTCGCGAGGTCGTTGAGCGCGGCGGCGGGGAGTA
>VBCH01000126.1 GCA_005884455.1 Betaproteobacteria bacterium
CTGCCGACAGCAAGCCCGTCAAGGCGGGGCAGACGCTCGCCTCGTGGGACCCGCATACCCGCCCGATCATCACCGAGCACGGCGGCATCGTGCGCTTCGAGCACATCGAGGAAGGAGTCACCGTCGCCAAGCAGATCGACGAGGTGACCGGGCTCTCGACGCTCGTCGTGATCGATCCCAAGCGCCGCGCCGCGGCGGGCAAGGGCCTGCGTCCGCAGGTGAAATTGCTGAACGAATCGGGAGAGGAGATCCGCATCGCGGGCACCGACCATCCGATCACCATCACGTTCCAGGTTGGATCGCTCATCACGGTTCGGGACGGCCAGCAGGTGCAGGTGGGCGAGGTGCTCGCGCGCGTTCCGCAGGAGACCTCCAAGACCCGCGACATCACCGGCGGCTTACCTCGCGTGGCGGAGCTCTTCGAGGCGCGCTCGCCCAAGGATGCAGGGCTTCTCGCCGAGATCACGGGAACGGTGTCCTTCGGCAAGGACACCAAGGGCAAGCAGCGCCTGGTCATCACCGATCTGGAGGGCGTTTCGCACGAGTACCTGATCCCGAAGGACAAGCACGTCATGGCGCACGATGGTCAAGTCGTGAACAAGGGCGAGTTCATCGTCGACGGCCCCGCCGATCCGCACGACATCCTGCGCCTGCAGGGGGTCGAAGCGCTCGCGCGCTACATCACGGACGAAGTGCAGGACGTGTATCGCCTGCAGGGGGTCAGGATCAACGACAAGCACATCGAGGTCATCGTGCGGCAGATGCTCCGGCGCGTCCAGGTGGAGGACGCGGGAGACACCCGCTTCATCCCGGGCGAGCAGGTGGAGCGCGCGGACGTGCTCGAGGAGAACGAGAAGGTGCAGGCCGAGGGCAAGAAACCCGCGACCTACAGCTACATGCTGCTCGGCATCACCAAGGCGTCGTTGTCGACCGACTCGTTCATCTCGGCGGCCTCGTTCCAGGAGACCACCCGAGTTCTCACCGAGGCGGCGATCATGGGCAAGAAGGACGACTTGCGCGGACTCAAGGAAAACGTCATCGTCGGCCGGCTCATCCCGGCAGGGACGGGCATGGCGTACCACAACGCGCGCAAGAACGCGCCGCCGGCGCAACTGTTCGAGGAAGGTACGCCTGCCGCCGAGGCTGAAGCAGCGGCGGCAGCGGCGGCGCACATCGAGAACGCCTGAGGCGCCGGCATGGCTGGCGGCGGCAGGTTCCTGCGGGCGCTGCTCCGCCTTCCGACATTGGCAGTGCTGGGCGCGGCGCTCGCGCCCTGGCCCGCTGTGGCCCAGACGACCGACGCCTGGCCGAGCAGGCCGATCCGCTTCATCCTGCCTTTCCCGCCCGGCGGCGGCACGGACATCCTGGGCCGCATCATAGCCGAGCGTCTGAGCGCGAGTCTCGGCCAACCCGTGGTGACTGAAAATCGCGGCGGGGCGGGCGGGAACGTGGGAGCCGAAGCCGCGGCCAGATCCGCTCCCGATGGCTACACGATCGTCCTGGTCGCGCCTTCGCTCGCCATCAGCAAGAGCCTTTACTCCAAGCTCGGCTACGATGCGGTGAAGGATTTCGCGCCGGTGAGCCTCGTCGCGACCGTGCCGAACGTCATGGTCACCCATCCCTCGGTGCCCGCCGCCACGCTCGCGGAATTCATCCGGCTCGCGAAGACGAAACCCGGAGAAATGAACTTCGGCTCCGGCGGCAGCGGCACGTCGAATCATCTTGCCGGGGAGCTCTTCAACATCGTGGCCGGGGTGAAGCTCGTGCACGTGCCTTACAAGGGCGTAAACCTGGCGATGAACGACGTGCTCTCGGGCCAGATCCATCTGGTGGTGATCGGAGTACCGGCGGCGGCCCCGCACATCAAGGCGGGGAAACTGAGAGCGCTCGCGCTGGTGGCGCAGCAGCGGGCCGCCGCGCTGCCCGAGGTGCCGACCGTCGCCGAAGCAGGGCTGCCGAATTTCGAAGTCACCACCTGGTACGGGATCCTCGCACCCGCAGGCACGCCGAAGGCGATTGTCATGCGGCTCAATGCCGAGCTCGTGAAAGGCATGCACGCGCCGGACCTGAAGGAACGCCTTGCGGCGATGGCCACCGAACCGGCAACGAGCACGCCGGAGGAATTCGCCGACTACATCAAGCGGGAAATTGCGAAGTGGGGCGAGGTCGTCCGCGAAGCGGGGTTGAAGGCCGACTGACGCTCAGCCCTTGATGCGCTGGCGCAGCAGCTCGGCGAACTCGCCGCTCGGAATGGGCCTGCTGAAAAAGAAACCCTGCATCTCGTCGCAGGCGTGGTCGCGGAGGAAGGTCTGCTGCTCCTGCGTCTCGACCCCTTCGGCCACGACGGTGAGGTTGAGGCTCTTGCCCATCGCGATGATCGCCTCGGTGAGCGCTTTGTCCTCGGTGTTCTGCGGAAGATCGCGGATGAAGGAGCGATCCACCTTGAGCGTGTCGATCGGGAAGCGCTTCAGGTGCATGAGCGATGAATAGCCGACTCCGAAATCGTCGATGGCCAGGCGCACGCCCATCTTCTTGATTTCGGCGAGAACTTTGCCCGCCCGTTCGGCGTTCTCTATCACATAGTCTTCGGTGAGTTCCAGCTCCAGCAGCTCGGGTTTCATCCCGCTACTCTCGAGCGCAGCCGCGATATCCTTGACGAGGTCTTCGTCGGCGAACTGGCGTGCCGAGAGGTTCACGGCCATGTGCAGCGGCGGAAGGCCTTCCCGCAGCCAGGCGACGCTCTGCGCGCATGCTGTGTGCAGCACCCATTTTCCGAGCGGCACGATGAGCCCGGTTTCCTCTGCGAGCGGGATGAACTGGGCCGGCGGCACCATGCCGAGATCGGGGTGCTGCCAGCGCACCAGCGCCTCCACGCCGGTGATTTGCTCTGTATTGAGATCCAGCTTTGCTTGGTAGTGCAGGAAGAACTCGTTGCGCTCCAGGCCCCGGCGCAGACTCGTCTCGAGCGCCAGCCGCTCGAAGGAATGGACGTTCATCTCCTCTGAGTAGAACTTGTAGTTGTTCTTGCCGTCCTCCTTCGCGCGGTACATGGCGATGTCGGCGTTCTTCATCAAGGCGTGCTCGTCCTGCGCCTCGGCCGGGAACATGCAGATGCCGATGCTCGCCGTCACCCGGCATTCCTGTCTTTGAATCACCATCGGCTTGACGAGGGTGGAAAGGACCTTGCGCGCCACCGCCTCGACCTGCCTGGCTTCGCTCACTTCCTGGACCAGGACCACGAACTCGTCGCCGCCCAGACGCGCAACAACGTCGCTCGCGCGCACCGTCTGGGTGAGGCGGGCTCCCATCTCCTGAAGCAGCCTGTCCCCGGCCTCGTGGCCTAGGGTGTCGTTGATGTTCTTGAAGCGGTCGAGGTCGATGAACAGCACGGCGAAATTGCGGTCGTAGCGGCGCGCGTTCTGGATCGCGAGGTTCAGTACCTCGCTGAACATGCCCCGGTTGGGAAGCGAGGTCAGGGCGTCGTGGTTGGCAAGGAACTGGATATGCTCCTCGTTCTCCTTGCGCTCGGTGATGTCCTTGCCTACGCCGCGATAGCCCTTGAAGACGCCGGATGAGTCGAACACGGGCTCGCCGGCGATGCTGATCCAGACCTTCTTGCCCGATTCGTCAGGTCGGCACAGTTCCACGTCTCGGAACGGCTTGTGCGCTTCGAGAAGGGCAATGTGTTCCGCCCATTGGTCGGCCGTCATGTTGATGTAGTTCTGCTCCCAACGCTTCTTGCCGATGATGGATTGGAGGGTGAGCGTGTTTACCCGCTGCGAGCCGGTTCCGGACATCGAGGTGAAGCGGAATTGATCGTCCTGCTCCCAGTACATGTCGGTGGAAAGCTTGGTCAGGCTGCGAAAACGCTCTTCACTCTCGCGCAGCGCATGCTCCGAGGCGAGGCGCTCCCTGATGTCCCGCGAGATGGCCGCGATGATGTACGTGTCCCCCGAGCGCAGCACGTGGCGCGTCGATTCGAACGGAAACGTGGAGCCGTCCTTACACCGGTAGTGGCTGTGCATGCCGGTGATGTGGGAAGGATTCTGGATGAACTCGTCATAGGCGCCCTCGAGCTCCTTCCGGCTCGTTGGGAGCACATCCTGCGGACCCATCTTGAGCAATTCTTCTCGGGAGTAACCGAGCAATCTGCATGAAGTTTCGTTGACGTCCACGAATCGCATGGTGGCGCGGTCGATCAGCACGATCATGTCCGCCGAGTTGTCCATGGCAACACGGAACCGGCGCAGCGTCTCCTCGGCGGCGAGGCGATCGCTGACGTCCCGCGCGATTGAAACAATGACGTGCCCTTCCCCGGTGCGTACAGCGCGGGGATACGCCTCGACGGGGAGCTGCGACCCATCCTTCCGACGGTAATAGCCCTTTACCGTCGGCGCAATCAGCTCTCCCGTGATCATTCGCTCGTAGAGTCGAGTGAGTTCCCCGCGAGACGTTGAAAAAATGTCTGCCGGACTCATCGTCAGCAACTCCTCCCGGCTGTAGCCCAATGCCCGGCATGCCGCGTCGTTGACGTCGACATAAAGGAGGCTGGTCGGGTCGATGAGAAGCATGAGGTCCGCCGAAGCGTCCATCGCGGCGCGGAACCGGCGCTCCTCTTCTTCCGCGCGCTTGCGCTCCAAGAATTGGCCGATCTGGCTCCCGATCACTAGTATTGCCTTCAGCAGTCCCTCGTCCGTTTCGCGGACCTGGCGGCTGTTGAAACCGAGGACGCCGACCACCTTGCCTTCGGATCTGACCGGAAAGACAAATCCGCCGCGTATCCCGGCATCAGCGCTAGAAGCCGCCCGCTGTGCGCGGGAGTCTCGGGTGAGGTCGGGGACCCACAACGGCTGTCCCGACTGCCACACTCGGCCCATCAACCCGACACCCGGCCTGTAGACGATTTCGCGCGACCGCTCGAGGAACTCCTGGATCGCCGGATCCTGGATCCCCCAGGACTCGCCGAAGCGCAGCACGCCGGCTTCGCTGTCCGGGCGGAAATATCGGCCGCACTCCCAGCCTTCCGTTTCGCATATGGCGCGGATCGCTGCCGTCATCGCCGCCGTGACGCTCTCGGCCTCGGCAATCGAGTGCGATACCGAGTGCTCTAGACTTTGCAATTCCTGCGCGCGCCCGGTCTCGGTGATGTCCTTGGCGATGCCACGATAGCCCCGGAATCGGCCTTTGGCGTCGACCATCGGCTGCCCGCTCGTGCTGATGCACCGCATCCCGCCCTTTGAATCCGGGCGCTTGAAGAGAAAGTCGGTAAACGGCTGTCTTGCCTTCAACGCCGCCTTGTGCTTATCCCAGCTGCCGCCGTCACCTACCGGAACCGCGCCGCGGTCCCAGCGGTAGGTCCCGAGGAATTTCTTCGTGTCTAGGCTGCCGTGTTCCGCGGAGCTGCCCGTCACCAGGGTGAAACGGCAGTCTTCGTCCTGCTCCCAATACCACTCGGAGGAGAGTTCGATGAGGCTCTCGAACCGCTCTTCCCATCGCCGCAGCTCCTCGTTCGGATCCTGCGGCTTGTTCGGATACTTCTTGGCGCCCATCGAGCTCTCCGCCTTCAGGCCCTGCTCCGCTGGCGTTCGCCGAAAACATCCACGCGGGCTGCGGGACGCGCGCGCAGGTATTGCGGCGGGATGCGCGGCGTCGCGCCCAGTTCTTGCGCAGCGTGCCAGGCCCAACGGGGATCCCAGAGAAAGCCGCGCGCGAGGGCAACCATGTCGGCCTTGCCTTCGGCGACGATTCTCTCCGCCTGTCCCGCTCCGGTGATCAGGCCGATCGCAATGGTTATGATGCCGGCGTCCATGCGGATGCGCTCGGCGAAGGGCACCTGATAGCCGGGGCCGACGGGGATCACCTGGTTCTTCATCAGCCCGCCGCTCGAGCAATCGATCCAATCGCATCCGAGGTTCTTCAATTCCCGCGCGAACGCAACGGACTGCTCGAGGTCCCATCCGCCCTCGATCCAGTCGGTGCACGAGATGCGTACTCCGAGGGGCTTCCCTTCCGGCCACGCCGCACGCACGGCGGCAAAGACCTCCAGCGGAAAGCGCATGCGGTTGCCGAGCGAGCCGCCGTACTCGTCGTCGCGCCGGTTCGAGAGCGGCGACAGGAACTCGTGCATGAGATAACCGTGAGCCGAGTGCAGCTCGATCGCATCGAACCCTACCCGCTCTGCACGGCGCGTCGAATCGGCGAATCTCTCGACGAGCACCTTGATCTCAGCGCGGGTGAGGGCGCGCGGGACCAGTTCGCCCTCGCCCATGGGGATCGCTGAGGGCGCGACCGGCTGCCAGCCGCCCTCCTCGGGGCGGAGCGACTTGCGGGCATCCCAGGGCGCGGCCGTCGACGCCTTGCGGCCCGCGTGGGCAAGCTGGATGCCGAGCTTTGCCTGCCCGTGGGCGCGGCACAGCTTCACCACGCGCTCGAGCGCCGACTCGTTTGCGTGGGAATACAGGCCCGAGCAGCCCGGGGTGATGCGGCCGATCGGCTCGACATCGGTCATCTCGAAGCACAGGAGCGCCGCGCCGGAATTGGCGAGCATCCCCAGGTGCGCGAGATGCCAGTCGGTCATGCTGCCGTCGACCGCGGAATACTGGCACATGGGCGATACCATGATGCGGTTCTCGAGCGCGAGGCCGCGCAACTGGATGGGCTGAAACAAGGGGCTGGTCATCGAATGATCCGCGGCGTAAAGCCCTTCGAAGCGTGTCCAATGCTACCCGGAATTGACAGGCAACATCGATCCGGCGCAAAGCTCGACGAGCGGGTCGTTCACACGGGGGGCCGCTGACTCAACTGACGCACGAGAAATCGAGATAACTTGTTGACCATTGACTGCTTTTCCCGCTAGAATCCCGCCTCTTCGAACTGCGCGGGGCGGCCGTTTTTCGCAGACGGGCCGTCCCGGTCTTTTTTGGAACGCAAATAATGCCGACAGTCAACCAGTTGGTGCGTAATGCGCGGACTCGCTTGCCCGCCAAGAGCAAGGTTCCCGCGCTCGCCGGCTCGCCGCAGAAGCGCGGCGTGTGCACGCGCGTCTATACCACCACGCCGAAGAAGCCGAACTCGGCCCTTCGCAAGGTCGCAAAGGTGCGCCTCACCAACGGGTTCGAGGTGATCAGCTACATCGGTGGGGAAGGCCACAACCTGCAGGAGCACTCGGTCGTGCTGATCCGCGGAGGTCGGGTGAAAGACCTGCCGGGCGTGCGCTACCACATCGTGCGCGGCAGCCTCGATACCCAGGGCGTCAAGGACCGCAAGCAGGGCCGATCCAAGTACGGCGCGAAGAAACCCAAGGCGGCCTGAGTTCCGGAGTCTCCCATGCCCCGACGCAGAGAAGTCCCCAAGCGCGAGATCCTGCCCGATCCGAAGTACGGCAATGCCGACGTCGCCAAGTTCGTCAACGTCCTCATGACCCGCGGGAAGAAATCGGTGGCCGAGCATATCGTGTACGACGCTTTCGACACGATCAAGTCGAAGAGCGGCAAGGACCCGCTCGAAGTGTTCAGCCAGGCGGTGCAGAACGTGAAGCCCATGGTGGAAGTGAAAAGCCGCCGCGTGGGCGGCGCCAACTACCAGGTGCCGGTCGAAGTGCGTCCGGTGCGCCGCGCTGCGCTTTCGATGCGCTGGATCCGTGAGGCGGCGCAGAAGCGCGGCGAGAAGTCCATGGACGCGCGCCTCGCAGGCGAGCTGATGGAGGCGGCCGAGGGCCGCGGCGGCGCCATGAAGAAGCGCGAGGAAGTTCACCGCATGGCCGAGGCCAACAAGGCCTTCGCCCATTACCGGTTCTAGGAATTCCAGGTGCTGCAAGTGGCCCGCAAGACCCCCATCGACCGTTACCGCAACATCGGCATCAGCGCGCACATCGATGCCGGTAAGACCACGACCACGGAGCGCATCCTTTTCTATACCGGCGTTTCCCACAAGATGGGCGAGGTGCACGACGGCGCGACGGTCATGGACTGGATGGAGCAGGAGCGCGAGCGCGGCATCACCATCACGTCGGCGGCGACGACCTGCTTCTGGAAGGGCATGGACAACAACATGCCCGAGCACCGCATCAACATCATCGACACGCCCGGCCACGTCGACTTCACCATCGAAGTCGAGCGCTCGATGCGCGTGCTCGACGGCGCGTGCATGGTGTACGACGCGGTCGCCGGGGTCCAGCCGCAATCGGAGACCGTATGGCGCCAGGCGAACAAGTACGGCGTGCCGCGCCTTGCGTTCATCAACAAGATGGACCGGCAGGGGGCGGACTTCTTCAAGTCCTATGGACACATCCAGACGCGCTTGAAGGGCAATCCGGTTCCGATTCAAATCCCCATCGGGGCCGAAGAAAAATTCGAGGGTGTAATCGATCTCGTGCGCATGAAGGCGATCTACTGGGACGACTCTACCCAGGGCATGAAGTTCGAGACTCGCGACGTCCCCGCCAATCTTCTCGAAGAGGCAAAGAAATGGCGGGAAAAAATGGTCGAGGCGGCCGCCGAGGCCAACGATGACCTCATGCACAAGTACCTCGAGGGCCACAATCTCTCGAACGAAGACATCAAGAAGGGGCTGCGCATCCGCACCATCAAGAACCAGATCGTCCCGATGCTGTGCGGTTCCGCGTTCAAGAACAAGGGCGTTCAGGCGATGCTCGATGCCGTGATCGATTATCTGCCTGCGCCGGTGGACATTCCGCCCGTCCAGGGCCAGGACGAGGACGGAAAGCCCAACGCGCGCAAGCCCGGCGACGAGGAGCCGTTCTCGGCGCTCGCGTTCAAGATCATGACCGATCCTTATGTCGGCCAGCTCACGTTCTTCCGCGTCTATTCGGGCGTGCTGAATTCGGGCGACACGGTCTACACCTCGGTGCGCGGCAGAAAAGAACGCATCGGGCGCCTGCTGCAGATGCACGCCAACCAGCGCGACGAGATCAAGGAAGTGCGCGCGGGAGACATCGCCGCTGCGGTGGGTCTGAAGGACGTCACGACCGGTGAGACCCTGTGCGATCCGGACGAGGTCATCATCCTCGAGAAGATGGTGTTCCCCGAACCGGTGATCCACGTCGCCGTCGAGCCCAAGACCAAGGCCGACCAGGAGAAAATGGGCGTAGCGCTCCATCGCCTGGCTCAAGAGGACCCGTCCTTCCGCGTCCACACCGACGAGGAATCGGGCCAGACCATCATCTCCGGCATGGGCGAGCTGCACCTGGAGATCATCGTGGACCGCATGAAGCGCGAGTTCAGCGTGGAGGCCAATGTCGGCGCGCCGCAAGTCGCGTATCGCGAGACCATGAGAAAGTCGGTGGAGCAGGAAGGCAAGTTCATCCGCCAGTCCGGTGGGCGCGGCCAATACGGTCACGTGAAGTTGAAGCTCGATCCGCAACCCCCGGGTACGGGCTACGAGTTCGTCGACGGGATCAAGGGAGGCCGGGTACCCAAGGAGTACATCCCGGCCGTGAAGAAAGGAATCGACGAGGCGCTGCAGGACGGAGTGCTCGCCGGTTTTCCCGTCGTGGACGTCAAGGCGACGCTGTTCGACGGCTCCTACCACGAAGTGGACTCGAACGAGAACGCGTTCAAGATGGCGGCGATTTTCGCTTTCAAGGACGGCATGCGCAAGGCCAACCCTGTTTTGCTCGAGCCGATCATGGCGGTGGAAGTCGAGACTCCCGAGGAAAAAATGGGCGACGTCATGGGCGACCTGTCGTCGCGCCGCGCCACGCTCCAGGGAATGGAAGACCTCGGCGCCGGCAAGGTGATTCGCGCCGAAGTGCCGCTCGCGGAGATGTTCCAATATTCGACGCATTTGCGCTCGCTGACTCAGGGCCGCGCGACCTATACGATGGAGTTCAAGCATTACGCGGAAGCGCCCAAGCAGATTGCCGAGGGCGTCATCAGCAAGATCACCGGCAAAAACGAAAAGAAATGACGGAGTCGAATCATGTCCAAGGGTAAATTTGAGCGTACCAAGCCGCACGTGAACGTGGGGACGATCGGACACGTGGACCACGGCAAGACGACGCTGACGGCGGCGATGACGCACGTGCTGTCGAAGAAGTACGGCGGGGAGGCGAAGAACTACGACCAGATCGACGCGGCGCCGGAGGAAAAAGCGCGCG
>VBCH01000272.1 GCA_005884455.1 Betaproteobacteria bacterium
GTGCCGCTGCCGCTCGGCATGGCGGTGTACGAGTCCGACGCCAAACTGGACTACGTGTATTTCCCCACCGATTGCATCGTGTCGCTCCTCTACGTCATGAAAAGCGGAGCCTCGGCGGAGATCGCGGTCGTGGGCTACGAGGGCCTTGTCGGCGTCGCGCTGTTCATGGGCGGGGAATCCACGTCCAGCCGGGCGGTAGTGCAAAGCGCCGGCAACGCGTACCGGCTCCCGTCGAAAATCCTGAAAAGGGAATTCGAGCACGGTGGACCGTTGCAGCATCTGCTGCTGCGCTACACCCAGGCGCTGATCACGCAGATGGCGCAGACCGCCGTCTGCAACCGGCATCACTCGGTGGAGCAGCAGTTGGCCCGCTGGCTGCTGTTGAGCCTGGACCGCCTGCGCTCGAGCGAGCTGCACATGACGCAGGAACTGATCGCGAACATGCTGGGAGTGCGCCGCGAGGGCGTCACGGAGGCGGCCGGCAAGCTGCAATCGTCCGGGGTGATTCAGTACAACCGCGGGCACATCGTGGTGCTGGACCGGCCGGGTCTGGAAGAGCGGGTGTGCGAGTGCTACGCGGTGGTCAAAAGGGAAACGGATCGCCTGCTCCCCGACAAGACGGCGGTCTGATCACCGACAATCGATGAGGTCGCGAGTGCGACCGATCTCAGAGCACCTCTGTGTGCTGACGTACATACCATCCGTGCTGTTCACGCTACTCTTGCAGTCCCCCCGGTCCCCGGATACGAGAGAACTCCATGCAAATCGCAAAGCGGGCATCCGTCGCAAACAGCATGCTTGCCGCCTTGCCGCGCAAGCAGTATCAGCGCCTGCTCACGGGTCTCGAATCGGTCGCGTTGACTTTCGGTGAAATCCTGCACGAGCCGGGTGAGCGGATCAGGCACGTCTACTTTCCCGGCGACTCGCTCGTCTCCTTGTTGACGGTGGTCGAGGGTCATCTGGCCCTCGAAGTCGGCATGGTCGGCCGCGAGGGCATGGTCGGCGTTCCGCTGTCTTTGGGAACGGACGTTTCGCCCGTTCGCGCGCTGGTGCAGGGTGCGGGAACCGCGATGCGGATGAAGTCGGCGCGCTTCTCCCGGGAAGTCCGGAAAAGCCCACAACTGCAGCACGAGATCGGCCGCTATACGCGCGCATTGATGGCCCAGATCGCTCAAACGGCCGCCTGCAACCGCTTCCACGTCGTCCAGGCGCGCCTTGCCCGATGGCTGCTCATGACCCGCGACCGCGTCGGGTCGGACGAATTCCGTCTGACGCACGCGTTTCTGGGCCACATGCTGGGAGTGCGGCGGGTCGGCGTCACAACGGCAGCGCGCGCGCTGCAGAAAAGAAAGCTGATCACATACGACCGCGGCGAGATCAGGATCCTCGACCGTCGCGGCCTGGAACGCGCGGCCTGCTCCTGTTACGAGGTCGTCAGGGACATGAACACCGGCGCAAGGGGTTAGCCGCAGCCGATCGGCGGTCCCCGACGGCGCCACCCTCACGCGCAACCCGCGGCCTTCCGGTGCCGGGGGCGAATTTCACACTCGCATCGACGCGGAAATGGCGTCGCGACCGGCCGGTCTGCTACCGTGGTTCTCATGAAGGCTCTGCATTCGATCCTGATCGGCATCGCGCTGAGCGGGTGCGGCGCAAGTGAGACCGCGAACGTAGGCGCCCCGACGGGCAATGGCGCGGCGCCCGGCGGAACGCTCTCGGAGCGGCATCCGGGCGACGTCGGCATCGGCACCGATCCCGCGGTCGTCTGGTACGAGGACTTTGAGGCAGCGTCGGTCGCCGCCGTGACCAGTCGCTACGACCAATCGCAAGGCGCCGCGCGGATGACGCTCGTCGCCGATCATGCGCCCGGAAGCAGCGGCATGGCCCTCGCGCTGCGCGCGGGCGGTGGGGTCGATGCAGTCGACCTCTTCAAGCAACTGCCGGATCACGACGAGCTCTATGTTCGCTGGTACGCAAAGTACGAGGCCGGGGCTCCGTGGCATCACTCCGGCGTCTGGGTCGGTGGCTACAACCCGAGCGCCCGATTTCCGAGCCCGCACGCCGGCGAGCGCCCGAACGGCGACGATCGCTTCTCGATATCGATCGAGCCCGTGTGGGGCACCGGCGGCGCGAATCCGCGGTTCGACTTCTACAACTACTGGATGGCGATGCACTCGTGGATGGCCGCACCCACGAACGACGGCACTTCGTACTTCGGGAACGCGCTGGTGCACAAGAACGGGTTCACGGTCGACGAGGGCCGATGGGTGTGCGTCGAGTTGCACGCGAAGCTCAACCCCGACCCGGCAACGGGTGCCGGTGCCGTCCTCGAAGTATTCAAGAACGACGCCAACGTGATGCGCTTCGACGATTCGGGCCCGATCGGCTACTGGATCCGCGACAAGTTCTGCCCGACGGGGGCAGACGGCAGCGAGTGCACCGACTTCCCGGCGCCCGCAGATGAGAAGCTCGACCTGCGTTTCCGCAGCACGACGGCGCTTGCCTTCAACGCGTTCTGGCCGCAGAACTACATCACCGATCCGGCGCAGGGAACGCTGACGCTGGATCAGATGGTCGTCGCGACCCAACGCATCGGCTGCATCCGTTGAGCATGCTGGCCGTCTACCGACCGCGTCGGGATAACTGTCGCTCGTACAGGGCCCGCACCGTCTCGATCGTATCCGCCTCTCCCGCGATCTTGTCCTCGCGGTAGCGCTTGACGCGCGCGAATCGCAGCGCGAAGCCGCCCGGATAAGTCGGGCTCTGCTGGATTTCGTTGAACGCAATCTCGGCGACGAGCTCCGGCCGCACGTGCAAGACGTGGCGATCGCGCGAGGTTTCGAGCGCGAGCAGGCGTTCGGTCTGCCAGGCGAGCATCTTGTCGGTCATGCCTTTGAAGGTCTTGCCGAGCATGACAAAGCCGCCTGTGGCGGGGTCGAGCGCGCCCAAGTGCAGGTTGCTGAGCCAGCCCTTGCGGCGGCCGCTGCCCCATTCGACCGCGATGACGGCGAGGTCGAGCGTGTGCGCCTGCTTGATCTTAAGCCAGCCGGCGCCGCGGCTTCCGGCCTCGTACGGGGCGTCCAGTGCTTTCGCCATGACGCCTTCATGGCCGCGCGCGAGCGCGTCGTCGTAGAAAGCCTGCGCGGCTTGCCTGTCGCCGGTGACAAGGCGCGGGATGAGGATCTTCGCCGGCAGAATCTTCGCGAGGACGTCGAAGCGCTCGCGCGCGGGTTTCGCGGTGAGGTCCTCGCCCTCGGCGAGCAGGCAGTCGAAGAAAAAGACGTTGAGCGGATACGTCGCGCGCAACGCCTCCACGTCGAGCTTGCGCCCGAAGCGGCGCATGGTTTCCTGGAACGGGTAGGGCGTGCCTTCAGGCTGCAGCGCGATCGCTTCGCCGTCGAGGATCGCTTCGCCCGCGGGGCAATCGCGCAGCGCCGCGACGATTTCGGGCACGGCGGAGGTGACTTCGTTCAGGCTTCGCGTATAGACGCGGATTTCGCCGCCCGCCTTGTGCGCCTGCACGCGCGCGCCGTCGAGCTTCCACTCGAAGGCCGCCGGTCCCAAGCGTTCGATCGCGTCTGCGACGCTCTCGGCGGGTTGAGCGAGCATCGGCTGCACCGGCTGGAAAACCTCGAGCGCGAAGCGCGCAAGGCCCGCTTCGCCTTCGGTGAGCGCGGCTTCGGCGACTGCGGGAAGGCCGCCCGCCCGCATCGCTGCCGCCCGCACCCGCTCAGGCCGCAGCTTCGCCGCTTTCGCGATGGCGTCGAGCATGATCCCTTCGAGCGCGCCCTGGCGCAGCTCGCCGAGCAACAGCCGCGCGAGAAAATCCTGCTCGGGCGCGGTCGCGCCCGCGAAAAGCTCCGCGAGCAGGCGCCCCCGCTCGGCGGCGGAGCCTTCTCCCTTGACCTGCGCGAAGCGTGCGAGCGCCTCGTCGACCTGCGCGAGCGTGAGGCGGGGCGCGCTTGCGGGCGGCGCAGCGAGCGCGTCTTTCAGCGCCGCGTAGCCGATTCCGATTCTGCCCTGGCGCGTGTCGCCGCTGAGATACGCCGTGCCGAGCGCAATTTCCGCCGCATCGAGCCGTCGCAGGCATTCCGCGAGCGTGTCGATTTTCGCGAGGCGGCTGCGCGTCCCCGCGACGCGCTCGGAGGCGGCGAGCAATTCGGCGAGCAGCATGATCGCCTGAATTCGAAAGATTTGTTTTCGGAGATCGGCGACCGGCGCGGATCTCCGGGCAATTGCTATACGAAAAATATTATGACCGTATCGGACTATTTTCCTTCGCTTTTCCTGCGCTCTTCATAAAAGCGCCGAAACGGCTCGTCCATTTTGCTGTGATCCAATTGCCACAATCCGAGCGGGCCGTGGATCAAGTCGAAGCTG
>VBCH01000273.1 GCA_005884455.1 Betaproteobacteria bacterium
GTCGTTAAGTGTTGGCCCCGCCTTATGCGTACGAAGTGTCTTGACTCCCTCCGTGGACGTTTGAGCGGCGGGCTCGCTCGAGCAGTGGGACTCGGATCGAGACCAACATTCAACGGGTACGTTTCGAGCATTGCTCCGCGCTCAGTCGTAAAAATATAATTCGCCGGTGTTGGTGTATCAGATGAACGGAGGCGAAGTCTGGGAATGGCGCTTCAAGCCGCAGGGATTCGCGCCGGAAATCCTGGTGGTGTACTTCGGCGGCGACGGCCTGGTAAACGGAGTGACTCGGGTGCCGGAGTCCTTTGGTGGAGGCCGCACAGGCAGAAGGTAAGCCGACCCGATGGCGATCGAGTCGCCCGCACGGGCGAATACGTCGTCAGGCCAAGGGGAAAATTTCTGGCGGTGAAAAAGGAGATATCGTGCGTGCAAGCGTCATCCTGATCGCGTTGGCGGTTGCGGGCTGCTCATATTTTCCGAACCGATCCGAGCCCGCGCAACAGGGCACTTCCCCATCGACCCCTCGAGGTATCGATACCCTGTGCATGAACGATTGCCTGGGCTCCGGCGGGACGAAGGAATTTTGCGAGGATCGTTGCACCTACTGATTTTTGCGCGAAGCGCTGCGATCAGTAAGCAGACCGCCCGCGAGTCGAATCAAGACCGTCCGACAAAGCCGGCGTCGGCGGCGCCACGGAAACGCCGCGCACCGCGTGTCTTTCTATCGCCTTGGCGACGAAGCCCGAGGCCTTTGCGTCCTCGGCGAATTCGCGAAGGTACTTCGCGCCGGAGAGGCGTCCCTGCGGCGTTCCGATCGATTGCTGCACCGCCGAGAAACGCCCTTCGAGAACGCGCGAGCCGGGGAGCTTTTCCGCGTCCATCACGAGGCGGGGCTTGAGCCCGGCGAGCGCATCGAGCCTGTCGCTGACGAACAATTCGTAGGAAGCGTCGACGGTCGGCGCGCGGAAGAGTTTGGCGCGTTGCAGGTTGCGGGTGAGATACAGGTCGTAGGCGCTCTTCGCGCTGACTGCGACGCGCACGCCTTCGCGGTCCACGTCCTCGATCGTGCGGATCGGCGAGTCCGCCGGAACGAGGTAGCCCGCCTCGATCTCCAGATACGCTGCGCTGAAGGCGATCTCGTTCGCGCGCGCGGGCTCGTTGCCGAGAAAAGCCACGTCCCACGCGCCGGATTTCACCGCGTCCGCCAGCTTTCCGGCGGTGTCGAAGGCGACGAGCTCGACGGAAACGCCGAGCCGCTTGCCGAGCTCGCGGCCCAGATCTACCGCGATGCCGCTGTACTCCCCGCCGGAACGCTCCTTGTTGACGAGCAGAAAATTCTGGACGTTGATTCCGACGCGCAGTTTCCCCGTCGGCGCCAGCTCCGAGCGTGCGGCGGAGGGAGCCTGAGACGTCGTGGCACAGGCGGACAAGACGAGTATAAGCACCGTTGCGAATCGGAGCATATCGAATTCCTTATGAGGGCAGAACGGGACGGCGCGCGATGAAAGATAGCGATGTGAGTATGTATAGCACAATCCCGGGTCCGACGGACCCCCAAAAAGAAGAGGCCGGGATGGCCCCGGCCCCTTCTTCCTCAACTATGCGTTACGAGTCCGGATAACGCGGAATCCTGCTCAGTGATCGTCATCGTCCCTGTCGCTATCGCGATCGCGGTCGTCTCTGTCCCGCTCGACTTGATGGGAGTAGATGGCAATGCAACCGCTGTTGCTGCCGCAAATTCCCGCGCCCACCGTCGTGGTGTCGCCGCCCGCGCCGACTACTGCAACAGGCGCGACTTGCGGGACGAAGATGAGATTGTGCTTGGAGTCAGCCGCGACCGAGTGCGAGCCGGAACCTTGTGGGACGGTCTCGATCAGGAGATTGGCTTCCGCGTCGATCACGCCGAGCACAGCGCCGCCGGACTGCCGGTTGGAGCCCGTGTAGTAGCGCCGATCGCCCTTGTTGAACCACACCTCGTCCGAGCCGACAATGCCACCGACGTTAATGGAGTTTCCCTTGATCATCGCATTGATGACCAGCGTGCTCGTGTCGCTGGGGCTGTTGGCCGAGGTGCAGCCCAGCAGCAGATTGTCATGCGGTCCGACCGTAGCACCGTTCGGTCCGCACGCGTCAAGCTTCACGACCCCGGTATGCGTGGCTGGATTGAAGGCGCCGAACACCGTAGTCCCCGGAGCGACCGTGGTCGGATCAACGACCAACAACCCCCCGTGGCAGGTAATGGTGCCCTTGGTCCCATCGAAATTGCAGCCCTTCGGGTTGTTTGCGATGATCGGAACCGAAACGTAGAAGCGCTTGGTAGTGGGGTCCCACGCTGGCTGTTCGATCGACAGGCCGGCGTCGGCCGGGACGATCGCGGGGTCGATTACGATCTTGGTGATCATGTGGACCGAACTGAAGTTCTGGTCGCCGTTCGCCGCGAACAGGTTCCCGAACGGCGGGTCCTCGGCGTTATTTGCCGTGAGCAGCATTTCGCCATCCGTCGTCAGCGCCATTTCGTCGACCCTCGTGGTGCCGCCGGTGGGGAGTGTCTGTGTGATAGCGGAGGCGTTAGGTGCGTCAAGATCGATCACCTTGAGCGTGCTGTCGCCGTCGCCGGCGTAGAGCCATCTGCCGTGCGAAACGACGCCATCGGGGCCGGAGTGATTGTTATCCACGGCAGTGCCGGCGGCGTTGAGCTTGACGCCCACGAAACCACCAATGGTCCGCTTGAACGTGAGGGTGTTGGTATCGATGACATCGATGCCTTTATTCGAACGGTCGCCTAGATAGTATTCACCGCGATGCGGATTGACCCAGCTGATGTCGAAGGAGCGGAGCGGGTTGCCCGGGATCTGAACCGCGGTCAGGCATTTGGTCTCCGTCGTGGTTGGCGCTCCGCCGTTGCACGGGCCCGCGGCGAAAGCTGCGCTGGACATCGCGAGCGACCCGACCAGCATCGG
>VBCH01000127.1 GCA_005884455.1 Betaproteobacteria bacterium
CAGCCGATGCTCTTCAGGCTCTTCAGGAAATGTATCGCTTTCGAGAGATTGCGGATGGCCGCGGTCTCTGTCACCTCGAAGCACATCGCGGTCGGCTCGATGCGGTACGCGGTGATCTGCTGATGCACGAACTTGAGGAACGCCTCGTCGCTGAGCGAAGATCCGGACAGGTTGATCGCGACGATGCGCCGCGGGTCCGCAGCGATCCTGCCCTCGGACACGAGACGGCAGGCGGTTTGCACCACCCAGCGGTCGAGCTTGCTCGGCATCAGGTTGTAGCGCTCCGCCGCGCTGATGAGCACATCGGTGGGAACCGGCTTGCCGCTCTCGTCGCTCATGCGCAGCAGCACTTCCTGATACTCGGTTACCGCCAGATTGCCCCGCAGCGCCTTGGCCGGCTGGATCATCAGGTACATTCTGTTTTCCTGGAGCGCGCTCGTGATCCGGCCGGCCCATTCCATGTCGCCGCGCCGGCGGGAAACTTCGGAGTCGCTCGGCTTCAGGATGTGCACGCTGTTGCCTCCCGCCTCCTTCGCGGCGTAGCACGCGAGATCGGCTGCGCTCATCAGCTCGCCGATGTTCGCGCTTTCCCTGCTGATGACGACCACCCCGATGCTCACGCCGATCTCGAAGACTTTCTGGTTCCATACGAAACGGAAGTCGATGATCGCCTGGCGCAGCTTTTCGGCGATTTCAAACGCCTTGCTTTCGTTGCACTGCATGAGAAGGACGCCGAATTCGTCGCCACCGAGGCGCGCAAGAGTATCCGTCCCGCGAATGTTGTCCTTGAGCGTTGCCCCGAGCTGAAGCAGGAGGCTGTCGCCGGCCATGTGGCCGCAGGTGTCGTTCACGACCTTGAACTGGTCCAGATCGAGGAACATGATGGCGTGCGTGCTGTCCTCCGTTTTGGCGAGGCCGAGCAGATAGCCGAGGCTGTGCTCGAACTGGCTGCGGTTCAGGAGCCCGGTGAGAGGGTCGTGGCTCGCCCGCCAGGCGAGTTGCCGCGTCAGGGTGCGCGCACGCGCCACGTCGGCAATGACGAGGAATCCGATGCACAGCATGCCCGACAGCAACAGCCCCAGCATGACCATGAACGTGAGGCGGTTGTGCTCCTCTGCGCGTGCTTCGACGCGATCGAGCGGAATGTTGATCTCGAGGGCGCCCATCAGCTGGTGCAGCTTCCACATTTTCCCGGTCGGATTGCCGTCCGCTACCCGCATCGCCATGGTTTCCGGACGTTGCTCGAGGCGGTTGTGGCACTCGACGCAGGTGGTGCTCGCGGCGGGGTCCGCGCGCATGTATCGCAGCGTGTTGACTCCGTTGAGAGTCTCGATCCGCCAGACCGGCTTCCAGTCGATCGGGCCCGCAGGTTCGGCGCGGTCCTGGGCCTCGAGCTGTTGCCAGGCCCAGCGCTGGAACGAATCGGCCAATCCCTGGTTCTGCGCCAGGTTCCATTTGCTCAAGGGGCGGTAGTGGTAGAGGCCCCCGTTGTCCTTGCTGGCGTGCTCGCCCACGAACTTGAGGAACTGGGCGGGCAGGGGCACGTTCCCGGGTTCGTGCGCGTAGGTTTCCGATGCGTAGCCGATTCTGTCGCGCTGCAGCTTGTTCACGACGCGCTCGGCGTAGACTGACCGCGAACTGGTGGAGAGTCGCGCGACGACCTCGGCCACGTCGAGGGCCTTGATCTCGATCAGCCGCTGTTGTCCCAGGTTCACCAGGTACCAAGTCGCTCCACCGACCGCGCAGAGAAAGAGCACGGAGATCACCGCGACGCGGCGCCGCAAGCCGACGACGTTCACGTTGCGCGGGTCATTGAGCGTCGAACTGGCAGGCGAGCCGGTTCGGTCGGGAGCGAGCCAGCGCGACAGGAAAGAGCGAAAGCCGGATTCGCCCGAGTCTTCTTCCGTGGAGAGCATGGATCCCCTCACCGCAAGCCCATCATGCGCCTTTGCCGCCTCAAGATAGGATAGTTCGGACATTGGATGATTTGTGAGATGGCTCCAGGACTTACGAGCAAGAGACATGCCATGGGGCCGGCCCAACAAGGTAACATTTGGCAACCGGCGCGCCCTCCTGCCATGGAGCAGACCGGAATCACACTCGGAAGGACTGGAGCGTCTCCGGAGCGAAGAGCTCCTCCGCTGTGAGCCTGCGCTTGGAGAGTCCCTGCTCGTGGTGGTAGCGCAGGAATGTTTCCAGCACGTGGCGGTTGGGCTCGAAACCGTAGGGCCACCAGTCTTCGCCCAGCTCCCTGCGGGCCTCTTCGACGTGCGCGACCTGCCAGGGCAGCATCGTGGCCAGCGCCATCGTGGTCGCGAGGGTTTCGTAGGTCCTTCGCTGCGCCTGCACGAAAGCCTTATGGAATGACTGTGCGATCCAGCGGTTCGCCCGGTACAGCTCGCGGCGGATCACCACGGTGTGCATGATGGGGAAGATACTGGTTCTGCGGTAATACGCCTTTTCGATTTCGACGTAGTTCTCGAAGAGGCGCTTCACCGCGTCGGGCCGCGT
Organism: Betaproteobacteria bacterium; assembly: GCA_005884455.1. Lineage (GTDB taxonomy): Bacteria > Pseudomonadota > Gammaproteobacteria > Burkholderiales > SG8-39 > VBDM01. The sequence goes on from VBCH01000127.1 coordinate 2,512, forward strand.
CGCGAAGGTCGAGGGCGCGCGCGCGGTGTGCAGGGCGTCGATCTCGCCCTCCGCGATCATCTGCGAGAGGGTCTGCTTCGGCCCGATGGTCTTCAGCCTGAATTTCGCGGGCAGGTCGAGCTTGAGCTTCTCGTCGCGGCCGGGCTCTTCCTCGCCTCCGGTCCAGTACTCGCAGCCCGCGGGTTCGACGCCGTACTCGTCCTGCAGCATGCCGCGGATCCACACCGGCGCGGTCATCTGGTACTCCGGCACACCGATTCTCTTGCCGGCAAGCTCCTTCGGCTCGCCGATGCCGCTCTTCGTGGAAACGAAAATGCACGAGTGCCGGAAGAAGCGCGAGGGGAACACCGGGATCGCGATGAACGCCGGATCATCCCGCATGAGCGACACGCAATACGAGGACAGCGACATCTCCGCCGCGTCGAACTCGCGGTTGCGCAGCATCCTGAAAAAAGTCTCCTCGACGAGGAGCTTGTGATAGATGAGGTCGATGCCTTCGGGGCGCACGCTGCCTTCGGCGAGCGCACGGGTTCTGTCGTAATCCCAGCAGGCGAGGGAGAGCTGGAGTCTGGGCAATCGCGGCCCGCGCGTCTAGACCGTCACCGGATCGGTGTCGAGCTCCGGGAAGAGGCCGTGCTTCGCGCCTTCCTTGTAGTGCTGTCCTACCGGCAGCTCGATCGCACAAGAGCGCACCCGCTGCGATGCCGGATCGAGTCCCGGCACACTCTTGCCCTCGCGCGCCGCCTTAGCTGCACGCAACAAGCGGCTTCGCGTTCCGACGATCCCCTTGTCGGTCATGCACAGGTGCTCCTTGGTGCGGTCCTGGATCGGGCCCATGGATTCCTGCAGCGACGCGTCCTGCATCGCAATGCCCTCGACGCCGCTGTAGGAGCGGCCGCGCCTCTGCGTCATGCGGTCGATCAGATAGTCGTTCGATTTGTTCGCGAGCGGAATGAAGCTGCCGGGAACGTACTTCACATGGATCCCGGCGCCTTCTCTCATCGCTTTCACTTCCGGCGCGCTCAACGCCCGGCCCGGGTGATAGTTGATGCTCCATGCCCAGCAGTGCTCGTCGTCGATCGGCACCCAGGCGTGCGCTCCGAGAGGATGCCCCGCCCGCGGCGGAATGATCGTGTGCCAGGGCATGATCCAGGGCGTGATGCGCCAATAGTATTTGCCGTGTTCCGCTTTGCGCCGCGCGCCGATGAGAAGCCCGCCCTCGAAATCCACGACTTCGAAGACCGGCATGCGGTCCTCCAGGTTGTACTGGTTGCCCTTGCTGCCCTTGAAAAGCGGATCGGTCTCGAGCTCACCCGAGTGCAGGAAGGACACGTGGCTGGAATCGATCCCGCCCTCGATCGCCTGCAGGTAATTGGACTCCTGCAGGCGCTTGGAAACGAAGCGCCGCTCGGCAGACACCCTCACCCACTCGAGCTCGGGCGGCGCAGGCTTCAGCTCGGGCGGCCCCATGTAGATCCACACCACGTCGCCCCGCTCGATCGCCGGGTAGGACTTCAGCTTGATCCCCCGGCGCATGCCCGACTCCTCGGGCTCCGAGGGCAGGTCCACGCACTGGCCGTTCACGTCGTATTTCCAGCCGTGGTAGGGGCAGCGCAGGCCGCACTCCTCGTTTCTGCCGAACCACAGCGACACGCTGCGGTGCGCGCAGAATTCGTCGATCACGCCGATGCGCCCCTCGCTGTCGCGGAAAGCCACCAGTTTCTCGCCCATGATCTGCACGCGCACGGGCGCGCAGTCCGGTTCCGCGATCTCCCAGGAGTGCAGCGCGGGGATCCAATAGCGCCGGAATAGGTCTCCCATGAGAGTGCCGCGACCGGTGCGCGTCAACTGGTCGTTTTGTTCCTGGGTCAGCATGGTCTGGTCCTCAAGTCGAATGCGTGAAATCAGTCGGCGGTGGCGCCCGAGGCGCGAACGATCGGGCCCCAGCGCTTCAGCTCGGCCGCCACGAAGGCCGCGAACTGCCCCGGGTCGAGGTCGCCGGGCTCGATGCCTTCGGGACGCAGCCGCTCGCGCACCTCGGGCGATCGTAGCGCGCTCCGCACCTCGGCATTGAGCCGGCTCACGATCTCGGGCGCGATGCCCGCCGGGCCCGAGAGCGAAAACCAGATCGAAGCGGTCAGCTCCGGATAGCCCATCTCCGCGAAGGTCGGCACGTCCGGAAATTCGGGAACGCGCTTCGCCGCGCTCACTGCGAGAGCGCGGGCGCGGCCCGCCTTGATCTGCGTCGCTGCGGTGGTGAGCGTCGTGAAGGTCACGGGCACATGGCCCGCGATCAGATCGGCGACCGCGAGGCTCGCGCCCTTGTAGGGCACGTGCGTCATCTCGATTCCGGCGACCTGCTTCAGCTGCTCGGCGATCAAGTGTCCCTGCGTGCCGTTGCCCGGAGAACCGTAAGCGAGCTTGCCGGATTCCTTTTTCGCATAGGCGATGAATTGCTTCAGGTCTTGCGCCGGCAGCGCGGGGTTCACGACCAGCACGCCGGGCGGGCCCCCGAAGAGCGCGATGTGGGTGAAATCGCGCAGCGGATCGAACGGGAAGGTCTTCGAGAGCGCGGGCGCAATGCAATGCGTGGCGACACCCGAGACGACCAGCGTGTACCCGTCGGGCGCGGCCTTCGCGACGAGCTCCGAGCCGATGACGCCGCCCGCGCCGGCGCGGTTCTCGACGATGAAATTTTCCTTCAAGGTCTCGCCCAGTTTTTGCGATACCAGACGGCCCAGAGTGTCGGCCGTTCCGCCCGGCGCGAAAGGAACGACGATGCGCACGGTCTTGGCGGGCCAACTTTGCGCAAGGGCAGCCGGGCCCCCGAGCAGCAGGGCGGCGAGCACCGCGGCACTCGGACCGAAGCGCCGTGCGGGTCGCGAAAGGGATGCATCCATCGGCGTCATTTTACCCGAGCATCGCGCTAGAATAGCTCTACAGTCCGCCTAGAGGGTCTATGTGCCACATATAGGAACGGAAGTCCCATGGAAATCACCGGCGAACAACTGATCCCCCTTCCGCAGGCCGAGGTCTGGCGCGGGCTGAACGACCCCGAGGTCTTGAAGGCGTGCATCGCGGGTTGCGAATCGATCGAGAGAGCGTCGGATACCGAGTACCGCGTCGTCATGGTGGCGTCGGTGGGGCCCGTGAAAGCCAAGTTCAATGGAAAGCTCCTGCTCTCCGATCTCAACCCGCCGACCTCCTATTCGCTGTCCTTCGAGGGATCGGGCGGCGCGGCGGGATTCGGCAAGGGCAGCGCGCAGGTTTCACTCAAGGCCGAAGGCGCGGGCACGCGCTTGACCTACTCGGCCAAGGCGAGCGTCGGCGGCAAGCTCGCCCAGGTCGGCTCGCGCCTGATCGACGGGGTCGCGAGGAAAATGGCCGACGACTTCTTCTCTGCGTTCAACGAAAAGCTCGCCGGACCCGCGGCCAAGGCCGCGGGAGCGGCAGCGCCTGCGATCGGGAAGCGACGGGTCCACCCGGCCTGGTGGGTGGCCGGTGCGCTGCTCCTCGTGTTTCTCGTCTACCTCGCGCTCCAGCCTGCGCACTGATTCCGGGTCACCCGTTGACCGTCACCCGGGCGCTCGCGTACCCGGAAGCGTTTTCCTGATCGACCCAACGGCACTCGATGTCGCCCGAGCGCTCGGCGCGCACGAAGAAACGCAGATAAGGGTTGGCGGCGATCCCTGCGCCCATTTCGGCGCGGAAGACTTCGACACCGTCGTATCGGCATTCGAAGCGGTGAATGACGTTGCGCGGCGTCTGGCGGCCGAGCGAATCGTAGCGGAAGCCGGTTTCCATCGGGTGCTGAATGAGGACGCGCACCTCGATGAGCCCTCCGCGCCGGGCTTGCCGCGGCACTTGAATTCGCGTCGTCATCGGCTCAGCTCCCGTCGATACAGGCGGCTTCGTTGACGACGATATCCGTCGCGTCGAACCAGAAGCTGCCGTCGGAAAACTGCGCGAGCGCCGTCACCCTCTGGGTGCCGTTCAGTCGCACGCGCGACTCGATCTCGGCGCGACCCGTTTGCGGGCCGAGAAAATAGGTCGCGATCAGCGGAACGGGGTTCTTCTCCGAGACGAGATCGATCCGGCGAACGTGATCCGTCTGGCTCATGGGGCTGTCGACGCGCACGATCAGCGGAACCGAGTGCCCGTCGTCGGCGACCTGGGCAAGCTCAAGGCGCACCCGGCCCCTGCGCATTTCGGCTCCCTTGAGGATAGCTTGCAGCGTCCCCTGGGGAGTGTTGAGCATGCGCGCATCGATTCCCGGCGCGGGATTCACGCTCGGCTGCGCGAGCACTCGCCGGGGCAACGCAAGCAGGGCGAGGAGCGCCGCGAGGAGGCGCCGGCGTGCGTTCAACCCAGCAGCGGCAGCTTGCGGATGCGCTTGCCCGTCGCCGCGAACATCGCGTTCGCCACGGCGGGCGCGATCGGCGGCGTGCCCGGCTCGCCGATTCCGCCGGGGGCCTCCGTGCTCGGCACGATATGCACCTCGACCTTCGGCATCTCGTTCATGCGCAGCATCCGGTAGTCGTGGAAATTCGACTGCTCCACGCGGCCGTCCTTGAAGGTGATCTTCCCGTACAGGGCAGCGGTGAGCCCGAACACGATCGCGCTCTCGATTTGGCGCTTGACGATGTCGGGGTTCACCGTCATGCCGCAGTCGACCGCGGCCACGACGCGATGCACCCTCGGCGTGCCGTCCGAGACGACCGAGACCTCGGCGACTTCGGCGCACCAGCTGCCGAAGGAGAACACCACCGCGATGCCGCGGTGTACCCCAGCGGGCAGCGGCTTGCCCCAGTCGGCCTTCTCCGCGGCGAGCTCGAGCGCTCCTTTGTAGCGCGGCTGCTTGCCGAGAAGCGAGCGCCGGAACTCGAATGGGTCCTTGCCTGCCGCGTGCGCCATCTCGTCGATGAAGCTCTCGAGGAAGAAGCTGTTCTGCGAGTGCCCGACCGAGCGCCAGAACCAGACCTGGAGATTTCCCGGCTCTTGGCGCGAGTACTCGATGTGCAGGTTCGGGATGTCGTACGGGCAATCGCGGATGCCCTCGACGCCGAACTCGTCCACCCCGTCGGGGGGCAGCTTCATGAAGTGCGACCCCTCCATGATCGAAGGCGAGGCGACGTTGGCGGTGAAGAGCGTCGCGACCCCATTCGCATCCAAGCCGCCAGTCATCTTCGTCACCGAGGCCGGACGGTAGAAGTAGCCGCGCGTGTCGTCCTCGCGGCTGTAGACGAGCTTGACCGGCTTGCCGGTGATCTTGGAGAGCACGGTCGCGCCGATCACCGGATCGGGCGCGAAGCGGCGCCCGAACCCGCCGCCCAGGTACATGGTGTTGACCTTAACTTGTCCGGGCTGGACTCCGGCAACCTGGGAGAGGATGCCCTGCGCCGGTCCTTGGGACTGCGTGCCGGCCCAGATCTCGACCCCGTCCTTTTTCACCCAGGCGGTACAGTTGAGCGGTTCCATGCACGAATGCGAGAGATACGGCGCTTCGTATTCTGCTTGGATCGTCTTTGCGGGCGTCGCGGCCTTGGCGTCGCCTTCGTTGCGGCCGACCGCCCCGCCCGCCGCGGCGCCGGCGGAAAGCATTTTCGAAATGCCCTCGGAGGAGAGCGAGGCATTCGCGCCGTGGTCCCACTGGATCTCTAGCGCGTCGCGGCCGAGCTTCGCCGCCCAGTAGCCGTCGGCGAGCACCGCCACGCCGCTCGGAATCTGCACCACCTGGCGCACGCCGGGAACGGCCTTCGCCTTCGCATCGTTGACCGAGGCGGCCTTGCCGCCCGGCACGGGCGGATAAGCGATCACCGCGGTGAGCATGCCGGGGAGATAGACGTCCAGGCCGAACTTGGCTCTGCCGGTCGACTTGGCGACCGTATCCAGGCGCTTGGTTCCGCTTTTCCCGAGCAGATTGAATTGCTTCGGGTCCTTGAGCTTGACGTCCTTCGGCGGCGTGAGCTTCGCCGCTTTTTCGGCGAGCTGGCCATAGGAGAGCTTCTTGCCGCTCTTGTGGATCACCATGCCTCGCTCGGTGCGGCATTCGGCGGCGTCGGCTTTCCAGGTTTCCGCGGCCGCGGCGACCAGCATCGCGCGCGCCGTCGCGCCCGCCTTGCGCATCGGCTCCCAGTGCCCGCGCACCGAGGTCGATCCGCCGGTCGCCTGCATGCCGAAGATCGGATTGGCGAACGCCTGATCGACCCCGGCCTGCTCGACCCGCACCCGCGACCAGTCGGCGTCCAGCTCCTCGGCGACCAGCATGGGGATCGCGGTGTGCACGCCCTGGCCCATCTCCGAGAGGCCGCACACGACCGTGATTTCGCTGTTCGGCGCGATGCGCAGGTAGGCGCTCATCCGCGCTTCCTTTCCGGCGCCCTGAGCGAGCCGGGACGCGCCCGGCAAGGTGAAGGCGACGATCAGGCCCCCGCCGGCCATCGCGGAGGTCTTGAGGAATTCGCGGCGCGAGGCATTCATGGGTCTGGCGCGCATGATTAAGCTCCTTTCGCGCTCGCGGCCGCGTCCTTGATCGCGGTGCGAATCTGGTTGTAGGTCCCGCAGCGGCAGACGTTGCCGCTCATCGCTGCGTCGATATCGGCGTCGCTCGGCGCGCGGTTTTTGGCGAGAAGCGCGCTCGCGCTCATGATCTGGCCGGACTGGCAGTAGCCGCACTGCGGCACGTCGTTCCGCATCCACGCCGCCTGCACCGCCTTGCCGGCTCGCGTGGCGCCGATCCCCTCGATGGTGGTCACCTTCTTGCCGGCCGCGGCAGACAGCGGCGTAACGCAGGAGCGCACGGGCACCCCGTCGAGGTGCACGGTGCAGGCACCGCACTGAGCGATGCCGCAGCCGAACTTCGTGCCGGTCATTCGCAGCGAGTCGCGCAGCACCCACAAGAGGGGCGTGCCGGGCGCGGCGCCGACCTCGCGGGTCTTGCCGTTGACAACGAGGGAAATCATGAAAACTCCTTCTGAGTAGGAACGACGAGATTTGCCGCTGAATCTTATTCCGGCGGACCTTGGAAGTCCATCGTTGCCAAGAGGCGCAAATCCGGGGGAGAATGCGCAGCCGGCGTGCAGGGTCGGGCTGCGCCGCCCTGGGGAAAGAAGCAGCATCCACAATAACGAGAGCCTCCCGGACGAGAGCCTCCCGGCCGCGACGCCGTCAGCCTACAGAAAGCGGAGGAGTTCCAAGTGAGATTCCTGCTCTCCGTATCGCGCCTCATCGATGCGATGAACGAGCGCATCGGGCACATCGTGTACTGGCTGGTGCTCATCATGGTGCTGGTGAGCGCCGGCAACGCCACGTCCCGCTACGTTTTCTCGATTGCCTCCAACGCGTGGCTCGAGCTGCAGTGGTATCTGTTCGCCGCGGTCTTCCTGCTTTGCTCCGGATACACGCTGCGGCACAACGAGCATATCCGGATCGACGTGATCGCCGGCAATCTGTCGCGCCGCGCGCAGATGTGGATCGACGTTTTCGGCACGCTGTTTTTCCTCTTGCCGATGGCGCTCTATATCACCTGGCTCTCCTGGCCGATATTCATGAATGCC
>VBCH01000128.1 GCA_005884455.1 Betaproteobacteria bacterium
CTACCGCATCGTGAGAACCGGGATCGAATGCAGCCCGTGTTTCGCGCGCGAGTGCCCGCTCGGGCATTTCAAGTGCATGATTGAACTTACACCTGATCGTGTAGCCGAGGAAATACAGGCGATTACGAGATAGTGTTCGCTGACTTCTGCGGCGCGTGGTATTCAGCACCTTGTTCACGTCCGTCATTGCCTGATTTCCGGCATGCGCAAGAATCGCACCGCACAGAGCCTTCGAAGGGATATTCATGACACAGATACAAATCGAGCCAATCGTTGACCACCTCCGCGCTGAAATGCGCAGCGCGCTGAGCACCGCTGTGCGAGAAGTGGTCAAAGGCGCAGATTTCGATGAATCCGCGCTCTACCGTGCTTTCCGTCGCGCTGTGGGGAGCAAGTGCCGTGTATGGGAGCGCGTGCCGGATAAATACGTCAATACGGACTAGCAGGGGGAGCATGAACCGGTGGATCACCTCACCAACCCTTTCAACGAGGACTCACGGCCGATCATTCCTGGGTTTTGCGGCGTTCGCCCTCGCGCCGCTTCAGCAGCGGCCCGAAGGACCGTTCTAGTTGCCGAGGTTCCTCTCCGCGACGGCGATCCTTCAGCCACTCAACGGCTTCCGCCTCCCCTTGAAAGCTGCGAAGACGGATTCCCTGCTGGCGGCCGAGCAAGGAAACGGGATCGTGAGACATGCCGAGTTCCACGGTATCGCCGAGGAGGGCGATTTTGTGCAGCGGATCCGATGCGATCTTCCTTAGGATCCCCAGAACTCCGTGCCCTTCGAACGTGAACAGGGGCTTCGACAGGCGCACGTGCACGAGGACGCGCGAGCACCGGTGATCGATGCTGGCCAGCACCACGGACTGAAGAAACTTCCGTGTCTCGTCGGCGGTTTCCCGGTCGAACAATTCCGCCCTGAGAAAACCGTTTTCGTTGGAGATCCGGTATTCCATAGAAGAATTGCTCGACGCGCTCATGCTATAGCAGAGCGCGGCGGCGAGGAAATGATCCGGTTGGCTCTCGCCCGTCTCAGGCGCGCGTGGGCGGGGCCGCGGGCTGGCGCGTGAAGTCGAAACAGTCCGACATGTCATCCGCCCTGGCGTCGCGGGCGTTCAAGGGAGGCAAGCCGAAGAGCGTCTCGCAGAATTTCAGCAGGCTTACGTGCGAATGCAGCACCTTGGAGAGGTGTCCGCTCTTCGCATAGGAGCTCAACACCAGACAGCCGACCCGCGACCCGTAGCGGAATTGCGTGCCGTTCCACTGTGGGTGGTTGCCGTCGCGGTCGGGGTGCTTCGGGTCGTGCTTCCATTGTTCGACGTTCGGCGGGTCCACGTGATCGAGCCACCCGCCCCAATCGTCCCAGGTAATGAAGATGGCCGCCTTCGGCCATAGTCCGCCTTGCACGACGGCGTTCACCTGGTCGACCGTCCACTGCATGCCGTGCGTGACATCGCCGACCAGAGGGTTGCCCGCATCGTTCGGATCCGGCGGATGCTCGCTCGCGTCGTGCGGCGCATAGACCCAGGAAACGTTAGGCAGCTTCCCCGCGGCCGCATCCTGCTTGAACTGCGCGGAGGCAAATTTCCGCCGGCCCTGCAGCGCCTTGACGAAGTCGAAGGCGTAGCCTCCATAGTTGCCCCAGGTGAATCCGGCTTTCTCAAGCGCAGCCGGCAGCGACGGCAGGTCGAATAGCGGCTCGCCCACGGGTAGCCGGTATCGCGGCGGATTGACGATGATCGGGGAATCCGCCGTGATGAGCATGATGTGGTTGGGCGTGGACGGCCCGGCGACGTCGGTGAAGTAGTTGTCGCACAGCGTGAACTGCCGCGCATAAGCGAAATAGGCGGGAATGTCGTGCTCGACGAACTGCTCGCCTACGGCCGTGGTCTTGCGCGTCAGCCACGCGTCATGCCTGTGGTTCGGGTCCTGATGCGGGGGATTGGGCGAGCGAGGGAGCTTCGCGCCGTTGGCACCCGGAAACGTGCCGAAGTAATTGTCGAAACCGTGGTTCTCCTTGACGATGATCACCACGTGCTCGATCGGGCGCTTTGCCTTCTTGCCACCGCCCTGACCGCCTTTCTTCGGCCGTATTTTTTTCCCAGCGGTCCTTTTGGCGGCAATCATGCGGCTCCTCCGCGGGTGCGGTCAGCGCACTTGTGGCACGCGTTCGAATCTAGTCCTTGCCGCCTGACAAATCGCTGAAGGGTCCGGCCCCTGTTCTCAGGGCTTCAGCGCCTTGTAGAGAAACGGCAGGCTCCGGTCCATGCGGTAATCGACGTCGGAGTGGTCGTCGTCGAATTCCTCGTAGCGGTGCCGGATACCGGCCGCGGCGAGGCGCGCGGACAGGATGCGCGATCCGTAATGGATGTGGTACTGGTCGCGCCAGCCGCAGTCGATGTAGATGCCGGAGAGCGACTTCAGGTTGTCGCGGTACCTTGTAACGAGATTGATCGGGTCGTGCCGGCGCCAATTGCGCCAGCGCTCCTCGATCGCCTCGCCCGATTCGAGGTTGAACGGAACGCGGAAGCCGAGCGGCGCCTTCGGATCCGGATCGTAGGTGGCCGCCATGCAGAGGTTCATGATGCAGAGGGTTTCCTTCATGGCGAGCTTTTCCTTCTTCCACACGTGCGCGAGGAATCGCCGGATGCGCCCGTCGTCCTTGCCGTCGGCGAGGCCTTTGCGGCCGGCTTCTCGGCGCGCGTCGTACGGGCCGGCTTTTCGCATGGGCAGGCGGTGCTTCGCGAGCTCGTTCAGCGTGTTCGGCCAGTCGTGCCAGTAGACGAAATCGAAATACGCGTCGCCGGAGTGATCGGCGACCGCGCCCCAGGTCCTCGCGTACTTCATGCCGTGGAGGATCGCGCCGTAGCCGCCGGATGATTTTCCGAAGCAGCCGCGGTGCTCGCGATTCGGCAGCGTCCGGAACTCGCCGTCGACGAAGGGAACGATCTCGCGCGTCAGATAGTCCGCGTAATCGCCGATCGCGGAGGAGTTCACGTACTGGTTGCCGCCGAGCGCCGTGAAGCAGTCCGGAAAGACGATGATCGCCGCTCCCATTTTTCCCTCGCGGATAAGCCGCGCCGCGCGCTCCGGGACGTTGTCGCCGAAAGGCCTCCAGTTGGCGTGGGCGAGGCCCGAGCCGGTGAAGCCGACGAGGTCGTAGAGCACCGGGAAGCGGCGCTTCCCGCCTTCGTCGTATTGCGGCGGCAGCCACACGCCGAGCTTGCGCACGTGCGGATCGCGCAGGGGGTTGTCCTTCAGGATCTTCGAGCTGTGCTCGAGCACGAGCAGCGTACCGGCGGGGCCTTTGGGGCGTTTGAGGGTCATGGGGTTTTCTCGGTCCGGGAAATTCGCGCGATTGTGGCATGTCGGTCGGCCTAAGGCTTGCCCTGATGCCATCTAGGGAATCGACCGACAGACACCACCCTCGCCTGTTCCTACAATTCGAGCCTGCATTCAAGCCATTCGACAGGAGCGCCCGTGGACCACCGACTCTTCATTCCCCTGCTCATCGCGACCCTGATCGCGTTTCCTGTGCGCTCGCGCGCCGACGACACCCAATGGGAGAGCCTCCGCGTCTACGCCCTCGCCGGCGGCCAGTCCGTGGCTGTGGCGGTGCCGGCCGAGTGGCAGGAAGCGGGCAAGCCGCAAGTCCTGCCATCCGGTTCGGTGCTCCGATTCCTCGATGAATCGGGACGCCCGGTCGAGATTACTGCCGCCGCCCTAGAGCGCGCGGCTGCGAAGAGATCGGTCCTGCGCCCCGAGGACCTCAGGAAGATCGCGCTCGCGGCGCGCTAGCGTTTCGCGGCGACTGCTTCAGCTCAGGGAAGGCAACACCTCCAACAATCCCAAACAAGAGGTATTCCTTTGGCCGCGCGACCCGCGGCCTTTTTTTTGGGCGACGCTCGGCCCGCTCTCACCTCTGCCGTTCCGCCGCCTCGAGCGCGCCTTTCGCGCCCTCCGCGTCGCCGCGCGCCTCGCGCGCGTGCGCGATAAGGCGCCAGTTTTCGGCTCGCAGGGCACTGTCGCTCCCCGCCCAGGAGTTGGAGCGCGCGGCGGTGCTCTCGGCCTGCGCGTAGTCGCCCTGCTTCAGGCGCACGCGCGCGAGCTCCTGCCACAGGCGCGGATTGCGCGGCTCGATGCGCAGCGCGCGCTCGAGCGAAGCCGCAGCGTTCACGAGGCGCCCGGACGCGGCATCGGCGCGCGCGCCGTCCAGGAGCCCCGCGATCGCGAGGTTCTCAGTGCGGGCAGCGGGCTCGGGCAGGGGAGCGGGCAGCGGAGCGGGCCCGCCGAGCTCGGGTTGCCTCACCGTCGCGCAGCCGGCGACGGCGATCGCCAGGAATGCGAGCAGGGTCCTCATCGGGCCCCATTTTAATTGCTTTTACCTTCCAAACAGGCGCTGCATCCAGCTCTTCGCCTGCTGCTTCACTCCTTCGACCGCGGCGCCCAAGGCCGAAGCGCAGGGAGCGCGCTCCGCAGGCGCCGAGCCTAGAGCGAACGGCAGCTCCACGGCCCCCGGGCAGGCGAAATCCGCGCGCAGCCCGCTCTCGGGATCGATGAGCACGTTCTCGATTCCGTCCGGCTTGGGAAGCGCGAGCGGCTCGGGAGCGAGCGCCGCCATCATCTCGCCCCACACCGGCAGCGCCGCGCCCGCGCCGGAGAGCCGCGCCGCGCGGTTGTCGTCGTAGCCGATCCACACGATGCCGAGCCGGTCGCCTGTGAATCCCGCGAACCAGGCGTCGCGCTGCTCGGTCGTGGTTCCGGTCTTGCCCGCGACGGCGGTCTCGAGCGGCACCCAGTTCTTGAGCGACTGCGCGGTTCCTTCTCGGACGACTCCTTGCATCGCAGCGGTGATCAGGTACATGGGCTCGGGCGCGAACGCCTGCTCCACCGCGAGCGCGTAGCGCTTGAGCGGACGTCCGTCCTGGGTCGTCACCTCGCGGATCGCGCGCAAGGGCGTGCGGAACCCGCCGCTCGCGATGGTCTGGTACATCTGCGCCACTTCGAGCGGCGAGAGGTCGACCGCGCCGAGGAGCGTAGAAGCGTAGGGCTGCATCTCGCGCTCGATGCCGAGTCGCTTGATGGTCGCGAGGACTTTCTCGACGCCGATATCGGTCCCGAGGCGCGCGGTCGCGGCGTTGTAGGAGTGCGCGAGCGCGGAGCGCAGCGGAACGGCGCCGTGGAAGGTCTTGTCGTAGTTCGTCGGCTCCCAGTCCGGCGCGCCGCGGCTCTTCCACACGAAGGGCCCGTCGTCGATCGGCGTGACCAGGGTGTAGTGCGCGGGATCGGCGAGCGCCGTAAGGTAGATCGCGGGCTTCAGGAGCGAGCCCACGGGGCGCGCGGCGTCCAGCGCGCGGTTGAAGCCGCGGAAGCGCACGTCGCGTCCGCCGACCAGCGCCTGCACCTCGCCCGACTGGGTGTCGGTGACCACCACCGCGCCTTCGAGGCCCGGCTCGCCGAAGATCTTGCCTCTGTCGAACTGCGCGATCTTGCGCTCGAGCGCGCGCTCCGCCGCGGTCTGCACGCGCGGGGCGAGCGTGGTGAAGACGCGCAGGCCTTCGGAGCGCAGATCGGCTTCGTCGTAGTCGCGCCGCAGCTGCCGGTGGACGAGGTCGAGGAAGGCCGGGTGGGGCGAGGTGCCCATCGCGGCTTTCTGGCTGACGCCGAGGTCCGCGGCCCTCGCCTTCGAGTACTCCTCCATGGTGGCGAAGCCACGGTCCTTGGTCTCGCGCAGGACGAGGTTCCTGCGCTCGAGCGCGCGCTCTGGGTTGCGGAACGGGTCGTAGAAGGCCGGGCCCTTCACCATGCCGACGAGGAGCGCGCTCTCGGCGAGCGTGAGATGCTCGACCGTCTTGCCGAAGTAGAAGAGCGAGGCGAGGCCCACGCCGTGGATCGCGCGGTCGCGGTCCTGGCCGAGATAGATCTCGTTGAAGTAGGTCTCGAGGATCTCGTCCTTGTCGTAGTGGATTTCCAGGAGCACCGCCATAAAGAGCTCGGTGACCTTGCGCGAGAGCGTGCGCTCGGGGGTGAGGAAGAAGTTCTTCACCAGCTGCTGCGTCAGCGTGCTGCCGCCCTGGAGGCCCTTCAAGCGGAGGAACGAGAACGCCGCGCGCGCGATGCCGCGCAGATCGAAACCGTGGTGCGCGTAGAAATTGCGGTCTTCCGTCGCGATCAGCGCCTGCACCATCTGCTTCGGCACCTCGGAGAGCCGCACCAGCACGCGATCCTCGTTGTTCGCGGGATAGATGCCGCCGATCGCCAAGGGCTCCAGGCGCGCGAGCGGCAGCTCCCGGCCTTCGGCATCCTGCACCGCCTTCACCGCGCCGCCGTCGAAGGCGACGCGCACTCGCTTCGCGGGCTGAAGCCCGTCCCAGAACACGAACGGCCGCACCGCCACCTCGAGCCAGTCGTTGTCGTTCGCGAACCAGCCGGAGTCGCCCTCGCGCGGACCCTGGCCGTAGCCCGCCTCCTGCAACTCGCGCACCACGTCGATCTGCGCGATGTGCAGACCCGCGTGCAACTCGAGCGGCCGCGCATAAATCCGCGCCGGCAGCGCGAAGCGCCGGCCCTCGAACTCGCTGCGCACGCGGAAATCGAGATACAACGTGAACCCGGCCGCGAGCAGCGCGACCGTCAGGACCGTGTAGCGGGTGTAGCGCCAGAATTTAGCGCGATCAAACATCGGCGAATTTTACTTCGTTGCGGGGCGGGGGCGGGCGAACGTGGCGGGCTGAAGCGGGCGAAATCCCCTAGCCGCGATGCTCAAGTGTCGCCGTGAGGCGACACCGAGGCGATTGGCTTGAAGAAAGCTCAGTGGCCGATGTCCAGCGCGCCGCCGCCGTCCACCAGCAGCGAGACGCCGGTGATGAAGTTGGCCTCGTCGGAAGCCAGGAACAGTGCGGCGTTCGCCACGTCCCACGCAGTGCCCATCTTGCGGCGCAGCGGCACGCGCGCGTCGCGCATCGCGGCGACTTCGGCCCGGCTCTTGCCGGTCTGGCGCGCGCGAGTGTCCACCGCCATCGGGGTGTCCATCAATCCGGGCAGGATCACGTTGGCGCGCACGCCGTATTCCGCGTTCTGGATCGCTACCTGCTCGGCAAAAGCGATCATCGCCGCCTTGGTCGCCTTGTAGGTGACGTAGGGATACTTCTCGATCGCGGCAAGCGACGAGATCATCAGGATGCAGCCGGCCCGCTGCTCCCTCATTACCGGGACCACGTGCTTGCAGGCCATCACGGCGCCGCGCAGATTGATGGCGACGATGTTGTCGAAGGCCTTCTCGGTCAGATCGAGTAGCGGCGCGTCACCGCCGCCGATGCTGACGCCGACGTTGTAATGCAGGACGTCGATCCGCCCCCAGCGCCTTTTCGCTTCGGCGATCATCGCCGCCATCGCCGATTCCTTGGTGACGTCCGCCTCGAAGGCGAAACAATCGCCGCCCGCCTGCCGCACCAGCGCCGCGGTTTCCTCCGCCAGTCCGAGCTCGCGATCCACCGACATGACTTTCGCGCCTTCCTGCGCGAATCGCAGCGCAGTGGCGCGGCCGTTGCCCATGCCGGTGCCCGGGCCCTGCCCGGCGCCGACGATGATTGCAGTTTTCGATTCAAGTCGCATGTCGGGTCACGATGAGAAGTCGTAGAAAGAGAAGCAGCGTGCGTCCGTCTGCTTCAGATTTGTAGGCGGAATCGTACCACTGCGTCCCCAGACGGTTAAACTGCCGGCAATCGGCTACACCATCGGGATGTCCATGGCGTCTTCTTTCAAGCGCGGAGAGTCCGTATGAAACCATCGATCCTGCTGCGAATCGCGTCGATCATCACCTTGCTCTACTTTGCCGGGCACACTGCGGGAATGCCGTGGACTCCCGCAGCGGGGCCCGGAGAATTGCCCGTCATCGAAGCGATGAAGACCCATCGCTTCGAAACGGAAGGGTTCGCGAGAACGTATTGGGATTTCTACTTCGGGTTCGGCGTCATCATCAGCGCCTTTTTGCTGTTGCAGGCAGCGGCGCTCTGGCAGCTCGGCTCCTTGGCGAGAACCGGCGCCGTGCAGATCCGACCGATCGTCGCTTCCTTTCTTGTCGCACTCGTCGTCAACGCGATACTCGCCTGGATGTTTTTCTTCGCCGTCCCGGCGGTGATGGCGGCCGCCATTGCAATATGCCTGGGGTTGGCGGTCCATGCCGCGGGAAAAAACGCCTCGACGCAATAGAGCTTGTCGTGGCCGATAAAAGCGTTCCCACGCTCTTCGAATGGCTGGGCGGCATGCCGGCTCTGGATCGCCTGATGAGCCGCTTCTACGAGCGCGTCAAGGACGACCCGATTCTAGCTCCGATCTTCGCAAACATGAGCGGCGACCATCCGCACCATGTCGCCGTGTTTCTCGCTGAAGTCCTCGGAGGGCCGACCGGCTATTCCGAACAGTTCGGCGGACATCCGCGCATGATCCAGCGGCACCTGAACCGCCACCTCACGCAGGTGCAGCGGCGCCAGTGGGTGAGCCTGCTGCTCGACACGGCGGACCAGATCGGCATGCCCGACGATCCGGAATTCCGTTCCGCCCTGGTCGGCTACCTGGAGTGGGGCTCGCGTCTGGCGGTCATCAACTCACAGCCCGGAGCCAGCGTCGATCAAAAAGCCCCCATGCCGAAGTGGGGCTGGGGCGAAGTCAAGGGACCGTACAAGGGTTGAGATTCGGAGGAGGGCTTGGTGGAGCGTAGTTAGTAGCTCGCGCAGGTCTTGCGTGTGCCGGCCCTCGCCCCCACTTTCGCTCAATGAAATTCCCACGCCCCGTTGTTCTCCTGCTCGCCCTCCTGCATGTCTATATCGGCGTGCGGCTGCTTCTGCCGTTTGACGCTGTCATCCAGATTGTGGGCGGAGCCTTGCTCGCGGTGTTTTTCTGGCTCTTGCCCAAGGGTTTCCGGATCCGGGACGATCGCGGCGCGTGGGCGGTGATGCTCCCGTGGCTGACGATGGGTTTCTTCTCGTACCTGCTGGTCCTGACCCTCCTCCGCGACGTGAGCCTGATCGCGTCCGCTCTTGCGCTGTCG
>VBCH01000278.1 GCA_005884455.1 Betaproteobacteria bacterium
TCCGGAGCAGCAGACCTTCGTTGTCGTCACTACTCCTTAACGTTCCGATTGTGGTGGCCTATCTGACCCAAGGGGCAGCCTGACAGACTTCCCAATCTCAGTTTCCATCAGCCCCGGCGAAGCGCCCCCTATGGCCGCTGGGTTTGACGCCCCCGACGGTCGAGCCGGGACTTTATGAAAATAGCGCGGCGGGTATAGTCGAACGATATTGCAATCAAAGACGGTGAGGAGAGTCATGAGCCAAATGACCAGAACGTGCCTGCTTGGCTGGCTAGGGATGGCTTTGTTGGCGGGTTATGCGAAGATCGGATGGTCTCAGGTGGTGGCTGCGGGACAGGTCACCGTGCTGAAAGGCGCGACGATCATCGACGGTACGGGAAAAGCGCCGATGCCGTACGGAGTGATCGTGATCGAGGGAGAGAAGATCAAGGCCGTAGGAGGCAAAAACACGGCTTATCCTGCCGATGCCAAAGTCATCGATGCCGCGGGAAAGTTCATTGTCCCCGGTCTGATCGACATGCACGTGCACTACCGCCCTTGGCTGGGAGAGCTGTTCCTGAACTATGGCGTGACCTCGATCGCCGTCCCCGGAAATCCCGCCTACGAGCCCGCGGAACGGGAGCCCTCTTATAGACCGGAGGCAAGGTCGCCGAGAATCTTCAGCACTTCCGGCAGGCTGCCGGTGAACGGAGCTATGACTCGCGAGCAAGTGCAGGACATGGTTCGGGAGTGGCTGAAGAAAAAACCGGATTACGCGGCGCTCCCCTCTTTCAATGAACGCAATGCGCAGGTGTACCAGTGGACCGCGGAGCTGGTACACGAAGCCGGGCTGATGGTCTTCGGGCACACCGAGAACGCCCCCGGGTCCGTTCGTGCAGGCCAGGACGTCGTCGAGCACCTGTGGGGATTCGCGGAAGCGCTGATGACCGCTCAGGAGCTCGAGGACTTCCACAAGGGCAAGTACCTCCACTGGGGGCTGTTCCTGAAAGATCAGGCGCGAATCGATCAGCTGATCAAGGACGCGGTTGCGAAGGGTACCTATTTGAATCCGACGCTCGTATACGAGCTCGGATCGCAGACCGCCCTGGCTCGCGATCACGAGGTCGAGGTCCATAACCTGTTTCGGGATGAAAAGCTGATGGCCTATTTTCCGCGGAACCTGGCGGAAGGCGCCCTGTTCAAGCTGCGCGCGGCCAGAAACTTCTCGACGAGATATGAAAACCAAGCTGCATTTTCGGTTCTCGATCCGAAAGACAGGGAGCAGTTTTACGATGCCTATCGGTTGTGCGGCCAGTTCCTGAAGAAGTGGGTTGCGGCCGGCGGAAGGATCATCGGAGGCACGGACGATCCTTCCTCGGGCATCGCGGGCCTGACGCTGCACATGGAAATGGCCATGATGGTCGAATCGGGTCTCACGCGCATGCAAGCTCTCCAATCGGTGACGGGCTGGAGCGCCGCATTGCTCAATGGGCGACGCAAAACCGCGTCGATTCCGACGGTAGGGGTGATTGCCGACGGTGCTTACGCCGATCTGGTCGTGCTCGGCGCCGATCCGCTCGATAACATCGGGAACACCAAGAAGATCGAGCGCGTCATGAAGGGAGGGCGGTTCGTGCAATTGGGCTATACGACGAGCTACGGCGCACCGAAACCTGCCGAAACCGCGATCATTCCCAAAACCCCCGAACCGGAGATCAGCGCAGTCGCCCCTTACGTGGTCGTCGAGGGAAGCCCGGATTTCGAGATTGCCGTGAATGGGGTCGGATTCGTGGGAAACTCCGTCGTCCGCGTCGACGATATTCCGGTGCCGACCACGTTCGTCGATATCCGAACGGTGCGCGCGAAGGTTCCGGCCGCCGCGGTCTCCAGAGCGCTTCCCAACCGTTTCAATGCGCCGGGCCCGGAGCAAAACAACGGCGTGTACGGCGATAAGACGGTCAAAATCACGGTGTTCAACGGTCCTCCGGACGGAGGATTGTCGAACAGCATTTCGCTCAGAGTCATCGCCAAATGGATGGCGGACGAAAAGAATTAAGCTTGGTCATAGCCCGCGCTTTTCGGAGGGCAATATGAAATTGCGGCTTTTGTATATCCTGTCGAGCTGCGCCGGCATCGCTGCCGGTTCCGCGCCCGCCTGGGCGCTGGACGGCGCCGCGCTCTATAAAACGCATTGCTCGGCATGCCACGAGGCTGGAGATCAACGTGCGCCCGCCCGCAGCGTCTTGAAACAGCTGTCGCCGCAACAGATCATCACGGCTCTCGAAAAAGGGGCGATGATCGCGCAGGGAGCGGAACGAAGCCGCGCGGAGCGCCGCGTGCTCGCGGAGTATCTCTCCGGAAAGCCTCTCGATGAGATGAAGAATCCGATCCCGAAGTCTGCTTTTTGTGAAAGCTCGGATAGAGGCTTCGCGAAGGCCGCCTCCGGACCTTCCTGGAACGGGTGGGCGGTCACCGCCCAGAACACTCGCTTCCAGCCCGCCGACGCCGCGGGCCTGCCGCCTGAGGATGTGCCGAAGCTGAAGTTGAAGTGGGCGTTCGGGTTTCCCGGCGCGACTTCGGCGAGCGCGCAGCCGGTTGTTTTCGCAGGCCGCGTGTATGTCGGCAGCTGGGAAGGCGATCTCTATTCGCTCGACGCCAAGACCGGCTGTATTCGCTGGATGATGGAGACCGAGGCCGGAGTTCGTAGCGCGGTCACGATCGGAAAAGCGCCGAGCGGGACCGGCTACACGGCGTACTTCGGAGACTTGGCGGCGAACGTCTACGCCGTGGACGCTGAAACCGGAGAGCTTCGATGGAAAGCGAAGGTCGATGATTATCCGCTGGCCCGGATCACCGGATCTCCCACTTTGCACGATGACCGCCTCTACGTTCC
>VBCH01000221.1 GCA_005884455.1 Betaproteobacteria bacterium
CGGATCGCGCCGCCGGCGCCGACGGCGCGGATGGTCAGATTGCCCCCGGAGTCCGCTGCGTTGAGGATGAGATTGAGAAAGACCTGGACGAGATGGTCGGGCGCAACGCGCACCGCCGGCAGGGCCGGATCCACCGCAGTGTCCATCTTCATGCGCCGGACCGCGGGATTGTGCCGGGCGAGATTCACCGCGGTGTCCACCAGATTCGCGATGCTCGCCTCGCGCAGCGTCGCCGGCGCGGGGCGGGTCAGCCGCGTGAGATCCTGCACGATCCGACTGATCCGATCCACGTGGACTTCGATGCTTTCGAGGCCTTCGCGGATCGCGGGATCGGAGGCTCGCGCCATGAGAAACTGCGCGAGCGACGAGATGCAGGTCAGCGGGTTCCCCACTTCGTGCGCGACGCCGGCGGCGAGCAGACCCGCGGCAGCCAGCCGCTCCGAACGCACGATCTGTTCGTGCAGCCTTCGAAGCGACGTGACGTCCTTCACCACGGCGAGGACAGCGCTCACCTCGCCAGCCGCGCCGCTCAAGAACGACGCGGAGATGTTCACGACGAGCCGCGCGCCCGTGCCCATCGTCAGCTCGGTCTCGTAGTTCTCCACCCGGCCGGCGCGGAGGAGCCGTGTGCGAAACGTCCGGAAGTCCCGCGAACCGCAGGCCCAGAGGGCACGGACCGGCCGGCCGATCAGCTCGCCATCGTCGTACCCGAACGTGCGCTGCCCACCCTTGCTCACGAAGGTGATGCGGCCGAGCTGATCCACCGTCACGATTGCGTCCACCGAGCTCGCGATCAGGTTCTCGAGGTATTCCTTCGTGTTCCTCGTCTCGCGGAGAAGGCGCGCATTCTCCAAAGCGACGGCGGCATGGTGGGCAAAGGCGCGCAGGCGAACGACGTCCTGCTCCGTGAACGGGCCGACTTCCTTGTTACCGACGAAGAGGACTCCCATCACGCGGCCGCGATGCTGCAGCGGCACGCAGGCCAGGTTGCGCACGCCGAGCGAGCGCGCCGAGGCCCGGTTGACCCGGGGGTCTTGGGCAGCGTCGTTGGCGATCTGCGGTGCGCCCGAAGTGAACGTCAGGCCAGCCAAGCATTCCGCGATCTTCAGCCGCACCACCCTTCTCTGCTCGGGGGCGACCAGTCGATGCATGATCATGTCATCGCCTTCCGGAAAGCCGGTGCCGCCGTAGGAGGCTCGCGTGAGGCTGACCGCGCCCTCCACGATCGCCTTCAGCAACGCATCGCCGTCTGTCAGTTCTGCGAACCGTCCGGTGGTTTCATAGAGGATGCGCGCCTCGGCCAGCTCGCCCTCGAGGCGGATCTGGGTGCGGTAGCAGTTCCACGCAACGGTAACGAGTGTCAAGTAAAGGACAGCGCCCGCGATCCCGCCGAGCACCCAGACCACGACGACACCGTGATCGAGGACTGCGAACAGCGCCGCGGGCGCTCGGTAGAGTTCGATGACGCCGAGGATGGGACCGTTTGACTGGTAGCGCACCGGCACGTAGACCTCTTCCAGGCGGGGGAATCCGCGGAGAGTCGGGTGATGCCCTTCCGCTCCAGGATGGCTCATCTCCGCGATCGTCTCGCCGCGCAAAGCGGCGGCGACCTTCGCGTTCTCGCCGAAATGGTGGCCGGCGAGCGAAGCGTCATCCGACCACAGCACCCATCCGTCGGCGTCGTACACCATGAAGCGCACGACCTGCTCGGACCGGGCGAACTCCCGGAGCCGCTCGGCGCCGGCAGGCGGCGCTCCGGACGGCTCCGCAAAAAATTGGGCCGGAACGCTCGAAGTGAACAATCTGGAGGCCAGATCTGCGATGACGGCCCCGTCGTGCGCGACGAGCTGGCGGCGGAGGACCGCGCTGGAGGCGACACAGACGAGGACCGTGATCGCGAGAACGCAAAAAAAGCTCAGCAGCGCAAATCGCTGGGACACCGAGAGCCGGCGGAGCGTCAGCGCCTGAAGCTTACTCAGCATCTGCGCGCTCATCTACTCAAGCTCGCGCATTGTGGTCTCCCTTCGCCCAATTCCGGCACGTCGTGCCGCCTGGATCTAGATGATTGCTACGTTCTGAGCGTTAACGCCGCTTGAATCCGGGATATTCCACCGGAGCAGTCTACCGCTCGCGGCCGCCGGTCGGGCGTCGTCTAGAAAAGACACCGCGACCGAATGCGGTCAATCCATCGTCAAAGTGAATCTAGGGAATGATGGTCGTCCTGAAAGGAGTGAGGCTGCCGTATGCGATCGTGCGGCCCGCTGCGCCTTGGAGGTTGAGCGAGGCGACGCTGATCTCCGCGGCGGCGGCCGCCTTGATGGATTTGAAAGTGAGCACGAGCATTTCGGCGTCGGAGGCCGAAGCGGGAGTCTGGTTCGAGACGCCGACGAAAATCGAGCCGTCCGAGTTGACGCGGTAGCCGAAACTCCCCGTCTTTTCCGCACTGAAATAGCGACCGGGCCGAACCGACACGTTTTCGAGGACAGCCGGGTCGAAACGCAGCTGCATCGGCGCGGCGCGGATCTGCTCGCCCGAGGTCACGCGTAAGGACACGTTGAAGCTCGCACCCGCCCTCGCGCTCGCCGGTCCCTCCCAGCGCAGCTGCGCAGGCGCGGTCTTGCCGGGTATCGAGTTGTCAGCGGAAGCTCCCGGAGCGGGCGCCGGGATCAGCTTTGCCACCGGCGAAGGCGGTGGAAAGGCCCGAGCGGGGCCAGGCGTTCTCGCCTGTGGCGGTCCACCCTGGGCGGTGAGCTCCCCTTCCTTGAGCGCACTGAACTGCAGGGTCTGACGCGTGCCGGAGGGAATGTGAACGAAGCCCACCTCGGTGGCGCTCACCGAGTCGACCTTGTACTGGCCGTCGAGAGTGTCACCCTCCTTGACCGGGAAAATTTCCTCGCCCCGCGCGACATACACTTCGATCCCCGATTCGCGAAGAAACTGACCGGCAAAGCGATACGGCAGCGGCGGCACGACGGCAGCCGGCGGTTCGGAAACGACGGCCGGCTTGCGTCGCGGCAACCACGAATGCGTGGAAAACGGATCGGCGCCGAACTTACCCAACGTCGAGCGGGTCGGAATTCCAGGCTGCTTTGCCTCCGATGCGCGTGCGGCGGCCTGCTCCGGGTCCCGGGAGGCACCCGATGCTGGCGCTTTTGCCGAAGTCGGTGCGGCCGGGCCGCGAAAGTCGATCGCAACCCAAACCGCCGCCCCGACGAGCAATACAATCAAGACTGCGATTCTTGGCGGCCGACGCATCTTGCCTCGATGCCCTCAATTCAGGATTTCTGTCCGGACTATTCTAGTACGACTGTATACAAGAACACACTGTCAATCGGTGCCGGGTAGAGGAGTCGAACCCCCGACCAACTGATTACAAATCAGCTGCTCTACCAACTGAGCTAACCCGGCATCGCGACACATTATACGTGTGCGACGATCCGCTACCCCGATGAGCTCCCGCGTAGCGCCGCGGCTTACTTGATCCGCCTCAACGCCGGTTTCCCGCGGGTTTTCGGGGGCTCCTTCGGGTCGGGCGGAGCTGCGACTTCTTCGCCGCTCGCCTGCTCTGCCATTTCCTTTTTCTCGGGCTCGAACGACATGCCCTGCCCGTTTTCTCCGGCGTAGATCGCCGCGACGGTCGCGACCGGAATGACGAGGTCCTTGGCGACCCCGGAAAAACGCACGGTGCATTCGATGAGTTCGTTTCCCATCCGCAGGCGGCTTGCCGCAACGGGCCCGACGTTGAGAACGATCTCGCCGTTGCGCACGTATTCCATCGGCACGCGAGTCCTGGAGTCGACCACCACCGAAATGTGGGGCGTGTAACCGTTGTCCACGCACCATTCGTACATGGCACGCAACAGATACGGCTTGGTGGACTTGGGCTCGGCCATCCGGGCCACCGCGACTATGAGCGAATCGGGGAACTCGCTTGCGGATTCGGAGCGAGCGCGGTCACTTGCGCATGACCTTTTCCGACGGCGTCAATGCTTCGATGAACGCAGGGCGGGAGAAGAGCCGCTCCGCGTACTTCATGAGCGGCGCGGCCGCCTTGGGCAAGGTCACGCCGTAGTAGTCGAGCCGCCACAAGAGCGGGCTGATCGCCACATCGAGCATCGAGAACTCGTCGCCCAGCATGTACTTCTGTTTGGTGAACACCGGCGCCATCTGCGTGAGCTGGTCGGCGACGTGCTGGCGAGCGCGGTCCTGCTGCTTCTGGTTGCCGTTCTCGAGCGCCTCGATGTGGGCGAAAAGCTCCACTTCGAACTGGAACAGAAATAACCGCGCGCGGGCGCGCATCACGGGATCGGCCGGCATGAGCTGCGGGTGCGGAAAGCGTTCGTCGATGTACTCGTTGATGATGTTCGCTTCGTAGAGGATCAGGTCGCGCTCGACCAGCACCGGCAGGCGGTTGTAGGGATTCATCACCGCAATGTCTTCCGGCTTGTTGTACATGTCCACGTCGATGATTTGAAAATCCATGCCCTTTTCGTACAGCACGATGCGGCAGCGCTGCGAAAATGGACAGGTGGTTCCTGAGTAGAGATTCATCATGTTTGCTTGCCTTTGTCGCGGAATTCGGATCGGTGTGCAGATGAAAAGGGCGCGGGCGCCGAGCGCGCCGCGCCCCGTCGGCGGTTTCTCTCAGTGCACGTCTTTCCAGAACTCCTTGTAAAGGAGATACGTAAGCACGAGCAGCACCAAAAGGACCAGCATCACGACATAGCCGACCTGCTTGCGCGTGATCTGATTGGGCTCGGACATCCAGGTCATGAAGTTGACCAGATCGCGAACCATGATGTCGTAGTCGATCTGGGACAGCGATCCCGCCGTTTCGGTCCTGATCGTCTTGAGGATGAAGCGCTCCCCGTCCTTGCCGGCCTGGTCAGGCGTCAGTACATCGATCTTCCAGGCGCTCTTCTGCTGCCTGCCGACCGCTTCCGCCTGCTCCATGTTCTTGAACTTCCGCTCCTCCTGTACCTGTTGCCCGGAGAGCGTCCACAGCACGTGCGGCATGGCGACGCGCTCGAACACCATGTTGTTCCAGCCGGTCGCCGATTCCGGGTCCCGGTAGAAGCTGCGCATGTACGTATACAGCCAATCCGGGCCACGGGCGCGGGCGATGACTGACAGGTCCGGG
The DNA here is from genome assembly GCA_005884455.1 of Betaproteobacteria bacterium. Taxonomy (GTDB): domain Bacteria; phylum Pseudomonadota; class Gammaproteobacteria; order Burkholderiales; family SG8-39; genus VBDM01. The sequence goes on from VBCH01000221.1 coordinate 5,141, forward strand.
GGCGCCGTGCCGAGCCATTCTTTTGCGTCCTTCCTCGTCATGGCGACGTTCATCAGTTCCCCAATCTTGTCGGTCGTAAAGAGCAGGTTCTCCTTGACCTGCTGTTCGGTCAGGCCCAGATCGAGCAGCTTGTGGTAGCGCATCATCCCCGCCGAATGACAGTTCAGGCAGTAGTTGACGAAAATGCGGGCGCCCGATTGCAGGCTCGCGACATCGCGCGGGTCGATCGGCGCGGAATCCAATCTGACCGGCTCCTCCGCGGCGAGCGCAAGCTGCGCGGCTAGCGCGAGGAGAACTACGAGCGCCTTCATTTCGAGGTGACCCTCTCTGGCTCGGGCAGGCACTTATCCATCTTCGAATACCACGGCATCAGGAAGAAGAACAGGAAATACACCGCTGTGCCGACTTGCGCGGCGAGGGTACGCCCTTCGGTCACGGATTCGGTGCCGAGATACCCGAGCACGAAGAACACGATCACGAAGAGGCTGAGCGCCGTCTTGGTGATCGGCCCCTTGTATCGGATCGACCTGACCGGGCTCCGGTCGAGCCAAGGCAGGAAAAAGAAGATCATCACCGAGGTTGCCATCAACACAACGCCCCAGACCTTTGCGTCGAGGCTCAGGAGGCCGGCGAGCAACACGATCGCGATCACGCCGACGGCTATCCTTGTTGCGCTCTTCTTCATGCTCCAAATGAGAAGAAGCGCGAATGCGACCACGCCTGGAGCGAGCACCCATAATACGAACTCATCGGTCGTGGCGCGCAAGATCGAGTAGTACGGCGTGAAGTACCACACCGGCGCGATGTGCGCCGGAGTCTTCAGCGGATCAGCGGGGATGAAATTGTTGTGCTCGAGAAAATAGCCGCCGGCATCCGGCGCAAAGAACACGACCATCGAGAAAACGACGAGAAAGACCACCACGCCGAAGGTGTCCTTCACGGTGTAATAGGGGTGAAACGGAATGCCGTCGAGCGGCCTGCCGGTCTTGGGATCCTTCACGTTCTTGATCTCGACGCCATCGGGGTTGCTCGAACCAACCTCGTGGAGCGCGAGCAGGTGCGCGACAACGAGCGCGAGGAGGGCGAGCGGCACCGCGATCACGTGGTAGGCGAAAAAGCGGTTGAGCGTCGCATCCGACACCACGAAATCGCCGCGGATCCAGATCGCGAGGTCGGGTCCGATCACGGGAATCGCATCGAAGAGGTTCACGATCACCTGCGCGCCCCAGTAAGACATCTGGCCCCAGGGGAGGAGGTAGCCGAAGAAGGCCTCGGCCATCAGGCACAGGAAAATCAGCATGCCGAAGATCCAGAGAAGCTCGCGCGGGTTACGGTAGGACCCGTAGAGCATCGCGCGGAACATGTGCAGATACACGCAGATGAAGAAAAAGGAGGCGCCCGTCGAGTGCATGTAGCGGATCCACCAGCCCCAGGGCACTTCGCGCATGATGTACTCGACCGAAGCGAACGCCTGAGCGGCGTCCGGCTTGTAGTTCATGGTGAGGAAGATTCCGGTGACGATCTGGATCACCAGCACGAAGAGCGCGAGCGACCCGAAGTAGTACCAGAAATTGAAATTCTTCGGCGCGTAATACTCGGAAAGGTGCGAGCGCCAGGTCTGCATCAGCGGGAAGCGCTGATCGATCCACGTGAGCAGGCCGTTGAAGGGTCCCGCGCCGGTCACCGCCTGCTTTTCTGCCGCAGCCATCGCTCTATGCCCTCTTCTTGTCTTCGCCGATCAGGATCCGGGTGTCCGAGAGATAGGTGTAGGGCGGGACCTTGAGATTGTCCGGGGCGGGCTTGTTCTTGTAGACACGACCCGCAAGGTCGAAAAGCGATCCGTGGCAAGGACAATAGAACCCTCCGGTCCACTGGCTCTCGAACGCCTCGGGACCCGGTTTGAACTTATCCTGCGGAGAGCAGCCGAGGTGCGAGCAAATTCCGACTACAACCAAATACTCCGGCTTGATCGAGCGGTATTCGTTCCGGGCGTATTCCGGCGTCAGCTCGCCTTTCTTGCGCTCGCTCTTGGGGTCGGCGACCTTGCCGTCGGTCCGCTCGATCTCTTCGAGCATTTCCTTGGTGCGATGAAGGATCCAGACCGGCTGGCCGCGCCACTCGACGGTCATCTTTTCCCCGGGATTGAGCTGGCCGATTTCGGCCTCGACGGGCGCGCCGAGCGCTACGGCGCGCTCCGAGGGCAACATCGATGCGGCGAAGGGGACGGCTGTGGCGAGCGCGGATGCACCGCCCGCACAGGCACTCGCGATGACCAAGCTGCGACGCTTGCGGTTGACCCGCGATTGATTGCTCATGGGGAAACCCTGACTGGGAAAGGCATTGTCGGAGAGAGCGAAATTATACAGAAAGCATCGCGCCAGACCAAATTTTTTGTCCCAACTTATTGATTCTGATGTAGAATTCACGATCTCTGCCGCTTCCCAGCCGTTTTGCGCAATAATCGCGGTACAGGGGAGTCCGGGTTGCGCCTCGCATACCGCGCAGGTGAGCCGCCGCGGACGAGCGTCCAAGATCTCCGCAGAAGCACCGCCCGCTCAATCCATGCGCAATCTCTGGCTCATCTTCGCCCAGACGGCCACCGTCGCGGTGAGCGTGCTCTTTGTCGTCACGACGCTGAAGCCGGAATGGCTCGGTCGCTCCGGCTCCGGACTCCAGGTGGTCGAATTGCGTCAGGCCGCGTCATCAGCCGGCCTTCCCGCGCGCGCGGCCTCCTACAGCGACGCGGTGAGAAAAGCGGTCCCCTCGGTCGTGAACATTTTCACCAGCAAGGAAATCAAGACGCCGCGCCATCCGTTCCTCGACGACCCCTTGTTCCGGCATTTCTTCGGGGACCGCCTCGAGGAGGAACCGCAGCGCGCGGCAAGCCTCGGCTCCGGCGTGATCGTGAGCCCCAAGGGGTACATTCTCACCAATCACCACGTGGTCGAGGCCGCCGACGAGATCGAGGTGGCGCTCATCGACGGCAAGAAACTCAAGGCGAAAGCCGTCGGTTCCGATCCGGAAACGGACATCGCCGTGCTGCAGGTCGAAGGCGGGCCGGTCCCGGCGATCACCTTCGGCGACGCCGACGCGCTGCGCGTCGGCGATGTCGTGCTTGCCATTGGCAACCCGTTCGGCGTGGGACAGACCGTGACGATGGGCATCGTCTCGGCGCTCGGCCGCAGCCAGCTCGGCATCAACACCTTCGAGAATTTCATCCAGACCGACGCGGCGATCAATCCGGGAAATTCCGGCGGCGCGCTCATCGACTCCGCCGGCAATCTTGTCGGAATCAACACCGCGATCTACTCGCGCTCGGGAGGGTCCCTCGGCATCGGCTTTGCGATCCCCGCCTCGAGCGCCAAGAACGTCATGGAGCAGATCATCCAGACCGGCGGCGTCACGCGCGGGTGGATCGGGGTCGAGGCGCGGGAGATCACTCCGGAAATGGGCGAGTCCTTCCGCCTGGGCGCAACCACCGGGGTCCTGATCGAGGGCGTGCTGCGGGGTGGACCCGCCGAAAGGGCGGGGCTGAAGCCCGGCGATATCCTGGTTGCGATCGAGGGCAAACCGGTCAAGGATCCGAACGCGATGCTGAACCTGGTGGCGGCCCTCGTCCCGGGGAAGCCTGCTTCGATAAAGCTGCGCCGCGACAACAAGGACGTCGATGTCCAGGTCGCCGTCGGCAAACGCCCGACGCAGCAACGTCGGCGGCGCTAGTCGCCGCCCCCGGGTGCTTCGGACGCAGCGGGAGCACGTCCGACTATGCGCGCGCACACGATGCCAAGCTCGTAGAGAAGCCACAGCGGCACGGCGAGCATTACCTGCGAGATGACGTCGGGAGGCGTGAATATCGCCCCGACTACGAATGCGCCGACGATCACGTAGGGGCGGATTTCCTTCAGCTTGTCTATCGAGACCACGCCCACCCGCACCAGGACGACGACCACCACCGGAACCTCGAAGGTCACCCCGAACGCCATGAAGGTGGTCAGCACGAAAGAAAGGTATTTATCGATGTCGGTCATCCACGCGACGCCTTCCGGGGCGATGGATGCCATGAACTTGAAAACGACCGGGAATACCAGGAAATACGCAAAAGACATTCCCAGCAGAAACAAGAGCGAGCTCGCGACCACCAGGGGCAGCACCAGGCGCTTCTCGTTCACATACAAGCCCGGCGCGACGAACGCCCACACCTGGTAGAGGACATAGGGGAGCGCGATCACGAACGCCACGAGAAACGCCACCTTGACCGGAACGAGAAACACCCCAACGACGTCGGTGGCGATCATTTGGCCGCCGACAGGGAGCGCCGCAATCAAGGGTTTGGCGAGCAACGCGTAGAGCTCCCTCGCCCAGGCAAACAGGCACAGGAACACGACGAACACCGCAAGGATCGCACGCAGGAGCCGGTCGCGCAGTTCGACCAGATGGGAGATGAAGGTATCCTGCGTGCTCATTCGCGTCCGATCAGACGGCGGTTTTTTCCGGTGGCGGGGGGGCGCCCCCTTGCGGTTCGCGGCCGACTTCGCCCGGCTGCGGGGCCGCACCCGCGGGCGCTGCCTGCGGGGCGCCTGACGGCGCTGCGGCGGTGTCCTCGATCTTCGTCAAGCTATTGAGCTCCGTCTCGGCTTTCGACACCTCGCTTTGAACCGAGTCGACGGTCGTATTGACCGTTCCTTCGAAGCCGCGCGCGGCGTCCTCGAAAGTGCTTTTGAATTTGCGCAGCTCGTCCAGCTCGATCTCGCGGTTGATGTCGGCCTTGACGTCGTTGACGTAGCGTTGTAGCCGGCCGAACAGGTGGCCCATTGTGCGCGCCACGCGAGGCAGTCGCTCCGGCCCGATGACGATGAGCGCCACGACGGCGATCACCATCAGCTCGGAGAATCCGACGTCAAACACTGGTGAACGAATCGCTCAAAAAAGAAGCCGGGACCGCTCCCGGCATCCGGATCAGGTCAAAGACCCCTTCAGGTCTTGGCCTTGTCCTTGACCTCGCCCTCGATGGTGCGGCCACCCAGCTGGGATTGAGGCGAAGATCCGCTCTCGGAATGCTTGTCGGCAGAGGATTCCTTCATGCCGTCCTTGAATCCGCGTACAGCCCCGCCCAGGTCGGCGCCGATATTACGCAGCTTCTTCGTTCCGAAAACAAGTAGAACGATCAGCAGCACGACCAGCCAGTGCCAAATGCTCCAGGTACCCATGGCTTACCCTTTCAATTGCGTTTCAGCATCGGGCCCAATGCGTCGGGGCCGCCGATGACATGGACGTGCAGATGATACACCTCCTGCCGGCCCACACGTCCGGTGTTGATGATGACGCGAAAACCATCTGTCGAGCCCTGCTCGCGCGCCAGGCGCGGCGCCATGGCGAGGATCTTGCCCAGTATCACCTGGTGGCCCGGCTCGCAATGCGCCAGCGATTCAATGTGCTTCTTCGGGATGATCATGAAATGCACCGGGGCGAGCGGATGGATGTCATGGAAGGCGAGAATATCGGCGTCCTCGTAGATTTTTCCGCTGGAGATCTCTCCCCGGACGATCTTGCAGAAGATACAGCTTTCCGCGTCCATCCCTATTTCCGCTCGACCTTTGCGCGCCGCTTGTCCGCGCGCGCGGCCTTTTCGTCGATCCCGGAAATGCCCTCGCGGCGTTGCAGTTCGGCGAGCACGTCGGCGGGCCGCAAGCCGTACTGCGCGAGCATGATCAGGCAGTGAAACCACAGGTCGGCAGTTTCGCCCACGATGCGCAGTCGGTCGCCGTCCTTTGCGGCCATTACCGCTTCGGTGGCCTCCTCGCCGACTTTTTTGAGGATCGCGTCGGGCCCGCGCGCGAACAGCCGCGACACGTAGGACTTTTCCGGGTCGCCGGCCTTGCGCGACTCGACCACGTCCGCCAGCCGCTCGAGTATGTCGCTCATTGTCCGTATATTTCCTTCGGATCCCTGATCACCGGCTCGACGGTCACCCAGCGCCCGTTGTCGAGCTTCTGAAAGAAGCAGCTGTGTCTTCCCGTGTGGCAGGCGATCCCGCCGCCCTGTTCCACCGTGAGCAGCACCACGTCCTCGTCGCAGTCGAGTCGTATCTCGCGCACCGCCTGCACGTTTCCCGACTGCTCGCCTTTTTTCCACAACCGCTTTCGCGAACGCGACCAGTAGTGCGCTTCGCGGGTCGCCGCCGTCTTGGCGAGCGCCTCGCGGTTCATCCAGGCGAGCGTCAGGACCTTGTTCGTGGACATCTCCTGGGCGATCGCGGGGACGAGGCCGTGCTCGTCCCACTTTACTCTCTCAATCCAGTCCTCTGCCATCGCGTCCACCGATTCAAAGCCTGACTTCGATTCCGCGCTTTGCCAGGTGCTCCTTTGCGGCGCGCACGGTGAATTCTCCGAAATGAAAAATACTTGCAGCGAGAACCGCGTCGGCACGGCCCTCCAGCACGCCCTCGGCGAGATGATCGAGCTTGCCGACGCCTCCGCTCGCGATCACCGGGACATCCACCGCCTCGGCAACCGCGCGCGTGAGCGCGAGATCGAAGCCTTCGCGGGTACCGTCGCGGTCCATGCTCGTGAGCAGGATTTCGCCCGCGCCCAGCTCTTGCATTTTACGCGCCCATTCGACCGCGTCCAATCCGGCCGGCCGGCGCCCCCCGTGGGTAAACACCTCCCAGCGAATCCCTGAACTCGCCGCAGGCTTCGCCTGTTTGGCGTCGATCGCCACCACGATGCACTGGGCGCCGTAGCGACCGGAAGCATCGGCGACCAGTTGCGGGTTCTGGACCGCGGCAGTGTTGATCGAGACCTTGTCCGCCCCCGCGTTGAGCAAGCGCCTCACGTCCTCCACCCTGCGCACGCCGCCGCCCACCGTAAGGGGAATGAACACCTGCGCAGCGACCTCCTCGACGACGTGCAGGATCAGCTCGCGCTCGTCAGAGCTCGCGGTGATGTCGAGGAACGTCAGTTCGTCCGCGCCCTGCTCGTTGTAGCGCCGCGCGATCTCGACCGGGTCGCCTGCGTCGCGCAGGCCGACGAAGTTGATGCCTTTGACGACGCGCCCCCGGTCGACGTCGAGACAGGGAATGATGCGCTTGGCGAGCATGGTTCGGGATCGAGGATCTGGAAAGATCAGATCGCAAGCCGAGGGAAGTTCCCTCGACCCTCACTCCTGCGTCTTCCCTCTGCCCTTCCCCAGTTTGTCGGCTTCGGCCTGGGCTTTCTTGAAATCGAGTGTGCCCTGATAGATCGCGCGACCGGTAATGACGCCGTCGATTCCTTCGGATTCGATTTTGCACAGCGCCTTGATGTCCTCGACGCTCGTGAGGCCGCCGCTCGCGATCACCGGAACGCGCAGCTCCCGCGCGAGCCTCAGCGTCGCGTCGACGTTCACTCCCGTCAGCATGCCGTCGCGCCCGATGTCGGTGTAGATGATCGCCTCGACGCCATAGTCCTGGAATTTCTTCGCGAGGTCCACCACGTCGTGACCGGTCATCTTGGACCAGCCCTCGACGGCGACTTTGCCGTCCTTGGCGTCGAGCGCAACGATGATGTGCCCGGAAAAAGCCGTGCACGCATCCTGCAGGAAGCCTGGGTTTTTCACCGCCGCCGTCCCGATGATGATGTAGCCGACCCCGAGGTCGAGATAGTGCTCGATCGTGTCCAGGTCCCGGATGCCTCCGCCCAGTTGCACCGGCGGGGAATCGCCGAGCGCCTGCAGGATCGCGCGGATGACGCCCTCGTTCTTGGGCTTTCCGGCCGCCGCGCCGTTCAGATCGACCAGATGGAGCCGGCGCGCGCCTTCGGCCTTCCAGTGCTGGGCCATGCCGACGGGATCTTCCGAGAACACCGTGGCGTCCTTCATCTTTCCCTGCTTTAGGCGGACGCAGTGCCCGTCCTTGATGTCAAGCGCCGGAATGATCAGCATTGAGTCGGGAAACAGCGCAAAGTCCGGGGCAACCCGGACGGCCGATGGAAAGATTCAGGGATTCCAGTTGAGGAAGTTGGCGAGTAACCGCAGGCCCGCAATATCGCTCTTTTCCGGGTGGAACTGTACCGCAAAAACATTATCCCGTGCCACCGTGGAGGTAAAGGACAGGCCGTAGTCGGTGGTGCCCTGTATCAGCGCGGCCTCCCCCGCCTGCGGAAAGTAGCTGTGGACGAAATAGAAGCGGGTGCCGTCCTCGATGCCCGCCCACAGGGCGTGCGACGCGGACTGTTTCACGCGGTTCCAGCCGATGTGAGGAACCTTGAGCTTGTTTCCTTCATGGTCGACCATGGCCTCGGCGGGGAAACCACGCACGGTTCCCGGGAAGAGGGCGAGTCCGGCCACATCGCCTTCGTCGCTGCGTTCGAAGAGCATCTGAAGCCCGATGCAGATTCCCAGAAACGGCCGGCTGCGGGCGGCGTCGAGGACCGACGGACGCAGGCCACGCGCATCCAGCTCGCGCATGCAATCCGGCATCGCGCCCTGGCCCGGAAATACGACTCGGTCGGCGCCCGCCACGCGCGCCGGATCGGATGTCACCTCGACCCTCGCGTGCGGCGCGACGTGCTCCACCGCCTTGGAAACCGAGTGGAGATTCCCCATGCCGTAATCGACAACCGCGACGCGCATTGCAGGGTCAGTCGGAAAAAGAGCCTAGAGCGTGCCCTTCGTGGACGGGATGGTCCCTTGTGCGCGCGGATCCGGCTCCAGCGCCATGCGCAGGGCCCGCGCGAACGCCTTGAACATCGTTTCGCACTGATGGTGCGCGTTGTCCCCACGCAGGTTGTCGATATGCAGCGTCACCTGGGCGTGGTTGGCAAAACCCTGGAAGAATTCGTGCACCAGGTCCACGTCGAAGTCGCCGATCAGCGCGCGCTTGAACTGGACGTGGTACTCGAGGCCCGGCCGGCCGGAGAAATCGATCACGACGCGAGACAGCGCTTCGTCGAGCGGTACGTAGGCATGCCCGTAACGCAGAATGCCTTTCTTCTCGCCGACGGCGCGCGCCACCGCCTGGCCCAGCGTGATCCCTATGTCCTCGACCGTATGATGCGCGTCCACCTGCAGGTCGCCCTTTGCCCGAATATCGAGATCGAGCATCGCGTGGCGCGCGACCTGTTCGAGCATGTGATCGAAAAACGGAATGCCCGTCGCAATACTCGCCCGTCCGCTGCCGTCGACATTGACCGAAAGGGCGATCTGCGTCTCGGTGGTCTTGCGGTCGGCGGTTGCTGAGCGCGGGGGCATTGCGGTGAGCTTCAGCGCGATAGCCTACACGAAATCAGCCCTCGGCGAGCGCTTCCGCGAACGCGGCAAGACATCGCTGATTCTCCTCCGGCGTCCCGATGGTGAGGCGGACGCAATGATCGAGCAGCGGCGCGCCGGTATGCAGGTTCTTGATGAGCACGCCGCGGCGCCGCATGCCCTCGAAGACCCGGTGGGCGTCGGGAACGCGAACCAGGATGAAATTCGCGTCGCTTGGAAAAACCCTGACCTTCGGCAGCTTGCGCAGCTCGCCGCCCAGGCGCACGCGCTCCTCGTTGATGCTCCGCGCCTGTGCGTCGAGCACGTCGTAGTGCGCCAGCACGCGCTCGGCGACCAGAAGGGTCAGCACGTTGACGTTGTAAGGCGGGCGCACCTTGTTGAATTCGCGGATCCACTCGGGCCGTCCGACGGCATAGCCGAGCCGGATGCCGGCGAGCCCGAGTTTGGACAGGGTGCGCATGACCACGAGGTTCGGAAATTCCGCCAGCCGCTCCATAAAGGTCTTGCGCGCGAATGGGTTATAGGCCTCGTCGATCACCACCAGTCCCGGGGCTGCGGCGATGATCCGTGCAATGCCCTCGTCCGAGAACAGAGTTCCCGACGGATTATTGGGGTAGTCGATGAACACGACCGCAGGCCGGCGCTCGGCCACGGCGCGCAAAAATGCGCCGGTATCGAGCGTGAAGTCGGGGTTGAGGAGCACGCCGAAGTAGGGCAATCCCGCGAACTGCGCATATTGGCTGAACATGAAGAAAGCGGGCCGAGGCGCGAGCACTACGGCCCCGGGACGAGCCACGCACTGCATGATGATGTGAATGATTTCGTCGGAACCGTTTCCGAGCAAAACGTCGTACTCCGGCCCGATGCCCATCACGTCGCGCAGGCGCCTCATCAGCGCCGGGGCAGTCGGATCCGGATAGCGATTGATCTCGGCGTTTGCCACGATCTCGCCGATCTCGCGCCGCAGCGGCTCCGGCAGCCGGTACGGGTTCTCCATCGCGTCGAGTTTCACCATGCCCTGCGCCGACTGGACGTGATAGGCGGAGAGCGCCCGAATCTCGTCGCGGATGACCTTTTCCGGCCCGGCGCTCACGGCTTTTCCTTGAGCGCCTTTCCCAATCGGAACTCGGCCGAGCGCGCGTGGGCCTGGAATCCTTCACTGTTTGCAAGCGTCATGGCGAGCCTGCCCAGTTTCTGCGCCCCTTTGCGCGATACGTCGATGATGCTCGAGCGCTTCTGGAAGTCGTACACCCCCAACGGCGAGGAAAACCTCGCCGTGCGCGAAGTCGGCAACACGTGATTCGGGCCGGCGCAGTAGTCCCCAAGCGCCTCGGAAGAGTAACGCCCCAGAAAAATCGCGCCGGCGTGCCGGATCCTCTTCAGCCACTTCTTCGGTTCGGCCACCGAGAGCTCCAAGTGCTCCGGAGCAATGCGGTTGGCGATGTCGCAGGCCTCGCCGAGGTTTTTCACTTTGATCAGCGCGCCGCGCCGTGCGAGCGACTTCTCGATGATTTCCGCACGCGGCATACCTGCGAGCAACCGGCCGATGCTCTCATCCACTCGTTCGAGGAATGCTTTATCGGGCGAAACGAGGATTGCCTGCGAAGTCTCGTGATGCTCGGCCTGCGAAAAGAGGTCCATTGCGATCCAGTCGGGCGCGGTCTCGCCGTCGCAGATGACCAGAATCTCGGTCGGGCCGGAAATCATGTCGATGCCGACCATGCCGAATACGTGGCGCTTTGCCGCCACAACCCATGCGTTCCCCGGCCCCACGATCTTGTCGACTTGCGGGATGGTCTGCGTGCCGTAGGCCAGCGCAGCGATCGCCTGAGCGCCGCCGATGGTGAACAATCTATCGACTTTGGCAACCGCGGCAGCCGCGAGCACGAGCGGATTGGATTTTCCGTTTGGCGTGGGTACGCACATGATGAGCTCGCGGACCCCGGCGATCCTGGCCGGAATGGCGTTCATCAACACCGACGAAGGATAAGCAGCCAAGCCGCCGGGGACATACATTCCGACACGCTCGAGCGGCGTCACGCGTTGGCCGAGCGTCGTGCCATCGGCTTCCGTGAATTGCCATGACTTCGCAGCTTGCCGCTCGTGATACTTGCGGATGCGCACCGCGGCCTGCTCGAGCGCCTCGCGCTCGCCGCGCTTCAATCCCGCGCGCGCCTTTTCGAGTTCTCGGCGCGACAGCTCCAGATCAGCGACCCGTGCAACTTTGACCCGGTCGAAGCGTTCCGTGTACTCAAGCACGGCCGCGTCGCCCCTTGCGCGCACGCCGGCGAGAATGGCTACGACGTCGTCCTCGACTTTCTGGTCGAAGGTCGTGTCGAACGCGGTGAGCGCCTTGAGACGCGCGTCGAAATCAGGGTCCGTCGTCGCGAGACGGGCGATCTCAGGCATGCGTCGCCGCAGCCTTCGCGAACTGGTCGAGGAGCGGCTCGATGGCGTCGCGTTTGAGCTTGAGCGCCGCCTGATTGACGATGAGGCGGGCGCTGATCGGCCGGATCTCCTCGACTGCGTGCAAACGATTGGCGCGCAAGGTATCGCCGCTGGAAACCAGATCGACGATCGCGTCGGCGAGACCCACGAGCGGCGCGAGCTCCATCGAACCGTAGAGCCTGATCAGGTCGACGTGCACGCCCTTCGCCGCGAAGTGCTCGCGCGCGGTCCGCATGTACTTGGTCGCCACGCGCAGACGCGCGCCCTGGCGCACCGCGCCCGCATAATCGAAGCCTTCAGGAACCGCGACCATCATGCGGCACGATGCGATGCCGAGGTCGAGCGGCTGGTACAGCCCCTCGCCGCCGTGCTCGAGGAGAACGTCCTTGCCTGCGATCCCCAGTTCGGACGCGCCGTACTGAACGTAAGTGGGAACGTCCGGAGCGCGCACGATAAGCAGCCGCAGGTCGCTGCGGCTCGTGCGCAGAACGAGTTTGCGCGAAGTGTCGGGATTGTCGAGCGTTTCGATGCCCGCCGCGGCGAGCAGCGGCAGCGTTTCATCGAAGATCCGGCCTTTGGAGAGCGCGAGGGTGATCACGGTTGAATCGTCCAGAAAAGGATTTTACCGCAAAGAACGCGAAGGCCGCGGAGGAAACCCTTACTTTTCATGATGTTCCGAAAAATCCCGGGGCGGTTTCAGCGTCTTTCGGCGCCCTCCGCGGCTCAATGAACGCGCTTGATGCGCGCGCCCAGTTGCGCGAGCTTCTCCTCGATGCATTCGTAACCGCGATCGAGGTGGTAGATGCGATCGACGCGGGTCTCACCCTCTGCGACGAGACCTGCGATGACGAGGCTCGCCGAGGCACGCAGGTCGGTCGCCATGACGGTCGCGCCCTGCAACTTCGGAACGCCGCGCACGATAGCCGTGTTTCCCGAGATCTCGATGTCGGCGCCGAGACGCTGCATTTCCAGGGCATGCATGAAACGGTTCTCGAAAATGGTTTCGGTGATCGAGGCAGTACCCTCGGCGACTGCGTCGAGCGCCATCAACTGTGCCTGCATGTCGGTCGGAAACGCCGGATACGGAGCGGTCCGGACGTTGACCGCCTTGGGCCTCCTCGGCATGGCGAGGGAAATCGTTTCGCACCCGGTTTGCAGCTCAGCGCCCGCCTCTCGAAGTTTTTCGAGTACCGCCTCGAGGGTTCCGGGATCCGTGCCGCGCAGGGTGACGCGCCCTCCCGTCGCCGCGGCTGCGGCAAGGAAGGTTCCGGTCTCGATGCGATCGGCCATGATGCGGTGCGTCGCCCCGTGCAGCCTTTTTACTCCCTCGATCGTAATCGTGTCGGTGCCTGCGCCGCTTATCCGTGCGCCCATCGCCGAAAGGCAGTGCGCGAGGTCCACCACTTCGGGCTCGCGCGCGGCATTCTCGAGCGTGGTCGTGCCCGCGGCAAGGCAGGCCGCCATCATCAGGTTTTCGGTCCCCGTGACGGTCACGAGGTCCATCAGGATGCGGGCCGCCTTCAGTCGCTTCGCCTTCGCCGAGATATAACCTTGCTCGACCGAGATCTCGGCGCCTAGCGCTTCAAGTCCCTTGATATGCAAATCCACCGGGCGCGCCCCGATGGCACATCCACCGGGGAGCGACACCCGGGCCTCGCCGCAGCGCGCGAGGAGCGGCCCGAGAACCAGGATCGAAGCGCGCATCGTCTTCACCAGGTCGTAGGGGGCGAGCGGATCGGACAGACGCTCAGCCCTCAGCGACAGACCCAGCCGGTCGTCGAGCGAGACTTCCACCCCCATTTGCGCGAGCAGCCGGAGCATGGTGCTCACGTCCCTCAGGTGCGGCACGTTGGAGAGTGTGAGTTCCTCGCTCGTGAGCAACCCCGCGCACATGAGCGCGAGCGCCGCATTTTTCGCGCCCGAAACGCGGATCTCGCCCGAGAGCGGAGCGCCTCCCTGGATGATGAGCTTATCCATCCGCCGCTTCCTCGGGGGTGAGCGTGCGCATCGACAGGGCATGAATCTCCCCGCGCATGCGCTCGCCGAGCGCCGCATAGACGAGCTGATGGCGCTGCACGCGGCTCTTGCCGCGGAACGCTTCGCTCACGACGAGCGCCTCGAAGTGCTCTCCGTCGCCCACGACGCGCACCGCGCTGCACTGCAGCCCCTTCTCGATGTAGCTCTGAACCTGCTCCGGCGTCACCATGCTAGTGCCTCAACCTGTAACCGCTCTTGATCATCGCGAGCGTGATCGCGGAAACCACGCCCAGAAAAGCCGTCACTACCGCCAGGCTCCGGAACGGGTGGACGTCCGAAACGCCGAAAAAACCGTAGCGGAACCCGTCAATCATGTAGAAAAACGGGTTGAAATGCGATAGCCCTTGCCAGAAAGCGGGGAGCGAATGAATCGAGTAGAACACTCCCGAAAGAAAGGTGAGGGGCATGATGAAGAAGTTCTGGAAGGCGGCGACCTGGTCGATTTTCTCGGCCCAGATTCCCGCGATCATCCCGAGCGAGCCCAGCACGGCGCTCGCGAAGAAGGCGAACGCGACGATCCACAGCGGGTGGCGAAATTCGATTTCGACGAAAGGCAGCGTGACCAGCAGCACCGCCGCGCCCACGACCATCCCCCGCGCGGCGGCAGCCAGTACGTAGGCGGCAAAGAACTCCCAGTAGGCAAGCGGCGGCAGCAGCACGAATATGATGTTGCCTGTCATCTTGGACTGGACGAGCGACGATGAGCTGTTGGCAAAGGCATTCTGGAGCACCGACATCATCACCAGGCCCGGAACGAGGAACGCCGCGTACGGAACCGCGTCGTACATCCGGACCCGGCCTTCCATGACGTGGCTGAAGATGAACAGGAAAAGGACCGCGGTGAGCGCCGGCGCGCCGATCGTCTGCGCGCTCACCTTCCAGAACCGCAGCACTTCCTTGTACAGCAGCGTGGGGAATCCGCTCATGAGCGTTGCATCACGTCGACGAAGGCGTCTTCGAGATCGGGCTGCATCAGCTCCATTTCCTCGATGCGGCAGCCGGCCCTGCGGATGTAAGCGAGGGTCTGTTCGACGTCATCGTAGCCCTTCAAGCGCAGTATGTGTGCGCCCGCGGTGCTGCCGTGCTCAAGGGGGCGCAGTTCGCCGGGAAGCTCGCCGTCCAAACGCAGGCGAAGAAACAGGTGGTGCACCCGCTTGAGCAGGTTGGAGGTGGAATCGAGCGCCACGACGCGCCCCTGTTTCAGCATTGCGATGCGCTCGCAAAGCGCTTCGGCCTCCTCCAGGTAGTGCGTCGTCAGGACGATCGTGTGGCCGTCCCGGTTGAGCCGTTGGATGAATTGCCACAACGCCTGGCGAAGCTCGACGTCGACGCCCGCGGTCGGTTCGTCGAGCACGATCACGGAGGGCTTGTGCACCAGGGCCTGCGCCACGAGCACCCGCCGCTTCATCCCGCCCGAGAGCGCGCGCATGTTGACTTCGGCTTTGGAAGCGAGGTCGAGGTGCCGCATCACCTCGTCGATCCACGCGCCATTGTTGCGCACTCCGAAATAGCCCGATTGGAAGCGCAAGGTCTCGCGCACGGTGAAGAACGGATCGAATACCAGTTCCTGAGGGACGACCCCGAGGGAGCGACGCGCGGCGCGATAGTCGGTGCGCACATCATGGCCCATCACCCGGGCCGAGCCCCGGTCGGGGCGCGCGAGACCCGCGAGAACGCTTATCAGGGTGGTCTTACCGGCCCCATTGGGTCCGAGCAACCCGAAAAACTCTCCCTGCCGGATCTCGAGGTCGATCCCCGAGAGCGCCAGCTGCTCGCCGAAGCGCTTGTGGACGTCGCGGACTTCGATCGCGGCAGGCATGCCGGTGGTCGCCCGCGCGAAGGATCAGCTCGAAGCCGACTGTAGCAGCTCGGAGACTCCGTAGAGTTTGGCGAGATTCTGCATCGCAACGGGCAAATTGGCGAGGCGCAATCCGCGCCCGCTCTCTGCGGCCCGACGCAGCCACTCCAGGGCCAGGGCTACCGCGGCGGAATCGACCTCGGTCACGTTTCGGAAGTCGACCACGCGCACGCCCTGCCGCAAGTGCTCCTCCGCAGTCCCGACCAGCCCCGGTACGGTATCCAGCGTCACCGGGCCCGCGAGAATGAGCGAGTCGCCCTCTCGACGGATCACGCCTTGCCTGCCTTCGAGCGCTCGGGCTGTCGGTTTTTTGCGGTGAGCGATTTGATCAGACCGTCCACGCCGTGCTCGCGAACCTCGCCGGCGAAGGTGTCGCGGTAGGTCGTAACCAAGCTCACCCCACCGACCTTGACGTCATAGACTTTCCATCCGTCGGGAGTCTTTTCCATCTCGTAGTCGATGGAAACGGGCTGGGAAGACCCCGAGGGCCTCACATCGGATCTCACTGTGACCTCGGTGTCCTCGGGCTTGGCGCGCAGGGGTTTGTATTCGATCTGCTGCTCGCGGTAATTGGAGATAGCCGTCGAATAAGTCCGAACCAGCAGCGTCTTGAATTCATCGGCGAGAATCTTTTGCTGCTCCGGCGAGGCGAGCCGCCAGTTGCGCCCCATGGCGATCCGGGTCATGCGCACGAAGTTGAAGTGTGGGACGACCTTGGTCTCGATCAGATCGGCGGCTTTTTTTGTGTCGCCCGCCTGAATGTCCTTGTCCTTCTTGAGGATGGCGACGACCTCCTCGGTGATCGATTTCACCAGGACGTCGGGCGCAACAGGCTGCTGAGCGTGCGCGAGGGGGATCAGCAATGCAAAGAGCGCGTAGAAAGGGATTTTCATGGCCATAGGATTTTGGTCACTTGCTGGGTTCATCATCGGGCTCCTCGCGCTCGCGCGGCGGATCGCCGTCGTAGATTAGGTTGCGGCGGCGCTGCATCCAGGCGTCGCGCACGAACGAGTATTTGTCGAGCGCGGCCTGCTCGACCACGCTGGTCGCATCGAGCAATTCGGCCCTGCGCGCGATAAACCGCACCCCGACGGCCGTGTTGCGCGCGGGAACATTGCCGACTCGCCATACCGGGTCGGCCTGGGTATCGACCAGGAATCCGAATCCGTCGCGAACCGTGGACGGACCCAGGATCGGCAGAACCAGGTACGCGCCGCTGCCGACGCCCCACCAGCCCAATGTCTGCCCGAAATCCTCGTTGTGCTTCTGCAATCCAACGTCGGACGCGAAGTCGAAAACCCCGGCGATCCCGAAAGTCGAATTGAAAAAGACCCGAGTGAAATCCTCGAGGCCCTGCTGGAACTTGCCTTGCAGCACATCGTTCACCGAAATCCAGACGTCCTCGAGATTGGAAAAGAAATTGGAAATCCCGGTACGCAAGAATCCCGGCACGACGCTGCGGTAACCCTTGGCCACCGGCTTTGCCACGGCCCCGTCCACCGCATCGTTGAAACGGAACATCACGCGGTTGAACGGTTCGAGAGGGTCCGCCGGATTGCCCCCCGAAGTGGCGCAGCCCCCCAGCGTTCCAGCGAGGAGCAGCGCCGCGCACAGCCTCTTGGCCCTTGCCACGCGCTCGGCTTTCAAGCCCTTGCTTACTTTTTGCCGTCCCCTTCGGCGGCTTTATTGTACAGGAACTGACCGATGAGATTTTCAAGCACGACCGCTGACTGCGTGAGTTTTAACGTATCGCCGCCTTTGAGGTTGACCGAATCGCCGCCGGGCGACAGGCCGATGTACTGCTCGCCCAGAAGCCCCGAGGTCAGGATCTTCGCGGAGCTGTCCTTGGGAAACTGGTAGCGGCCGTCGATGTTCAGCGCCACCACGGCCTCGAAGCTCTCGTTGTCGAAACGGATCTCGCCGACCCGGCCGACGACGACCCCCGCGCTTTTCACCGGTGCGCGGACCTTCAGCCCGCCGATGTTGTCGAACTTGGCGTTGACCTGGTACGAATCCGCCGCCGAAAAGGAAGCGAGGTTCGCCACCTTGAGCGACAGGAACAGCAGTGCGCCGATGCCGATCACCGCGAAAATCCCGACCCACAGGTCCAACTCTTTGCGCGTCATCATGACTTAGTGTCCTCTGAACATCAGTGCCGTCAGTACAAAGTCGAGCGCGAGGATCGCGAGCGACGAAGTGACCACCGTGCGCGTGGTCGCGCCGGACACGCCTTCGGCAGTCGGCGGAGCATCGTACCCCTCATAAACCGCTATCCAGGTCACTGCCACGCCGAAAACCAGGCTCTTGATCACGCCGTTCAGGACGTCCTCGCGAAAATCCACCGCGGCCTGCATCTGCGACCAGAACGAGCCTTCATCGACGCCTATCAGCCGCACGCCGACGAGGTAGCCGCCGAACACCCCCATCGCGGAAAATAACGCCGCGAGAAGGGGCATGGAAATCACCCCGGCCCAAAAGCGGGGCGCCACCACGCGGGCGATGGGGTCGACAGCCATCATCTCCATCGCCGAGAGCTGCTCGGTCGCCTTCATCAGGCCGATCTCCGCAGTGATCGCGCTCCCTGCGCGGCTGGCAAAGAGCAATCCCGCGACCACCGGACCGAGCTCACGAACCAGGGAAAGGCTTACGAGCACCCCGAGCGCCTCGGAGGAGCCGTACCGCACCAGCGTGTCGTAACCCTGCAGGCCCAGGACCATCCCGACGAAAAGCCCCGACACGAGAATGATGATGAGCGACAGCACGCCGGTGAAATAAATTTCACGAATCGTGAGATGGAAGCGCCGAAAGCTCGCCCCCGACTCCTTGAGCGTGAACCACAGGAATCGGCAGGCGAACCCGAGACGCCAGATCCAGTTGTTCACGATGCGCGCGCCGAGTGCGCGCATGAGCTCGGCGATGCGCCCTGTCATTGCGCGAGCAGATCCTGCCGGTAGTCCGGCGCCGGGTAATGGAACGGGACCGGCCCATCGGGTTCGCCGTAGACGAACTGGCGAAGCGACGAAAGTCCCGCCGCACGCACCTGGTCGGGGGTGCCTTGAAATTCGACCTTTCCGGCGGACATGTAGTAGACGTAATCGACCAGCTCGAGCGCCTCGGCCACATCGTGAGTCACGACGATTGAAGTCGCGCCGAGCGAGTCGTTGAGCCGCCGGATCAGCTGGCCGATGACTCCGAGGGAAATCGGGTCGAGCCCCGTGAAGGGTTCGTCATACATCATGAGCATCGGGTCGAGCGCAATCGAGCGCGCGAGCGCCACGCGACGCGCCATACCGCCGGATAGCTCCGAAGGCATGAGATCCGCGGCTCCGCGCAGGCCCACCGCCTGCAGCTTCATGAGCGCGAGGTCGCGAATGATTGACTCGGGCAGGTTCGTGTGCTCGCGCATCTGGAACGCTACGTTTTCGAACGAGGATATGTCCGTGAACAGGGCGCCGAACTGGAACAGCATGCCCATCCTGCGCCGCAGGGCGAAAAGCTCGGCATCGCCGAGCTTGTTGACCACGCGGCCGGCGACGCGAACTTCGCCGCGATCGGGGAAAAGCGCTCCGCCGATTAGGCGAAGAAGCGTGGTTTTCCCGCAGCCGGACAGACCCATGATCGCCACCACCTTGCCTTGGGGAACGACGAGGTTGATGTCTTTCAGAACCTCGCGCTCGTCGTAGCTGAACGTGACGTTCTGGACTTCGACCAGATTGCTTGTCGCCACGGTGTCCTGCTCGGAATTACGCGAAGGGCGAATTCTAGCCTAGAAAAGCGCGCCGCAGCATACTTGGACCGTATTGGTGCGATTGCACGCGGCAGCCGGAGTTTCACCGTGAAAGGGCGCCGTCTTTGCGCTATCATCGACGCCTCCCCACGAAGGGCTGCCTTATGCCCGAGCCGTCGGTCCGATTCCTCGGAGTGAGCAAGAGCTTTGGTCGCGCCGAAGTGCTGCGCGGGATCGATCTCGACGTTCATTCCGGCGAGTGCGTAGGCCTGGCCGGTGTGAACGGCGCCGGCAAGACCACCCTGATCAAGTGCCTGCTCGACTTCTGCGACCTCGATTCAGGTTCGATCCAGATCCACGGCACTCCGCACCGCCGTCCCCAGTCCCGCGCCCGTCTTGCGTTCCTCCCCGAGCGGTTTACCGCCCCATACTTTCTCACCGGTCGCGAGTTCATAACGATGATGCTGCGTCTGTTCGGACGCCGATACGAGGAGGAGCGCGTTCGCGCAATGTTCGCTGCGCTCGACCTGGAGGCCGCCGCCCTCGACAAGCCGGTCCGCGCGTATTCGAAGGGTATGACCCAGAAACTAGGGCTTGCGGCCTGTTTTCTCTCGCAACGCGATGTGTACGTCCTCGACGAGCCGATGAGCGGCCTGGACCCCAAGGCACGCGACCGCGCCAAGGACTTGCTCCTGAATCTCAAGTCCGAGGGGCGAACCCTGCTTTTCACCTCGCATTCGCTCGCCGACGTCGAGGAGGTTTGCGACCGCGTCAGCGTTCTCCACGAGGGAACGATGGCCTATGCCGGCGCACCCCGCGGATTGTGCGAGCGCCACGGGGAGGCGTCGCTTGAGCGCGCCTTCCTGAAATGCATCGAAGCCCATGCCTGAAGATCCCCGTCCCAGCCTCTTGATCGTCGACGACGATCCCCTCATCACCGAGACCCTATCCTACGCCCTCGGAAAGGATTTCGAGGTCATGGTGAGCGACTCGCGCCACCATGCCGTGAGTCTGCTGAGGCAGCTCGACCAGGCTCCGCAGCTTGCGCTGGTCGATCTCGGCCTGCCCCCCATGCCGCACCGGCCCGACGAAGGCTTCCAGCTGATCAGCGACTTGCTCGCGCATTCCCCCACCATGAAGATCCTGGTGTTGTCGGGCCAGAACGACGCTGCCAACGCGAGGCACGCGCGCACGCTCGGCGCTGCAGAGTTCGTCGCCAAACCCAGCGATCCGGAGAATCTCAAGAAGATCCTGCTTCACGCCCTCCAGTTTCGCGCGGCCGAAATTTCGGGGGAAGGAATCGCCGAGACCGACCCCCTGGTCGGCAAGAGTCCCGCGCTGCAGAAGCTGAAGAGTCAGATCAGCCAATACGCCGACTCGCCCTTTCCGGCGCTCATCGAGGGCGAATCCGGGACCGGCAAGGAAGTGGTGGCGAACCTTCTTCATCGCCTTTCGTGGAGGCGCGTGAAGCCGTGGTTTGCCCTGAACTGCGCGGCGATCGCGCCGACCCTGGTCGAGCCGACGCTTTTCGGCTACACCAAGGGAGCGTTCACCGGCGCGACGCAGAACAAATCGGGTTATTTCGAAGATGCGAGCGACGGAACGCTGTTTCTGGATGAGATCGGCGAACTGCCCCTGGAGCTGCAAGCCAAGCTTCTGCGCGTGCTCGAGAACGGCGAGTTCCAGCGCGTCGGCGAGACGCAGCAGCGTTTCTCCCGTTCCCGGGTGATCGCCGCCACCAATCGCGACCTGCGCCAGGAAGTCAGGAAGGGGAATTTCCGCGCCGACCTGTATCACCGGCTGTCGGTGTTCACGATCGAGGTGCCGTCGCTGCGCGAGATGGACGACGACCGCACGCTGCTGCTCGAGCACTACCGTAAGTTCTACGCAGGGCAAGCGAAGCTCGCGCCGTTCGCGCTGGACGATTCGGCGCAAAAGGCCTGGCGCGACTATCACTTTCCCGGCAACGTGCGCGAGCTGCGCAACGTCGTCATCCGGCTGACTACGAAGTACGCTGGGCAGAAGCTGTCCCTCGCGGAACTCGAGCCCGAATTCGATATGGAAGCGCAGGCCGACGGGGGGCCGGGATTGCCGTCGGATCCGGGAACGCTCATCGAGCAGGCTCAGCGCCATCTGCAGCGCGAACGTAGCTTCAATCTCGACCAGATGCTCAAGGCGTGGGAACAGGGCTACATCGAGGCCGCGATGAAGCTCACGCGAGGCAACGTCAGTCAGGCGGCCAAGATGCTCGGCATCAATCGCACGACGTTGTACTCCCGCATGGAATCGGCGCAAAAGCAGCAATAGGGCCAGCGGCCCGCTGCGGGAGGGGATCGATGTATCTGGACCATTTCGGGTTGAAAGAGCCGCCCTTTCGCATCACCCCCGACACCGATTTCTTCTTTCAGGGCGCCAACCGCGGGGCGACGCTCGAAGCCCTGCTCTACGCGATTACCCATGACGAGGGCATCGTCAAGGTCTCCGGCGAGGTCGGCAGCGGCAAGACGATGTTGTGCCGCGTACTGATGGAGCGGCTGCCTGCCACGGTCGAAACCATCTATCTCGCCAATCCCTCGCTGTCGCGCGACGAAATCCTATTCGCAATCGGCGACGAGCTGAAGCTCCAGCTGGAAAAAGGACAAACGACGCGCATTCTTCGGGCACTGCAGGAGCATCTCATCCGGCTGTTCGGCGAGGGCCGCCGGGTGGTGGTGCTGATCGACGAAGCCCACGCGATGCCCGACGAAACCCTCGAGGAGATCCGGCTGTTGTCGAATCTCGAATCGAACCGCCACAAGCTGCTTCAGATCGTGCTCTTCGGGCAGTCTGAGCTCGACGAGCACCTCGACACGGCCGGCATGCGCCAGCTCAGGGAGCGCATCACGCAAAGCTTTCACCTCGAGCCCCTGGTGCGCAGCGACATCGAGAACTACATCGACTTTCGCATGCGCGCCGCGGGCTACCGTGGCCCCAAGATTTTCAATCCGAGAGCGATCAAGCTCATCGCAAGCGCCTCGCAAGGTCTCACGCGCCGCGTCAACATTCTTTCGGACAAGGCCCTGCTCGCGGCGTACGCGGCCGGCACCCATGCCGTCACTCAGGCTGAAGCCAAAAGGGCCGTGCGCGACACCGAGTTTTATCGAACGCGCACCAGCATGCAAAGAATCTGGATCGGCGCGAGTGCGCTCGCCGCCGGCCTTGCGCTCGGATGGGGAACCCACATGCTCCTTACGGCCGCTCGGCCAAGCATCGCGTCCGGGCCCCCACCCGCCGCGGCGAGCACCGCGGCTGAAACGCCTGCCCGGGCCGCGAAAGCGGCGCTGCCCCTTGTTTCGGGCCTGTCCCTGTCCGCGAGCGCGGATGCGTCGGCGCTCAAACCAAGCGCCGAAACTTCGACGCTCGCGCAGCCGCTGCCTCCCGGGCGGGGTGAACTCGCCCAAAGGCGCTTTGCCGCAACGCAGGAGTGGCTGAAGAGCGTCCCCGGGGACCGCTACGCAATCCAGTTGGCTATCGTCAATTCGAAAGAACTGGGGCAACTGGAAGACTTCTTGCTTCGAACATCGAGGATCCTGCCGGTCGACGAGCTATTCGTGTACAGCGTGAAGATCGAAGGCCAGCAGCATTACCGTGTTGCCTACGGATCCTACGCGAGCCCGGATCAAGCGCAGGCCGCCATAAGAGGACTGCCACCGGTGATTTCCGCGTACCATCCGTATTATCGGAGCGTGGACAGAATGCGCAGCCAGAATCGCCAATGACAATCGCCCCGGTTTGCGCGGCTGCCGAAGGTCCAATCGGAGGGGGTGCGGTGGTTCTTTTGGTTTGTTAAATCAGTTTGTTACGTGGTATTGTTATGCTTCTCCGGAAAAATGTTCCAGGTCGGGGAAGAAAGGGAATCGGAGGCCACCTTGCGAAGCATTTCGCTGGCGGGTGTTTTGTTCGCGCTCGGGGCGTGCGCCCACGCGCCGATTCAGCCATCGGGCACGCACCTTCGGGCCGAGGAGCCCGCGCCTTCCGGAACGGTGCCCGCTCCCATACAAATTTCGACGATCCTGCCCAAACCGAGGCCGACCCCGCGACCCGAGACCTACAGCGTGGTGGTCAACGGGGTTCGGGCGCAGGAGCTCCTGTTTGCCCTCGCGCGCGATGCCAAGCTGAACATAGACGTTCACCCGGGAATCACCGGGACTGTCACGCTCAATGCGATCGAGCAGACTCTGCCACAGCTCCTGTCGCGCATTTCCAGGCAGGTCGACATGCGCTGGGAACTCGACGGCCCGAACCTGATCGTCATGCCGGATTCCCCGTATCTGCACACCTACCGGATCGATTACGTCAACATGGAGCGCACCTCCATCGGTACTGTCGGCGTCTCCTCGCAGATCGGGACCGCCGGCGGCGGGACCGCGGGCGGGGGAGGGGCCGGTGCCGCAGGCGGGACGGGCGCCAACAGCTCCAGCACCACGGTCCGCAATGCTTCGGACAATAAGTTCTGGGCCACGCTCGAAAAGAACATCAAGGATATCCTGCACGAGACCGACAAGGTCCTGCCCACCGGCGCTCCCCAGCCGAGCCTTGTTCAGGCGCTGACGGGCACGCCCGGGTCTGCTCCCCCGGCGCCGACCGCGCCCAACGTCAGCTTCCGGGAAGCGGCGGCGGTGATGGTCAATGCCGAAGCGGGCCTCGTCATCGTCCGCGCCACCTCGCGGCAGCATGAAAAAATCCAGGAATTTCTCGACCAGGTCCTGGCGAACGCAAAACGCCAGGTGCTGATCGAAGCGACGATCGCCGAAGTGCAGCTGAACAACCAGTATCAGCAGGGCATTGATTGGACGGCCCTGCGCACGCGGGGGCTCACCACGATCTCAGGTAACCAAATTTCCTCGGGGAACGTTACGACGACCCCTCAATTTCCGCCCGGCATCAACGTAACGCCTCCGTCGAGCCTTCCGAGCGCCTCCGCGATCCCGAATCTCCTGACGCTCGCCGTTTCGAGAGGAACGAACATCGCCGGCGTCCTCCAGCTGCTCGAGTCCTTCGGCAACGTGCGAGTCCTCTCGAGCCCGAAGCTCTCGGTCCTCAACAATCAGACCGCGTTACTCCGAGTGGTCGACAACATCGTCTATTTCAACGTACAGGTGAGCCTTGCAGCCGCGACCACGATTTCAGGTCCCTTGTCTGCCGTCAACACGACTCCCGTTACCGTGCCGGTGGGATTCGTCATGAATGTGACTCCGCAGATCAGCGACAACGACACGATCCTGTTGAACGTGAAACCGACCACTACGCGGCTGGTGAAGTTCGTGCCGGACCCCAATCCTGCGCTGCAAAC
>VBCH01000279.1 GCA_005884455.1 Betaproteobacteria bacterium
CTGGCCGACCCGGCGATCGACGCGGTCGTGCTCGCCACGCCGCACAGCTTGCACGCAGGGCAGATTATCGCCGCCGCACGAGCGGGCAAGCACGTCTTCGCCGAAAAGCCGTTCGCGCTCTCCCTGCGGGACGCAAGGGCCGCGGTGCGCGCCTGCGCCGAGAACGAGCTCACGCTCGCGATCGGCTACAACTGGCGCTTCCAGCCCGCGCTGCAGGAAATAAAGCGCATGCTCGGCGACGGCGGGCGACTCGGGAAGCTCCTGCACATCGAAGGCAATTTCTGCGGCCCCAGCGCGTACCGCTTCGAGCGCGAGCACTGGCGCCAGAGCCGCGAGGAAGGGCCCGCCGGCGGCATGACCGGGCGCGGCGTGCACCTGGTCGACGCCATGATCTGTCTCGCGGGGAGAATCGAGTCGTTGGTCGCGCAGAGCTCGCGCGCCGTCCGGGATTTCGGCCTCGACGACACGACCTCGATGCTATTCCGCTTCGAAGGCGGCGCGACCGGTTATCTGGGAACCGTGATCGCCACGGCTGAGACCCGGCGCCTGCAAGTCTTCGGCGCGAACGGCTGGGCAGAAACCGGCGACGTCGAGCACCTGAACACCTGGCAGCTCAAAGTCTGCACGATCGACCGGGACAACCTGCACCTGCACCGCAGGCCGCAGATCATGACCTTTCCCGAAACCAGCACCGAGCGCGCCGAGCTCGAGCATTTCGCGCACGCCGCGATGGCGCGGCGTGCGCTCGCCACCGCAGACGGCGACGAAGTACACGGCGTCGCGGTGCTCGAGGCGATCCTCGGGTCGGCGCAGGACGGAACCAGGGTCCGCGTCGCCTGAAAACTGAATAGAATAGCCGCGACTGCCCGGAAGAGTCCCCCATGCGAAATCTCGTCAGCTTGCTTGCAGGCACCGCGCTCGCGCTCGGGGCTGCGGACTGCCGGCCTCAAGCCAGCAGCCCGAGCTTTCCCACGAGACCGGTTCGAATGGTGGTGGCCTTCACGCCTGGCGGCGGGACCGACATCATCGCGCGGATCGTGGCGCAGAAACTCGGCGAGCGCTGGGGTCAGCCAGTGGTGGTGGAAAACCGCGCCGGCGCCTCCGGCAATATCGGGACCGACCTGGTGGCGAGGAGCGCGCCCGACGGCCATACGATACTGATGGCGTTTTCCTCCCACGCGAGCAACCCCGCGCTCTACGGCAAGCTGCCGTTCGACATCAACAAGGACTTCAGCTCCATCACCATGGTCGGAACCGCGCCGATGGTGGTGATCGCGAGCCCCGCGTTCCCCGCGAAAACCCTCGGCGGGCTGATCGAGTACGCCCGCTCGCATCCCGGCGCGGTGAAGTTCGGATCCTCGGGGATCGGGACCCCGGTGCACCTCGCTGGCGAGCTGATGATGCAGCTCACGGGAATCAAGATGGTCCACGTGCCCTACAAGGGCATCGCGCCGGCGATGACCGCCATTCTCGCCGGGGAGATCGAGATCACCTACGTCGCGGTGCTGACCGGCCTGCAGCATTTCAAGGCGGGCAGGCTGAGTCCGCTCGCCGTGGCCGGCCGCAGCCGCTATCCCGCGCTGCCCGAGGTGCCGACGGCCGCGGAGGCGGGCCTCCCCGGCTACGAAATCGATTTCTGGTACGCGTTGCTCGGGCCGGCCGGCATGCCGGCGCCGCTGGTCGCGCGCATTCAGCGCGATGCCGCGGCGATCCTCACGACGCCGGAAATGAAGGAGAGCCTGCTCGCCCAGGGCTGCGTCGCGGCGGGCAGCAGCCCCGAGGAGCTTTCCGCGCGGATCAGGAGCGACTACGAACTCTGGGCGAAAGTGATCCGGACCGCCGGTGTGAAATTGGAATGATCCGTTCGCCGGCCCGCGCGAACAGCGCCGCGTAGGCCGCGCAGCGCTCGCCCGGCGAGCGCCCGAGCGAACAGTAATGCGGGTGCGGCGTAAGGAGAGCGTCGTCCTCCCCGAGCGCGTTGGCGCGGTAGCTCGACCAGGGATACCCGCCCGGGTGCGCGACGAATCCTGCGCGCACCGGGTTCTCCTCGATGTAACGCATGGTGGCGAAGAGGTGGCGCCGCGCCTGCACCGGCGTCGCGTCGTAAGCTTCCTCCCACAGCGCGTCGTCGACCAGAACCAAACAAGTACCAGCTACGCCGAGTCTCATGGGCCTCCATTCTGAGGCTTAATGGCGCCCTGTTGAATCTTGCGGTAGATGTCGAAGAAAAGCATAGCGAAAAACCCCAGAGTTGTCAGTCAGCTAGGTGCGCGGGAAGCGGCTCTAAGGAGTTCGAGCCTCTATCGGGTTCCGTTCGAGGGCAAAAACTAGACACTCTTGGCAAACGGCTTAAAGCTCAATTCCATGCGAGGGACTCTTGCTGTGAGAAGACTTTGGGTGACTCGGAACTTACGGACGCGGAGTCAATGCTTTCCAAGACGGATAGCTTCCGGGTCATCGATTGCCTTTGTGACTTCGATCGAGTCCTCGAGCGACACGCCGAAATAGTCCTCCATGGCCGCCACCATAAAGGGAAAAATCCTGTCTAGGGTGTCACCCGCTCCGCGATTTCGCGCGTGAGTGCGCCACAACACCATGGGTTTCCCGGCGGCTAAGGAGGTCGTGTCCAAGGCCTCTACCTGGATTGTGCGCAAGTTGGTTGAGGAGGTGCTGGATGATTCGGTGGTGCCGACCACCCCCGTCGTGGGTGTGATCACCGTTGTATAGGTCGGCGGTGCGGAGGCGTTGAACGGATCCGACGTGACGACTGTCTGGGTCTGTGAGCCGGTGACTCCGATGATTGGCGTGGACGTGGTGGTCGTGAAGGTTTGGGTGTCACCCACCCGGTAAGAGACCCGAATGACGAGCGCGGGGGATGCGGCGTCGGGCACGAATCCCTTGCTCTCAAGGGCACGCGTGAGGATCTGGGCATATCTTGGCCATGCCGGATCTCCACCGGGCAACCGGGGGTCGGGTCCCTGAACCACGAATCTCTTCTTCACCTCGCCCCCCGGCTGGGCGTAGGCGGAAATTGTGGTGTTCACAGCACAACCCGCCAATATCACGATACAGAGGATGCAAAGGCTTGTACCGAACGCAACCTTGCGATTAAGCAGTTTCATAGATGTCTCTTAGTTTGATCGCTAGGGGCGGTCTCAGGATCAAATATGCAACATCGACGAATGCGGGTTCGAGTCTAGCGAAGCGCTATCACCCATGCTGTAACATTTCGCAACCAAGTGTTACGCGACCCGGGGGCTCGCCCGCGCGAACAGCGCCGCGTAGGCCGCGCGGCGCTCACCCGGCGAGCGCCCGAGCGAACAGTAATGCGGGTGCGGCGTAAGGAGAGCGTCGTCCTCCCCGAGCGCGTTGGCGCGGTAGCTCGACCAGGGATACCCGCCCGGGTGCGCGACGAGTCCTGCGCGCACCGGGTTCTCCTCGATGTAACGCATGGTGGCGAAGAGGTGGCGCCGCGCCTGCACCGGCGTCGCGTCGTAAGCTTCCTCCCACAGCGCGTCGTCGTGCCCGTAGGCGGAGCGCAGGTGACGCGCGTAACCAGCGGCGAGCGCGGGCATCAGCCGCGCAGCGCCGTTCGCGTGGACGGACGTGAGGAGCAGGTGCACATGATTGCCCATCAGCGCGTAAGCGTGGACCGCGCACTCGGCCCGCGCCGCGCATTCGCGCAGCGCTTCGAGGTAGGCGGTGCGGTCTCGTGCGCAGGAAAAGCAGGCGCGGCGTTCGCGAGCGCGCTGCACGACGTGCAGTGTGCCGTGGGCTTCTTCGGGACAGGCAAGACGCGGCATGCACGGAACAACGCCGCGGGCCGCGGCGGCGTTGACCCGGCGCTTAAGGGATAGCTACAGGACGGGAATGCGCACGTGCATCAATGCAGAGCGCCCGCCGCGCACTTCCGCGAGGCAGCGCTGGATCGCCGCCCGCACCGCTTCGGGATCGTCCACTCGCTCGCCGTAGCCGCCGGCCGCTTCGCAGATCTTCGCGAACTCGATGTCGGGGGCAAGGAGCGCGTTGAACTCGTTGGTCGCCTTGGCGTCGCCTTCCGGATAGACGCGCAGCGTCGCCTCCTTCACCGCAGACCACCCGGAGTTGTCGAAGAGAACCGTGAAGATCGGCAGTTTGTATTGCTTGGACACGGCA
>VBCH01000280.1 GCA_005884455.1 Betaproteobacteria bacterium
CCGCCCGTGAGAACGGCGATGTCCTCGAGCATGGCCTTGCGGCGGTCGCCGAACCCCGGCGCCTTCACCGCGCAGGTCTTCAGGATGCCGCGCAGGTTGTTGACCACGAGGGTCGCGAGGGCTTCGCTTTCGACTTCCTCGGCGATGACCAGCAGCGGCCGCCCGGCCTTTGCAACCTGCTCAAGAAGCGGCAGCAGGTCGCGGACGTTGGAGACCTTCTTGTCGTACAGGAGCACGTAGGGGTCGTCCAGCACCGACATTTGCTTCTCGGCGTTGTTGATGAAGTAGGGCGACAGATAGCCGCGGTCGAACTGCATGCCCTCGACTATCTCGAGCTCGGTCTGCAGGCTTTTGCCGTCCTCCACCGTGATCACGCCTTCCTTGCCGACCTTCTCCATCGCGTCGGAGATGATCTTGCCGATCTCGTCGTCCGCGTTGGCCGAGATGGCGCCGACTTGGGCGATCTCCTTGCTGGTGGTGCAAGCCTTGGATATCTTCTTCAGCTCTTCGACCACCGCGATGACCGACTTGTCGATCCCGCGTTTCAGGTCCATCGGGTTCATTCCCGAAGCGACGAATTTCATTCCTTCCTTGACGATGGATTGCGCGAGCACCGTGGCGGTGGTCGTGCCATCTCCGGCCACGTCCGACGTCTTGGAGGCGACTTCCTTCACCATCTGCGCCCCCATGTTCTCGAACTTGTCCTTCAGCTCGATTTCCTTCGCGACCGATACGCCGTCCTTGGTTATCGTGGGTGCGCCGTAGGAGCGCTCCAGGATCACGTTGCGGCCCTTGGGGCCGAGGGTCACCCTGACCGCGTCGGCGAGAACGTTGACGCCCGCGAGCATCTTGTGGCGCGCGGACTCATGAAAACGGACATCTTTTGCAGACATGTTTTGCTCCTGAATGGGTTGGTCTTACTTTGCGACGACGCCCATGATGTCGTCTTCACGCATCACGAGGTACTCGGTGCCTTCGACTTTCACGGCCTGCCCGGAGAACTTGCCGAACAGAATGCGATCGCCGACCTTGACATCGAGCGGGCGCACCTTGCCGTCTTCGAGGATCTTGCCTTTGCCCACGGCGATGACTTCGCCCTGGTCGGGCTTCTCTGCGACGTTGTCGGGAATGACGATGCCGCCTGCGGATTTGCGCTCCTCATCGAGACGCTCCACCACAACGCGGTCGTGCAAGGGACGGATTTTCATCATGACGTTTGATCCTACTGAAAGTCTTGCGATTGGCCCGCCTTGCTGCCCCTATCCATCTGACTGCCAGCAAAAGCGGCGAGATACTAGCGGTGAGATACTGACTGGTTGTTTCCAGAAGCAGGTGCTATGATACTGACCGGTAACTCTCTTGTCAACCAGAGATCGCACATGACCAAACCAAGCAATGGCCAATTGCGTCTGCGGGCCCTCCGGAAGCGGGAAGCGAACCGCCCGAGCGCACGGCAACGCATCTTCGATACGGCCTCCGAGCTCTTCTACCTCAAGGGAATCCGTGCGGTCGGGGTGGAAACGATTGCGGCGGAAGCCGATACGACCAAGATGAGCCTGTACCGGAACTTCCCTTCCAAGGACGAGCTGGTGGCCGAATGGCTGCGCGAGCACGACGCCACCTTCTGGCAGACCTGGGACGCGATGGCGAGCCGGTACCCCGAGGACCCCCGCAGGCAGATCAAGGCCGCCTTCGCCCTGTTGGCGAAGCACGTCGCCGACCCCAAGGCCCGAGGCTGCCCCATGGCGAATGCGGCGGTGGAAATCACCGAGAAAGCTCACCCCGCGAGAAAAGTGATCGAGGCCCACAAGGCGAAATTGCGCGCCCGCCTCGTGCAAATGTGCACCCAGATGGGAGCCCAGGAGCCCGGACTGCTCGCCGACCAGCTGTTTCTCCTGATGGAAGGCGCCCAGGTCACCATTCAGACTCTGGGGGCGCGCGGGCCGGCGAGGAACATTGCCCGCGCCTCGAAGATGTTGATCGATGCACACTTGCGAGCGTGATGCCATCCGAAGGAGGGCCAAATGAATGCAGAACCCGCGACCACCGATATGATCGACACCCTTGCGGGCATCGAGATAGAGCGCAAGGAAAGAGAAAAGCAGTCCGGTGTCCCGGTGTCATGCAACTGGGCGCTCGGCAGATTGTACGAACTGCTCCCGGGCAAGCGAAGGTCGCCGGGAATGAAGATGGGCGCGACCCTCCAGGCGAACATCGAAGCCGCCACTCTGGCGATCGGCCGGCTCCGGAAATTGGCCCAGGCTACGGGCGGCGCGGCACGACGAGACTGCCGATCGAGACTTGCACCGGCTCGCCGTTCTGATTCTTAGTCGTCGTCCTCACCTTGATCAATCCCTGCTCCGGACGGGATTTCGAGGGCCGCACTTCGAGAATTTCTGTCTCCACGTAGAGCTCATCCCCGGGCCGGACCGGCCTCGGCCAGCGGAACTCGTCGAAGCCCGCGCCGATGATTCCGCCCGCGGGTTTCAGCTCGCTCTCCACCAGGAGCCGCATGGTCATGGCCGCGGTGTGCCAGCCGCTCGCCGCCAGCCCGCGGAATATCGAGCCGCGCGCGGCCTCCTCGTCGAGATGGAAGGATTGCGGGTCGAATTCGGCGGCGAAGGCCTTGATCCGCTCCTTGTCGACCCGCAGGCGTCCGGAGCCGAAGGTCTGCCCTACCGCGAAGTCCTCGAGATATCGTCCGGTCATCGCTGCGGCCTCCTCGGTTTACCTACCGTTCTTCCGGCGCCTTGAGCTTGCGGAACGACACGTACAGCAGCGCGTCGTAGAGGACCTTCAGTCCCGCCGCGG
>VBCH01000129.1 GCA_005884455.1 Betaproteobacteria bacterium
CCTGATCGTGCCCAACCCGGACGGAGGCTTCCTGGTGCGCCAGGTCCAGGCGGGAAGCCTGTACGAGAAGCTCGGCCTTCGCCCGGGCGACGTGATCCGCAACGTCAACGGCCAGCCGCTCACCAGCATGGACGACGTGATGCGTCTCTACCAGCAATTCGGCACCGCCCAGCGCGTGCTCGTGGACGTGCAGCGCCAGGGCCGCAGCGAAACGCTCTACTACGATATGCGCTGACGGCGCGCGATTCCCCGACACCCATGAGAGAAATTCCTGCAATCGCTGCCCGAATCCTCGCCGGCGCGCTCGTGGCCGCGGCGCATGCCGTTCTGGCGCAGACGCCCGAGTCCCCGGGCGCGGCCCCCGTCAACCCGGCCGCGCCCTCCCTCGAGTCCCCGGCAGCGGCGCCCGCCCCGCGGGTTCCCGGCGCACCTCTCGCCGCCCCGGGTGCGCCCGTCCCATCCCCCGCGGCGGCGCCCGCCCCGCGGGCTCCGGGCGCGGCAGGGGTCGCCGTTACGCCGCGTGCGGGCGAGGTGGTGCTCAATTTCCAGGGCGCGGACCTGCAGGCCGTGGTGAAGGCGATGTCGCAGATGACCGGGCGCAACATGCTGATCGACCCGCGCGTGAGGGGGCAGGTTACCATCGTCTCGGCGCGGCCCATGCCGGTCGCGGCGGGGTACCAGATCTTCCTCTCTGCGCTGAAGACGCAGGGTTTCACCGCGGTCGAGGGCCCGGGCGACGCAGTGCGCATCATTCCGGTCGCCGAGGCGAAGGCGGCGGCGCCGGTGAACGAGCAGGACGGGCCCCCGCGCGGCGGCGAGCAGGTCATCACGCACGTCGTGATCGGGCAGCACGTCGCGGTGTCGCAGCTGCAGAACGTGCTGCGCCCGCTGATGTCCCCGACCAGCCAGCTCTCTGTATACGATCCGGCCAACGCGCTCATCATCACCGACTATGCGGACAACGTGCGGCGGCTGCTGCGCATCGTCGAACGGATCGACCTGCCGGCGAGCACCGACGTCACGGTGATCCCGGTTCAGCACGCCTCCGCCATCGACCTCGCCGACCTGGTGGTGCGCCTGTCGGGAACGGGGCTCTCCACGCCCGGAGCGGTACCGGGCGTGCCGCCCACGCAGATCGCGGCGGGCGGCGACCGCTTCTCGGTGGTGCCGGATGGGCGCACCAACAGCATCCTGCTGCGCTCGGACAACCCGGGGCGCATCACGCTGTTGCGCTCGCTCATCGAAAAGCTGGACGTGCCGGCGCGCGCGATCGGCAGCACCCGCGTGATCTACCTGAAGCACGCCGAGGCGACCAAACTCGTCGAGGTGCTGCGCGGCATGCTCGCGGCCGCCGCCCCCGGAGCACCCGGGCAGACCACCGCGCCCGGCGCGCGGCCCGTGGGAGGGGCGGCGCCTTCACTCATCCAGGCCGACGAGGCGACCAACTCGGTCATCATCAACGCCTCGGACACGGTGTACAACAACCTGCGCCTCGTGATCGAGCAGCTCGACGTGCGCCGCGCGCAGGTCTATGTCGAGGCGCTGGTCGCGGAGATGAACGCCGATCGCACCGACGAACTGGGCGTCCAATGGGCGGCGGCGGGCAGCGTCGGCTCGCGCGCAGTCGCGGGCGCGGCCAATTTTCCCGCGGCCAATCCCAGCCTCGCCACCACCATCGCGGCCCCGGCGGCCGCGGCGGTCGCCGGCGGGGGACCGGCGGGGTTGACGGTCGCAGTGCTCGGCAGCACGATCACTCTTCCCGACGGCACAACGGTCAGAAGCCTCGGTGCCCTGGCGCGGGCGCTCCAGTCAAAGAACCTCGGCAACATCCTCTCCACTCCCAATCTCCTGACGCTCGACAACTATCAGGCGAAAATCGTCATCGGGCAGAACGTGCCCTTCATAACCGGGAGTTTCGCGTCGGCCGCAACGATCACCCCCGGCGCAGGAGTGGGGGCGGTGAATCCTTTCCAGACGATAGAGCGCAAAGACGTGGGCCTGACCTTGCGCATCAAGCCGCAGATCTCGGAGGGCTCGACCATACGCCTGGAGATCTACCAGGAGGTCTCGAGCGTGAACACGACTACACGGACCGGGGCGAGCGATCTCATTACCGACAAACGCTCGCTCGAAACCAAGGTCGTGGTGGACGACGGCAACACCATAGTGCTCGGCGGGTTGATCCAGAACACCTTGAACATCACGACACAGCAGATTCCGCTTCTCGGCGATATTCCGTTTCTGGGCGCGCTGTTCCGCTTCAAAAGCGAAGAGCGCAAGCGCACCAACCTGATGATCTTCCTTCGGCCGGTGATCATCCGCTCGGCCGATGACAGTTATCGCGTGACGCAGGACCGTTACGAATATCTGCGCGGCTACACCCGCGGCGAGGGCCCGGAGCGCGAGGACATCTACGACCGTATGGAGCCGGTGCCCCCGGTTCCGTCCCGCGAGCCGCCGGCGCGCGCACCCGGGCAGGATTCTCCGGCCGCCCCCGTGAAACCGCCCGAGGCGGAAGCAAGCCCGGCGCCAGCGAGGCCCTAAAGCGCATGGATATGTCTTCGAACCCCCTCACGCCCGACGCGCGCGCGGTCGAGCGGCTGCCTTATGCTTTTGCAAAGCGGCACGGCGTGATCAGCGCCCGGCAGCTCGAGGCAGGCTTCGAGCTCTGGGTGCGGCCCGGGGTGCGCGCAGGCGTGCTCGCCGAGGTGCAGCGCGCGCTCGGGGGGCCGCTTGCTCTGAGAGAGCTTGCGAGCGACGCCTTCGACGCGGCGCTCGCGCGCGCCTACGAGCGCGGCGCGTCGCACGCCGCCGATATCGTCACCGACCTCGACGCGAATCCGGATCTCGCGGCGCTCGCGGAGAACCTGCCCAAGGTCGCCGACCTCCTGGAGAGCGAGGACGACGCGCCCATCGTGCGGCTGATCAATGCCCTGTTCTCGCAGGCGGTGCGCGAGGGCGCCTCCGACATTCACATCGAGGCCTTCGAGGGGCGCTCGGTGGTGCGTTTCCGCAGGGACGGGATGCTGCGCGACGTTCTCGAGCCGCCGCAGGTGGCGCACGGCGTGATCGTTTCGCGCATCAAGATCATGGCGCGCCTGGACATCGCCGAGAAACGCCAGCCGCAGGACGGGCGCATCGCGCTGCGACTCGCCGGACGCTCGGTCGACGTGCGCGTCTCGATCCTGCCGACGGCTCACGGCGAGCGCGTGGTGCTGCGGCTGCTCGACAAGCAGGCCGGAAGGCTCGACCTCACCGGCCTCGGCATGGCGGATACGACGCTCGCTGCCCTGCGCGAGCTCGTCAAACAGCCGCATGGAATCATCCTCGTCACCGGCCCGACCGGCTCCGGAAAGACGACCACGCTCTACGCCGCGATCGGCCAGCTCGACGCCAAGCGCACCAACATCGTCACCGTCGAGGACCCGATCGAATACGACCTCGATGGCGTCGGCCAGACCCAGGTGAATCCGCGAATCGAGCTGACGTTCGCGCGCGCGCTGCGCGCCATTCTGCGCCAGGACCCGGACGTGGTCATGATCGGCGAGATCCGCGACCTGGAGACTGCGCAGATCGCGGTGCAGGCGAGCCTGACCGGGCACCTGGTGCTCGCGACCCTGCATACCAACGACGCGGCAGGCGCCGTGGTGCGCCTGGTCGACATGGGCATCGAGCCGTTCCTGGTCGCCTCGAGCCTGCTCGGCGTGCTCGCCGAGCGGCTGGTGCGGCGGTTGTGCCCGGCGTGCCGGCGCCCGCACCAGCCCGACCGCGCCGAGCAGAGCCTGCTCGAGAACGGGAATGGAGGCGCGGCGGACACCCCCTTGTTCACCGCGAGCGGCTGCGAGGCCTGCGCGTTCACGGGCTACCAGGGCCGCACCGGAATTTTCGAGCTGCTGCTCATCGACGACGAGGCCCGGCGCCTGATCCACGACCGCGCCTCCGAGGCCGACCTGCGCGAGCACGCGCGCCGCGACGGAATGAAAGGCCTGCGCGAGGACGGCCTGCGCTGGGTGCGCGCGGGCGAAACGAGTCTCGAGGAAGTGCTGCGCGTGTCTCGAGAATGAGTCGCGAATAGGGCGCGAGCAGGCATCCGCACCGAGCATGTCGGGGTTCGAGTACAGCGCGCTGGAGGCGACCGGGCGCGAAACACGCGGAGTGATCGAAGCGGACACCGAGCGCCAAGCGAGATCGCTGTTGCGCGAGCGCGGCCTCGCGCCGCTCACGGTCGAGAGCATACGTTCGGCGGCGGCGCAATCCGGACGGCGCGAGCGCTTCTCGCGCCCCGGGCTGTCGGGCAAGGGTCTGGCGCTGGTCACGCGCCAGTTCGCCACGCTGGTCCGCGCCGGGCTCACCATCGAAGAGGCGCTCAACGTGCTCATCGAACAAACCGAGTCGGCGGGAGCGCGCACGCTTTTCGCGGCAGTGCGGGCGCGCGTGCTCGAAGGCCAGTCCCTGTCGCACAGCCTGGCCGAGTTTCCCAAAGCATTTCCGCAGATCTACCGCGCGATGATCGAGGCGGGGGAGCATTCGGGGCGCCTCGGCGACGTGCTCGAGCGCCTCGCCGACTACACCGAAAACCGCGAGAGCCTGCGCGACAAGGTCATGATCGCCTTCATCTACCCGGCCCTGGTGACGGTGGTGGCGATCGCCGTGGTCGGGCTCCTGCTCGTCTACGTCGTGCCGCAGGTGACGCGCGTGTTCGCCAATCTCGGCCAGACCCTGCCTCTGGTGACTCGCATACTCATTGCGATGAGCGATTTCGTGCGCGCGAGCGGCGTATTCTGGCTGGCCGGGCTCGTCGTCGCCTTCGTCGCGGGCGCGTTCCTGCTGCGCGACGAAGGGCGGCGGCGCAGCTGGCACGGGTGGCTGCTGCGCCTGCCGGTCGCGGGGCGGCTCATCCGCACCGTCAATGCCGCGCGCTTTTCCGACACGCTGGGAATTCTGACCGCGAGCGGCGTGCCCTTGCTCACCTCGCTGCAGTCCGCAGCCGCAGTCGTCACCAATCTGCCGATGCGCGCCGCGGTGAACGAAGCGGTGCGGCGCGTGCGCGAAGGCGGGGCGCTCGCGCCGGCGCTCGGCGCCGCGAAGCTCTTCCCGCCGCTCGTCATCCACCTGATCGCGAGCGGAGAGGCGACCGGGCGCCTCGATACCATGCTCGCGCGCGCGGCGGAAGCGCAGGCTCGGGAGCTCGAGAACTGGATTCGCGGGCTGACTGCGCTCCTCGAGCCGCTCCTGATCCTCGCCATGGGGGGGATCGTGCTGTTCGTGGTGGTCGCGATACTTTTGCCTATATTCGAAATGAACCAGCTGGTACGCTAGGGAATGCTCATGACGGACGCTTACGCAAACTTGCGCCGCGCGCGCGGCTTCACCCTGATCGAGATTCTGGTCGTCATCACCATTCTCGGAATTCTCGCGGCGCTGATCGTGCCGCGCGTGATGGACCGTCCCGACCAGGCCCGCGCGACTGCGGCGCGGGCGGACATCGCCGCGATCGTCGGCGCGCTCAAGCTCTACAAGCTCGACAACGGCACCTACCCGAGCACCGACCAGGGCCTCGCTGCCCTGGTGAAAAAACCCGAGCGCGGAGACATTCCGCGTAACTGGAAGGCGGGCGGTTACCTGGACAAGTTGCCCGTGGATCCCTGGGGCACCGATTACCAGTTTCTCAATCCGGGGATTCGCGGCGAGGTCGATGTGTTCTCGCTCGGCGCCGACCGCAAGCCCGGCGGCGAGGGCGTCGACGCCGACATCGGGTCGTGGCAGTGATGCGCGTGCGCGCCGCCTCGGGGAAGGACCGCGGATTCACGCTGATCGAGCTGCTGGTGGTCGTGGCGATCATCGTCATCATGGTCGGCCTCGCCGGCGCGCAGCTTATGCGCGGGCCGGACGACGTCGTGCGCGAAGAGAGCGAGCACCTCGCGCTGCTCCTGCGTGCGGCCCGCGAGGAGGCGATCCTGCAGGGGCGGGTGTTCGCCTTCGGCGCCGGGCGCGAGTCCTACCGCTTCCTGCGTCTGGAGCGCAACGGCCGGCTCAAGGCCGCGAGCGCGGACGAGCTGTTCCGTCCCCGGCGCATGCCGCCGGGCATCGTGATCGAGGGCTTGCAGATCGAGGGTGCGGGGGAGGCCGCGCAGGACGGCGTGGTGTTCCTGCCGAGCGGCGAGCTGCCGGCGTTTCGCATCGTCCTCAGGAGCGGCGGCGCGCGCTGGAGCGTCGTCGGCGCCCCCGACGGGACCATACGCGCGCAGGCCGTCTCATGAATCGCTTCCGGCGCGCCGCAGGCTTCACCCTGGTGGAAATCCTGGTGGCGCTCGCCGTGCTCGCGATCGCGCTGAGCGCGACGGCGCGCAGTCTGGGCGCTGCGCTCGACACCACTGCGGCGCTGCGCGATCGCACGCTCGCGCGCTGGGTGGCCGAGGACAGGCTGGCCGAGCTCGAGCTGCGCAGGGAATGGCCGGATCTCGACGTGAAAGAAGGCGACGCCGACATGGGCGGGCGTGCCTTCCACTGGCGCCAGGAGACGGGCGTGACGCCGGCGGCGCGCATGCGGCGGGTCGAGGTGAGCGTGTTCCTGAAGGGAGACGATTCGACGCTGGCGAAAATGACCGGATTCGTCGAGCAGACGGCAACGCAGGCAGTGCCGCCGACATTACCCGGATCGCAGCCGGGACCGCAGCCAGCACCGCAGACGGAGCCGCCCCGATGAAGGCGCGATCCGGCTTCACGCTGATCGAGCTGCTGGTGGCGCTCGTGATCTTCGGGATTTTCGCCGCCCTCGCGTACGCGGGATTGGCCCGCCTTCTCGACAACCGCGAGCGGCTCACCGCGGAGCAGCGGGTCTGGCAACAGCTGTCGCAGGTTTTCCTACGCATCTCCGACGACGTGGCGCATGCACGCTCGCGCGGGGTGCGCGACGCGGGCGGCTTTCCGCTTCCTGCTTTCGTGGGACGGCTCTTCGACTCGCGCGCGCTCGCCGAGCCCAGCCTCGAGCTGACGCGCGGCGGCGAGCTGAACTACGGGGGCGCACCGCGTTCGGATCTGAGGCGCGTCGCTTATCGCCTCAAGGAAGGGCGCCTCGTGCGCATCACCTGGCCGGTGCTCGATCGCGCTCCCGTGACCGAACCGCTCGAAGCGCCTCTGCTCGCTGACGTCGAAACTTTCGAGCTGCATTTCTACGACGCGAACGGAGGATTGGTGGATACCTGGCCCACGGCGACGAGCGGCCCCGACGTTCCGCCGCGGGCGATGGAGGTCACACTCGCCGTGAAGGGCCTGGGCCGCTTCAAGCGCCTGTTTCTGGTGAATCAGTGATGTCCGCCCGCCCGCAGCGTGGAATCGCCCTGGTAACCGCGGTGATGATCGTCGCGATCGCGGCGGCGATCGCGGTCCAGATCGCCTTCGCGCACCAGGTCTGGTTCCGGCAAATGGAAAACGTCGCCGACCGCGACGCGACCGACTGGCTGCGCCGCGGCGCGCTGCACTGGGCGAGTCTCGCGCTGCTCGAGGACGCGGCGCAGAACTCGACCGACGATCTCGGCGAGAGCTGGGCGATGGGGCTGCCGACCCTTCCCGTCGAGGGCGGAACCATCAAGGTATCGATCGAGGACGCGCAGGGGCGCTTCAACCTCAACAGCGTCGTAAACCCCGCGAGCCTCCAGGTCTTCAGCAGCCTGCTCGGGGTGCTGCAGCTCAATCCGCTGCTCGCCAATGCCGTGCTCGACTGGATCGACTCGGACAGCGTCGCGAGCGCGGGAGGCGCGGAGGACGTCGATTACCTCAGCCTCAACCCGCCCTACCGCGCCGCCAACCGGCCCATGGCAAGCGTCGAAGAGCTGCGTCTGATACGCGGCTTCGACGCCAAGACCGTCGCCGCGCTGCTGCCGTACGTGACGGTTCTCCCGCTTGCTACCAACGACATCAACGTCAACACCGCCTCGCCCGTGGTGCTTGCGGCGTTGGTGCCGGGTCTGGATTTGCCGACGGCGCAGCGCATCGCCGAGGTGCGGGACAGCACCCCGTACAAGACCGTCGATGATTTCAAGTCGAAGCTGCCCCGGGGCTTGACTGCTCCCACGGTGGGAATGGTCGTGAAGACGGACTTCTTTCTTGTGACGCTCGACACCTCGATCGGGCGCCACGAGCGCCGCAGCGAAGCACTTCTTCAACGCTTGTCCAACAAGAGCACGACCTTGATCTGGCACAGGCCGCAACCCTTGATCGGATCGGGCGAACCCGATGAATCTCCTTCCTCGATGGGATCGGATGAACCCGGCAAATCTCCTTAAGAGCCGCGCCTGGCTAGACCTGTCGGCCTCGTGGCGCCGCAAGGGCGGCGACCGGCTCGAGCTGTGGCTGCCGCGGAACTGGCCGGCCGAAGATTCCGAGCTGCGCTGGCGCCGCCTCGCCGCGGGCGGGGCCGTCGAGCAAGGCGCCCAGCGCGGGCTCGAGGGACTCGCGCCCGCCGAGGAAATCATCGTGTGGACCCCCGCCGCGGAAACCCTGTTCCTGCGCGCGCGCCTGCCGACGCGCTCGGCCGCGAAAATCATCCAGGCGCTGCCTTTCGCGCTCGAGGAGCAGCTCATCGATCCTCCCGAACGGCTGCATTTCGCTTTCGCGCACGAGGCGGACGGTGCGCTCGCGGTGGCGGTGACGCGGCGCGAGCGCATGGAGAGCTGGCTTGCGGCGCTCGCGGCCGCCGGGCTCGCCCCGACGCATCTCGCGCCGGTAACCTTGTCCGTGCCGCTCGCCGAACGCGCCTGGACGCTCGCGTTCGTCGACGGGGAGATCGTGCTGCGCAGCGGAGCACGCGCGGGACTGGGCGGTCCGGCCGAGCGGCGACCGCCGGCGTGGCTGCACGCGGCGCTCGCCGAAGCGCGGACCGAGGCCAGCGCCCCCGAACGCATCCTGCTCGTCGATGCTCCCGCCGACCTGGATTCCGCCGCGTGGCGCGAGGCCCTGGGCCTTCCGCTCGAGCCGGTGCGGCCCGGAGACGCGACCGTTCCGCCCGCGCCGCTCGATCTGCTGCAGCAGCACTACGCGCCGCGCGCCCGCCTGGCGGCCCTCAAGCGCGCCTATATTCCGGCCGCGGCGCTGCTCGCGGCGTGGCTCTTCGCCACGCTCGCCCTGGATGCGATCGAGTGGGTGCGATTCGCGCGCGCGGGGAGCGCGGCCGAGGAGGAAATGCGCGCGCTCCTTCTGAAGAGCTTTCCGGAAACCCGCGCGATCCTCGATCCTGCCGAGCAGATGCGGCGCGGTCTGGAGGACATCGGCGCGGGCAGCGGCATCGCCGCACCCGGGGACATGCTTTTTCTCCTGGCGCGCGCGGCGCCGGTGATCGAGCGCGAATCGCGCGTGCGCGCGCAGGGCATCGAATACGCCGCGCGGGCGCTGGTCATCCGGCTCGCCGCCTCGGAGGCCGACGCCGAGTCCGTCGCGCGGGCGCTGCGCGCGCGATCGCTCGACGTTGAAGTCCAGCGCGCGGGCGGCGAAGCGCGGCTGCGCGTGCGCGCGGCCGCTTCGCCCGCCGGGCAGGGCAAATCGTGAATTTCGCCTGGGCCGAACCCGCTCGCGCCCGCTGGAACGCGCTCAGCGCGCGCGAACGACGGGTGGCCTCGGTGCTCGCCGGATTCCTGGGTGCGGCGCTTTTCTATCTGCTCGTCTGGAACCCGGTCGAGAGCGGTCTCGCCAAGGCGCGCTCGCGCCTCGCCTCGGTACAGGCGCAGCTCGCCCGAGTGCAGGAGCAGGCCGCCCGCGTGGCGAGCGTGCGCGCCGCGCCGCGCGTCACGCTGCCCGCCAACCCCGCCGCGGCCGCCGCGCAGGCAGCCGAGCGGAAAGGTCTGCGCGAGCAGTTGAAGCGCGTCGAAACGGAGGGCGCGAACGCGGTGCGCGTACAGATCGAAGACGCTCCGTTCGTGGCGCTGCTGGCATGGCTGATCGAGCTGCAGCAGCAGACCGGCCTGCGCGCGGAAAGCGCGACGCTCGAAAGGGGCGCGAACCCCGGCACCGTGAACGGGCGGCTGCTGTTGCGGGCGCAGGGCGCGTGACCGGCGCTCTTCGCCGCCCTGGCGTCCGGCTGGCCGTTCTGGGCATCGCCGCGTATCTGGCTTTTCTCCTGGTGAACCTGCCTGCCGCATGGCTCGGATTCGCGCTCGAGCGTTCGAGCCGCGGAGCGCTTGCGCTCGGCGATCCCGCGGGCACCCTGTGGAAGGGCAAGGGCCTGCTTGCGCTGCGCTCAGGCGGAGCTTTTCGCGGCGTCGCCGACCTCGAGTGGAGCTGCAATCCCCTGTCGGTGCTGACCGGACGCCTGGGCGTCGCGCTGTCCGGCGTCGCGCCCGAGACCCGGCTGCGCGCGAGCGTGAGCCTGGGCCCGGGGAGCGTGCGTTTCCAGAACGTCGAGGCCAACGCGCCGGCGAGCCTGCTCGAACCCGCGATCCCGGCGGCCGCCTTTGCGAAGCCCGACGGACGCTTGCGCGTGCTCGCCGATTCCCTCGAAATCGGCCCGGCCGGCGTATCCGGCGCGGCGACCGTCGAATGGCTCGAGGCCGGAATGAGCGGGCTGCAGCGGCTCGGCGACTACCGCTTGCAGATCACGGGGAACGGCGAGCGCGCGGAGATGAAGCTTGCGACGCTGCGTGGGGATTTGCGCCTCAACGGAACGGGCGAGTGGCGCGCGGCGCAGCCGCGAGTCGTGCAGTTGCGCGGGACCGCGGAGGCGTCGGCCGAGCGCAAGGATCTCGAGCCGCTGCTCCAGATGTTGGGGATCAGGGGACCGGGAATCCCGCAGCCGTTTTCATGGACCGTGCCGATTTAGAAAGAACGTGATAGAAAGCACGTGAAGCGCGGTGAAGTCGGCGCAGAATCGCGTCAAGCCCGGCCCTGGACCGGTGCGGCAGGGTAAGAAAAGGGGAAATCCATGAAAAATCGGCTGGCAGCCGTCGTTCTGATCGCCTTGGCGCAGCTTGCCGGTTGCGGTGGCCGAGGTGGCGCCAGCAGCTCACCGGCGGTCCCTACCTATGCCATCGGTGGCGCGATTGCCGGTCTCACCGGATCGGGGCTCGTGCTTCAGCTGAACGGCAGCGGGGATCTTCCCGTAAGCGCCAATGCCACGGCATTCACTTTCGCCACGCAGCTTGCGAGCGGCGCCGCGTACACCGTCAGTGTACTCACTCAGCCGGCCAACCCGAGCCAGACGTGCACCGTCACCGGCGGCTCCGGGAATGTCGGGAGCGCGAGTGTCGCGAACATCAGCATCTCCTGCGCGACCAACACTTTCACCGTCGGCGGCACGGTGAGCGGGCTGACGGGCACGGGTCTGGTGCTCCGGAACAACGGCGGCAATGATCTTACGATCAACGCCAGCGGTCCATTCACCTTCAGCACGCCGATTCTTTCCGGCGCGACCTATGCCGTAACGGTGCTCACGCAGCCGACCGCTCCGGCCCAGAACTGCACCGTGACGAACGGCTCGGGCACGGTAGGGGCGGCCACCGTGACGAACGTCGGTGTGTTGTGCGGTTTTACGATCAGCGGCCTTTCCGACCCGCTCGCCGCGCAGCAGTGGCATTTGAAGAACACCGGGCAAAACGCCTTTGCTGACGGCTTCGGCGTCGCCGGTATCGACATCAACGTGGA
>VBCH01000130.1 GCA_005884455.1 Betaproteobacteria bacterium
CCAACGTTCAGAACGCGCAGCAGACCGTGATCGGTTCGGACGGAATCATCCGCGCCGATGCAGGTACCACCGGCGAGGGCGGCCGGGTGATCGTGTGGTCGGACGAATCCACGAGGTTCTTCGGCAGCATCTCCGCACGCGGCGGCTC
Organism: Betaproteobacteria bacterium; assembly: GCA_005884455.1. GTDB lineage: Bacteria > Pseudomonadota > Gammaproteobacteria > Burkholderiales > SG8-39 > VBDM01. The sequence goes on from VBCH01000130.1 coordinate 149, forward strand.
GCAGGGCGGCAACGGCGGTTTCGTCGAGACTTCGGGCAACGTGCTGCAGGCATCCGGCCGCGTGGACACGAGCGCCCCGAACGGAACGACCGGCAACTGGCTGCTTGATCCGCTCGACATAACAATCTCGGCTAATGGAATAACCCTGCCCACCTGTCTATCCCTAACCGGAATCTGCTTCGACGACCTTCCGGGTTTACCTTCCGACATTTCGGTCAACACGATCAACGCCAGTCTTCTCACCACTTCGGTCACGCTCCAGGCGCATCGCGATATCACTCTAACGAACACAAACCTGAACCTCATCGGAGGAGTTCCTGGCCTGACGTTCACCGCGCAAGCGGGCAACAATATCAATCTGGGCAGCTTCAACGTCACGTCGAACGGCGTCAACGTTACCCTGAGGGCCAACGACGCGGCATCGAACACGGCGAGCGGCAACGGCAGCATCACATCGCAGATCGGCTATGGGGGGAACATCACCACGTCCGGTGGCAACGTCAGCCTCTCTGGTTTCGGCGTCACCATCGGCAATATCAACACCAGTGGCGGACCGCTGGGCGCCGGCAGCGTAACGGTCGGAGCCACGAGCGACATCGTCACCGGCTCGCTTGCGACCTTCTCCACGGCGGCCGGCGTGGCCGGCGGTGCCGTGAAGCTCGCGACCGACAGCGGCAAGATCACCGTCAACGGCAGCATCGACACTCACGGCGCTGACGGCTCCTTCGCAATCGTGGACGGAGCCAGCGGTGGAAACGTACTGATCGAACGCCGCAACAGCGCGACTACCGGGACGGTATCGGTTTCCGGCGGAATCATCACCAACGGCGGCAACGGGATCACCGCGACCTCGGGCCAAGGGGGCTCCGGCGGGTCTGCGGGAGATGTCTTCATCAGCGGCCTCACCACCACCGCGATCCCGGGCATCTCCGGTGCGCCGACTGTCGTTGCGACTCTGAGCGGCGACATCCTCGTCGCAGGCGGAATCAGCGCGCGGGGCGGCAACGCGGCCAACAGCAGCGGCGCCTTTGCCGGCGCACTCGGCGGACAAGGGGGCAGCGTCAACCTGCTCGCGAGCGGCAACGTTTCGGTTGGCAACGCCAACGGCGCCATCGACGTGAGCGGCGGCCTGGGCGGCGCCGGCCCGGGAACCTCCGGACCGGGTAATGGGGGCGGCGCGGGCGGAAGCGCCGGATTCGTCGACCTCCAGGGGGGACAATCTCTAACAGTCGTCGGCGCCATCCTCGCCGACGGCGGCGCCGGCGGCAACGGGGGCGCAGCAAGCTCGGGTGGCAGCGGCGGCGGCGGCGGTGTCGTCACCCTTGGCGGCGCCGGATCCATAGGCGCCATTTCGGCAATCGGCGGAAACGGCGGTACCGCGCCCACCGGCAGTACGATCGGTCTCGGCGGCTCCGGCGGCGAGGTCGTGATATCCGCTCCGGGCAATATTTCGCTCGGTGGAGCGATCAATGCGTACGGGGGACTCGACGGCGGCAGGGCCACGCGCACCGGCGGCGGGTTGATTGAAATCGTCTCGGGCGGAGCAGTGACCCAGACGGCGGCGCTAACGACGGATGTCCTTTTCGCCAGCGGTACGGACGTCAAGCTCGATCTGAGCAACACCGTCAAGTCTCTCCTCGGCTCCGCCAGCAACGGCAACTTCACTTTCGTCAACTCCGGAGACTTGGGCCTGATGGGGGTATCGGCGTCGGGAGTCGCCACCATTTCGGCGACCGGAAACATCACCGGAACCAGCTTTGCGGGCCTCCCCCCCACGGAAATTCCGCCATCGGTCACCCCATTCATCAACGCCGTTCAAGGCGGCACGGGTGTGACGCTGAACGCCGGAGGTGCGATCGGTTCGACGGCGGCGCCGCTCACCGTCTCGGCGCCGGCGCTCGACGCGAGCGCCGCCTACGGCATCGCCATCGACTTGAACGCTTTCGGCCCCATGCCGGCAACGGTCAATACGCTGCGGAACACGACGACGGGCGACATCGTGCTCAATGCGCACGGCGGCACGACGATCACTTCGCTCGTGAGCAGCCCCGGCAACGTGACGATCAACAGCTTCAGCCCGCTCGAAGTCCAGCAGGGCATCACAGCCGGGAGCGGCATCTTCTTGTCGACCGCGGGTGTTCTTCCGAACGGCACGCCTCCGAACGACATGACGCTCAACGGAACGTTCACCCACGGCACCACTGCCGCATTCGAAGTCACGATCGGCTCCTTCGGCACGCTGCATCTGCCCGGCGGCCTTGACCTGACCGCGCCGCTGTTCCCGAACCCCCTCAATATCACCAAGTTCAGTTTCCTTGCCGGCGACCCGCTCGCCAATTCGATCGTCCTCGCAGCCTCCAACACCGCCACGGCGGCCATTAGTAAGACGACCAGTTTTCCGGTAGCGCTTGACACCGTGGACCAGAAGGTCAAGAAGGGCGTCGACAAGAAAGCAGCGGCCGTATGCAGGTAAGCGCGCCCCGCCTCTTCGTACGCGCCCTCGCGGGGGCTGCGCTGCTCGCCCCTCTGCTCGCCTTTGCCCAAGCCACCGTTCAGCATTTGTCGGGAACTCTCTCCGTGCAGCGGCCCGACGGCTCGGTGCGGGCCTTGGCCGAGCGCTCCGATGTCTTCGTCGGCGACGTGATCTCCACCGAGCGTGACAGCTATGCGCAGCTGCGCTTCACCGACGGCGGACAGTTGACCCTGCGCCCCAGCACCCAGGTCAAGATCGACGCGTACGGCTACGACGAAGGCCGTCCCGAGCGCGACAACTTCGCGATGCAGCTTTTCAGCGGCGGGCTGCGTTCCCTCACCGGACTGATCGGCAAGCGCACGCCCAATCGCAGCGCCTACAGGATGATCACCTCCACCGCAACCATCGGCATCCGCGGCACCGATTATTCGGCGATCGACATCCCCGCGCCTCCGCCCGGCCAGAGCGCGCCGCCGGACTTGCCGCCGCCCGGGGTGTACGTGACGGTGGCCGACGGACAGATCGCGTTCATCTCGGGGGGCGTGGAGCAGCTGGTCGGCGTCGGACAGGTGGGCTTCTCCAGCGACGTCAATCTGCCCCCAAGGCTGGTTCCCCCGCCTCCGAACCTTCCGCAGGTCACCCCGCCGCCTACCTTCGGGCAGGCGCTGAAGACGAGCAGCATCAACGCCGGCTCGAGCATGGAGTGCGTGGTCCAGTAAGGCCTTGAACCGCTACACTGAGGGCCCGCCTCGGCCCGCCTCGCGGCGGGCTTCTTCATTTCGGGGACTCGCATCGCAATGGCGAAAATCGAATTCGCCTGGGAATTGGGCGCGGGCACCGGGCACGTCGCAACCCTGCTGCCGATCGCCGCCGCGATGAAAGCGCGCGGGCACGATACGCGCTTCCTTCTCCGGGACCTTTCCGCGGGCGCCGACCTCGACGGCGCTGCGGAAATTCCACGCGAGGGCGCGCCCATCTGGTCCGGGCCGCCTACCTGCAAGGCTCCTCTCAGCCTTGGCGAGATCCTGCTCAACTTCGGCTATCACGATCCGCCCCAGCACAAGGCCCTCATCGATGCCTGGCGGGAGCGCCTTAAGGGCTCGCACGCGGTGGTGGCCAACGTCGCGCCCGCCGCGCACCTCGCGGCCTTGACGCTCGGCATACCGAGCTTCGAGATTTCGCAGGGCTTTCACGTCCCTCCGCCCGCGATGCCCTCGCCGCCGCTTCGCCACTGGGAGCCCGCGCCGCGCGCGCGCCTGGAGGCGGCGGACCGCCGGGTGCTGCACGCGATCAACACCGTGCTCTCGGGTCACGGCGTACGGCCGCTCGCGAGCATCGGCGAGCTGTTTGCCGGCCGGGCCATGCTGCTCACCTATCCCGAGCTCGATATCTACCCCGAGCGCGGGCCCTGCGATTACTACGGCATCACCGATTCCGGCGAGGGCAAGGCCGTTCCGGACTGGCCGGCAGGTGCCGGCCCGCGTCTGTTCGCTTACCTCTATTCGTATTTCAAGGGACTCGATCCCCTGCTCGCGGCGATCGCGGCGTCGAGGTCCCCGACGCTCGTTTTCTGCCGCGGCATCGACCCGAAACTCAGGGGAAAATACGATGGAGGCTCGATCCACTTCTCGGCGGAAGCGATGTCGGTGTCGAAGCTGCTCCCGCAGGCGCACGCCGTCGTGTGCCACGGGAGCCACCAGATGACGGCGCAAGCGCTGCTTGCCGGAAAGCCGGTGCTGCTCCTGCCTACCCAGCTCGAGCAGTTCCTCATCATGCGGCGCCTGGTGCGCTTCGGCGCGGGCCTGGGCATTGCGCCTGAGGTGCCCAACGCCGACTATCGGTCCGCGCTCAAGGCGCTTGCGGAAAAGGGGGTGTACGCCGCGAAGGCGCTCGAGTTCGCAAAGCGCTACGCCCGCCACGAGCGCGGCGCGGCGCTCGCCGCCATGATCGCGCGCATCGAGGCGGCGCTGCAGGGTTCACGGTAACATTGCACGGTGACGAAGCTGCCTGAAAACAAGGAGCCAGTGCTGCGCGTGGTGCCGATGCCGGCCGACGCCAACCAGCACGGCGACATCTTCGGCGGCTGGATCATGGCGCAGGTGGACATCGCAGCCGGCGTGCTCGCCGCGCGCCACGCGCGCGGCCGTGTGGTCACCGTAGCGGTCAACGAATTCCAGTTCAAGCAGCCGGTATTCATCGGCGACGTGCTTTCGTTCTACTGCGAAATCGTTCGCGTGGGCACCACGTCGATCACCGTCAACGTCGAGGTGTACGCGCAGCGCAATCCTTCCGATGTCGAGACCGTCAAGGTGACCGAGGCGACGCTCACTTACGTCGCCACCGGCCCGGACCGCAGGCCGCGTCCCGTCCCGCCGCTACCCGACAGGAAGGGCTGACGGAGCCGCTTCGCGTGACGCGAGGCTCAGCGCTTCGGCGCTGCGATGTGCTTCGAGAGCTCCAGCTTGGCGATCGCGTTGCGGTGCACCTCGTCAGGCCCGTCGGCGAAGCGAAGCGTGCGCGAATGCGCGTACATGTAGGCGAGCGGGAAATCCTCGGACATGCCGCCGCCGCCGTGCGCCTGGATCGCCCAGTCGAGCACCTTGCACGCGACGTTGGGCGCGAGCACCTTGATCATCGCGATCTCGGCGCGCGCGGCCTTGTTCCCGACGGTGTCCATCATGTGGGCGGCCTTGAGCACCAGGAGGCGCGCCGATTCGATCATGATGCGGGCTTCCGCGATGCGCTCCTGCGTCACCGTGCGCTCGGCGACGGGTTTGCCGAAGGTGACGCGCGTCAGGCTTCGCTTGCACATGAGCTCGAGCGCGCGCTCCGCGACGCCGACCAGGCGCATGCAGTGGTGGATGCGCCCGGGTCCGAGCCGTCCCTGCGCGATCTCGAAGCCGCGGCCTTCTCCGAGAAGGATGTACGAGGCCGGCACGCGCACGTTCTCCAAAGCGATGTCCATGTGGCCGTGAGGCGCGTCGTCGTAACCGAAGAGGCTCAAGGGGCGCAGGATCCTGACGCCGGGAGCCTCGCGCGGCACGAGGATCATCGACTGCTGCGCGTATTTCGCCGCGCCAGGATCGGTCTTGCCCATCACGATGAAGAGCTTGCAGCGCGGATCACCAGCGCCCGATGACCACCATTTGCGGCCGTTGACGACGTAGTCGTTTCCGTTGCGCTCGACGCGGCATTGAATGTTGGCCGCATCGGAGGACGCTACTTCGGGCTCGGTCATGAGGAAAGCCGAACGGATCTCCCCGCGAAGCAGGGGATCGAGCCATCGACTCTTCTGCTCCTCGGAACCATAGCGCTCCAGCGTCTCCATGTTCCCGGTATCCGGCGCGGAGCAGTTGAACACTTCCGGCGCCCAGTGCACGCGCCCCATGACTTCGCACAGGGGCGCGTATTCGAGGTTGGAGAGCCCTTCGGGCGCCCGCGGCGAGCGCGGCAGGAAAAGATTCCAGAGTCCTTCGGCGCGCGCCTTCGGCTTCAGCTCCTCGATGAGTTTCGTGGACACCCAGGGATTGCCCTTCGCGCGGTTCGCTTCGACCTCGTCCCGGAAACGGCGCTCGTTCGGATAGACGTGCGCGTCCATGAAGCGCGCAAGCTTGCCCTGCAGCGCCTTCACCTTGTCGGAGTAGGCAAAATCCATTCGGCCCTCGCTAACTAGTCCGCATCGCCTTTTCCGCGTATTCCCAACCCAGTTGCGCGAGGGGGCGCGCACGCCGGCCCGCCTCCGGCGCCTGCGCGCTCGCGGCCGTGCCCTCGAGCGCGCGTTTCATCACGCCCTGCAGGATCGCGGCGATCCGGAAGAGATTGTAGGCGAGATAGAAATCCCAATGCGCCATCTCCCCTCGGCCGGTGCGCTCGCAGTATGACGCAATGTATTGCGATTCGCCCGGAATGCCGAGCGCGGCTAGGTCGAGCCCGGCGATGCCGCGAAACTGTCCGGGCGGAATATGCCAGCTCATGCAGTGATAGGAAAAATCCGCGAGCGGGTGGCCGAGCGTCGAAAGTTCCCAGTCCAGGACGGCGAGAATTTTCGGTTCGCGCGGATGGAAAATCAGGTTGTCCATGCGGTAATCACCGTGCACCACCGTCGTTTCGTCCCCCGCCGGAATGTTTTCCGGGAGCCACGCGATCAGGGCGTCCATGGGCTCGATTCGTTCGGTCTCCGAAGCCCGGTACTGCTTGCTCCAGCGCCCTATCTGTCGCGCGAAATAGTTGCCCGGTTTTCCGTAGTCCGAGAGCCCGGCGGCCGCGTAATCGACCCGATGCAGCGCCGCGATCACGCGGTTCATCTCGTCGTAGATCGCTGCGCGCTCCGGCGGCGTCATGCCCGGAAGCGATTGGTCCCAAAGGACGCGGCCCTCGACGTACTCCATGACGTAGAACGCGCGCCCGATGACGCTCTCGTCCTCGCACAGGCAATAGGCGCGCGGCACGGGAATGCCCGCTTGCCCGAGCGCCGTTATTACGCGGAACTCGCGCTCGACTGCGTGCGCGGAAGGCAGGAGCTTCGCCGCCGGGCCGGGTTTGGCCCGGAGCACGTGGTGTTTTCCCGCGTCGTCGATCAAATACGTGGGGTTCGACTGGCCGCCCTTGAACTGCCGCACGGTGAGCGGTCCGGAAAAACCGTGGTTACGGAGATAAGCCTCCAGCGCTCCCACGTCGAAGCGCTGGTGCTCCTGGATCGGCATCGTGCCGGTGAACTGCCCGCTCAAGCGAAGCCGCCCTTTCCCCGCAAATCCCCTGACGCCGCTGTCACCCGAGCACCACCGAGCAGGTGCTCACTTCCGAATAGACATTCTCGGCCTGAATTTGAATAAATAATATTAATCATACACTTAAATTTACATTCGCGCCCGAACCAGCTCTGGCGCGCTTCCTGCTTTAAAGAGGGTAAGGAATAGGAGCTGCTCACTGGAAATCGGAGATAGACCATGGAAATTGTGATCCTCGTCCTTCAGATCCTGTGCGTTGCAGGCCTCGCGCTGGGTTCCGCGCTGTCCCTGTACCAGCTGATGCTAGGCAGCAACGACGCCGTCGCCAACGATTTCGAAACCGGCTACCGCCGCCTCGCGCGCAACCGCCGCCGGTAAGAACCGATCTCCTCCGTAGCACCTTTCGGCGTACCCGCTTGCGGTTACGCCGTTTTTTTTGAAGGGCGCCCTTCCCGATTCAGTAAACCGGCTTTTCCCTGAAGTACTGGAAGCGGTCGATCGAGCGCACCCTCAACTCGCGCACGTCCGCGCCCTGAAGGATCTTGAGCGGAACTTCGACCCCGGCCGCGCCCAGGCCCCAAACCTTGCGATAGAGCTCCTCGTGGCTCTTGACCGCGTCCGCGCCGACGCCCACGACGATATCTCCGTTCCTGACCCCGGCCTTGTCCGCCGGGCCCTCCGGCGACACCCGCGTCACGAGAAGGTGACCGTGCAGCTCTTCGGTCGCGAGACCCAGCCACGGACGCGCAGGCCCGCTCCTGCGTCCTTTTTCGATGAGGTCGGCGAGGATCGGTTTCAGCAAGTCGATCGGCACGAACATGTTTCCCGGGATCTCCGATCCGCTCTCTTGCGTTTCGCGCACGTAAAGCGAGCCGACCCCGACCAGTTTCCCCTCGCGGCTCACCAGCGCCGCGCCCGCCCACTGCAGGGTCGGCGGCGCCGTGAAGATCGCGCTCTCGAGAAGATACTCCCAGCTCGCCGCGAACTTGCGCCTGGAGACGACGTACGCAAGACTCGCCGCGTCGCGTCCGCCCGCCGGCAGGACCATGACAGGCTCGCGCATGGCGAGATCGGCAGCCTGCCCCATTGGCATGGGCTTCACCCCCAGCGGCGCGCCCGAGCGCAGCAATCCGAAGCCGCTCGCGTGGTCGTAACCGATCAGCGTGGCGGGAACGGTCCTCTCGTCGCGCGTGGTGATCTCGATCGAATCGGCCTCGATCACGATATAGCCGATCGTGACGATGTGCCCGCGCTCGTCGATCACGACACCGGTCCCCTCGCGGCTAGGGCCCAGGGTCGTATTGCTGCGCGCGTTGGGAATGGCCTTCATCCTGACCCGCACCACCGCCGCGAGCATCTCCTCCGCCTCCCTTTCGAGCTCCGCCTGGGTCTGTTGGGATTTCTGGGCGTGAGGTCCTTCCTTCGGTTCCTGAGCAACCGCGCCCCCCAGCACGAAAATGAAGGCGGTCAAGGCGGAAAGGATGCTTCTTGTAGTCATCGTGATGCTCCCTGAGGTCGCTTTATCAATTGTCATACTAAACGGCGCTGATTTCCACTTAGCAACGCCAAACTCTCCTCCAGCCGAGCGGCGTCCGGCCCGCCCGGTTATCATCTCCCGATGAACTCGCGCATGAGCCTGTTCCTCAACCTCGGGCACACGCTCGATCATCTCCTCATGCTCATTTTCCCCACGGTGGTGCTCGCGATGGGCGCCGAGCTCGGCCGCGGTTACGCGGAACTCCTGCCGCTCTCTCTCGGCGGCTTCGTCGCCTTTGGCGCTTTTTCGATCCCCGCGGGCTGGCTCGCCGACCGCTGGAGCCGGCAAGGGATGATGGTGCTGTTCTTCTTCGGCATCGGCACCGCGAGCATCCTCACGGGCTTCGCCACCGGCCCGCTGCACATCGCCCTGGGCCTCACGCTCGTCGGCGTGTTCGCCGCGATCTACCACCCAGTCGGAATCGCGATGCTCGTCGCGAACCGGGAGAACGTAGGCCGGGTCCTCGGGGTGAACGGAGTTTTCGGCAACGTCGGCGTCGCGTTCTCCGCGCTGATCGCAGGCGCCCTCGCCGACACCGTAGGCTGGCGCGCGGCGTTCATCGTTCCGGGCGCAATCGCTCTTGGCGTGGGCACGGCATTCGTGCTGTTCGCGCGCGAAGCGCAAGCTGAGACCCCGGTGCGACGGAGCGGGTTCTACAGGGCCTCGCGCGCAGACCTCGCCCGCGTGTTCGCGGTCCTCACCGTCGCCACGGCCTGCAGCGGGGTGATCTTCAATGCAGCGACCATTTCCATGCCCAAGGTGTTCGACGAGCGCCTCTCGGCCCTGACCCACTCGACCTTCGGCATCGGCATGCTCGTGTGCGGCGTCTACCTCATCGCTGCGGTGGCGCAGCTGTGCGTCGGCTGGTGGCTCGACCGCCGCCCGCTCAAATCGGTGTTTGTCCCGGTGGTCGCGCTGCAGGTACCGCTCCTTGCTCTCGCCGGCACGACCGAAAGCTACCTGATGCTTGCGACCGCCGTTGCGATGATGTTCTTCGTGTTCGGGCAGATCCCGATCAACGACGCCAT
>VBCH01000131.1 GCA_005884455.1 Betaproteobacteria bacterium
CGGAGCCGGTGTTGCCCCTGCTCTTTCCCAAGGAGTAGATGTGCGATTGTTAAAGTGGCGGGTGCGAAGTGACGCTTAACCGCCGGTTCGAGAGCGACGCGAAACCGGCGCTTCGCGCCTGCTTCCGCGCGCCACAACCGGAACGTTAGGCCGCAGATAGCAAATCCGGGATTCCCGATTCGAGCGCGAGCAGCGCGCGCTTTCGATCGAGCCCACCCGCATATCCCGTGAGGCTGCCGTTCGAACCGACGATGCGGTGGCAGGGAACGATGATGCTGATCGGATTGCGTCCGGTTGCAGCGCCCGCGGCGCGCGCGCTGCCCGGGCATCCGGCGCGGCGCGCGAGCTCGTCGTAAGTGATGGTCTTGCCGAAAGCGACCGTGGAGATCGCTTTCCACACCGACTGCTGAAACGGCGTGCCTTCGGGCGCGAGCGTAGTCTCGAAACGCTCGCGCTCCCCGCCGAAGTATTCGGCCAGCTCGCGCTTCGCCTGACGCAGCGGCGCGTGGCGCGCATCCCGGCGCCATTCCGGCCAGACGTGCGGAAGATATTTCTGGCCGTCGAAGTAGACGCCGGAAAGTCCTTCGGCCGCGACGAGCAGCATCCGCCCGTGAGGGCTCTCATAGAGATCGTAGTAGTGCATGCTTACTCCTTTGCGAGTGATTGCCATAGATGCATCACGGCGTACGCGCGCCAGGGCCGCCAGGCTTCGCTCGCGGCCAGCACGCGGCGTGCGCCGGTCTCGCCGAGCGCCTTCATCACCCCCAGATCCGTGTGTGGAAACGCGTCCGGCCAGGACAATGCCCGCATCGCTATGTATTGCGCGGTCCATTCCCCCACGCCTGGCAGCGCGCGCAGGCCGTCGAGCGTCGCCTCGATGTCGACGTTCGGCATGAGAACGAGGCGTCCGTCCGCCACCGCGCGTGCGAGCGCGACGACGGTGCGAGCGCGCGCGCCGGGCATACCGAGGCGCGCGATGCGTCCCGGCGACAAAGCAGCAACACGCATCGCAGTTGGAAACAGTGTGGTCAGCGAAGCGAACGGGGTCTCGATCGGATCGCCGAACGTCGCGGCGAAGCGGCCCGCAACGGTATGTGCTGCAGCCACCGTCACCTGCTGGCCGAGGATCGCACGCACCGCCATTTCGAAACCATCGAACGCCCCAGGCACGCGCAAGCCGGGATGCCGCTTTGCCAATGCGCCCAGCGCCTGCGCCACCTCGGCGGGATGGCATGCGAGGTCCATCAGAGCCTTGACCCGCGAGAGCACCGGCGGCAGCGTCTTGGCGAGCGACGCGGAGACCGCGACGCGCAGCGTGGGTTTCTTGGGCGACATCTCGACCGCAATCCAGCCCGCATGCTCCTTGCCATCGGTCAGGATGCGCACCGTGCGCCGATAGCAGCTGCCCTCCACCGTTTCGACGCCGGCGATTGCGCGCACGCCAAGGAATGCGCTCACCGCGGACCAATCGAAGGGCGGCCGGAAACTCAGTTCGAACTTGAGCACGTCGACTGCAGCGTTTAGCGGCGCGCCGCTCCTCCGCTGGCCGCGCAGTTGACCGGGCCTGAGGCGGTAGCGCTGTTTGAAGAGCGCGTTGAAACGCCGCACGCTGCCGAAACCGCTCGCGAATGCCACCTCGGTGACCGGCAGCACAGTATCGGTCAGGAGGCGCTTCGCGAGCAGCAGCCGCTGCGTCTGAGCGAATTCCACCGGCGAGACGCCGAACTCGGCGCCGAAAGCGCGGCGCAGGTGCCGGTCGGTGACGCCCAGCCGCGCGGCGAGGGTATCCAGTCCATTCTTGTCTAGCGTCCGGTCTTCCATCATGCTCGCGGCGGCCTGGGCCAGGCGTGTCGTTGCATCCACGCTCGCGTTGCCGGGCGCTAGCTCCGGCCGGCAGCGCAGGCACGGCCGGTAGCCGCTCGACTCCGCGGCCGCCGCGCTCGGAAAAAAGCGGCAGTTCTCGCGCTTGGGCGGCTTGACCGTGCAGACCGGGCGGCAATAGATGCGCGTCGACGAAACCGCGACGAAAAAGCGGCCGTCGAACCTTGCATCGCGCGCTCTGAGCGCCCGGTACCAGATGCGGGAGTCAAGTGTCATGAGCGCATTATGAGCGTGGCGCCCGGCCTTGTCTGGCCGTTTTCGGACATTGCGGCACCCGCGGTTCTCGACGTACCGCAGGTCCGGGAAGTTGATTTGTCCTATCCCTCAGGGAGTCGCTGCGACTTCGGCGCGCTGAATCTCCTCGCGCAGCAGCCACACGAATACGAGCCCGGGAAGAGCGGTGATGAAAGCGAGGAGAAAGAACATCGCCCACGAGAGCCCCAGGTACTTGGGGTCGGTCGCGTAGCCGGCGACCGGGCCGACATACACGCGCCCGAAGGAGGCGAGCGCCGAGAGCAGCGCGTACTGCGTGGCGGTGAAGCGATGGTCGCACAACGCCATCAACAGCGCCACGAACGCTGCCGTCCCCATGCCCCAGGCGATGTTCTCGAAGCCGACCGCGAACACCATGAGCGGATAGCTCTTCCCGACGAGCGCGAGCCACATGAAAGCGAGTATCGACCCCGCCTGCAGGATTCCGAAACCCATGAGCGCGCGGTAAAGGCCCAGCCTCACCATCAGCGCGCCGCCGAACAGCACGCCGACGATGGTCGCGGCGAGACCGACGGCCTTGTTCACGTAGCCCACATCCTCGAGAGAAAATCCAGCTCCGCGCAGCAGGAATGCCGTCGTCAGCGACCCGGCGAAGGCGTCGCCGAGCTTGTAGAGCACGAGCAGCACCAGGATCCAACCGGCTCTGGGCCGCGAGAAGAATTCGCGCAGCGGCTCGATCACCGCATCGCGCAGCGTCCGGGGCGCAGCCGGGGCGGTCGCGGGCTCCTCGCCCCAGAACACGGCGATCACTCCGACCGCCATAAGCGCCGCCATGAGCAGATAGGTGTTGCGCCACCCCAGAGCGGGGATCCACCCCGACCCGGCGACCAGGACCAGCGCGAGCGCGCCGGATGCGAGCATCGCAAGGCGATAACCCACGACGCCGAGTGCGCCCGCCAGCCCGCGCTCTTCGCGGCTCGCGACGTCGGTACGGTAGGCGTCGACGACGATGTCCTGCGAGGCGGAGGCGAAGGCCACGAAAAGCGCGAGCCAGGCGATCACGACCAGATTGGTTCGCGGAGACAAGAACGCCATTCCGGCGATCCCCGCGGCGAGCGCGAGCTGAGTGAGGAGCAGCCACCCGCGGCGCCGTCCGAGAAATGGTGGCACGAAGCGGTCCATCGCCGGCGCCCACAGGAATTTCCAGACGTACGGGAGGCCGACCAGCGTGAAGACGCCGATCGTGGACAGGTCCACTCCTTCGACCGTCATCCACGCTTGCAGCGTCCCGCCCGTCAGCGCGAGCGGCAGCCCCGACGAAAAACCGAGCAAGAGAATGACCGCGAGGCGCCGGCTGCGGAAGACTTCGAGATAGGACGAAGGCATCAGAGTTGTGCGTCGTAGTCTAACGTCAAAGGCGCATGGTCTGAAAAACGCCTGGCTTTGAAAATCCTCGCCTTCCTCGCCCGCGTGGCGATACCGGGCGTGGCGATCTGGTAATCGATGCGCCAGCCCACGTTCTTCGCCCACGCCCGGCCGCGGTTCGACCACCAGGTGTACTGCTTCGGGCGCGGGTCGACTCGCCGGAAAACGTCCACCAAGCCGACTGCGTCGAACACCTCGGTGAGCCAGGCGCGCTCCTCGGGGAGAAATCCGGAGTTCTTGCGGTTCCCTCGCCAGTTCTCGAGGTCGATCTCCTTGTGCGCGATATTCCAGTCGCCACAGAGGACGAACTCGCGGCCGCTCGCCCTGAGCTTTTTCAGGGTCGGCATGAATTCTTCGAGGAACCGGAATTTCGCCTGCTGCCTTTCATCGGAGCTCGATCCCGAAGGCAGGTAGACCGATACGACCGAGAGCCGGCCGAAATCCGCTCGAAGGAACCTTCCCTCGGGGTCGAACTCGCGGCTGCCGAAGCCGCAGGACACGCTCTCGGGCTCCACGCGCGAGTACAGCGCAACGCCGCTGTATCCCTTTTTCGTGGAGCAGCAATCGTAATGGGCGTGATACCCCTTGGGAACGAGCGCGAGGCCCGAGAGGTCCGCATCCTGCGCCTTTACTTCCTGCAGACATACGATATCGGCGCGCTGACGGGCGAGCCAGCGCGGAAAGCCCTTGGCGAGCGCCGAGCGGATGCCGTTGAGGTTGAGTGTGATAATGCGTAACATTCCGCGAATTCTCTCCGAAAAATGCGCAGTAGGGCAGGCAAGCTTATAGGATCCTCATCATGCGTAGCCGGACGTTGATGTTCCTCTGTTCGACGCTCCTCGCCGTCGCTCCCGCAGCGGCGCAGGAGCGCATGTACAAGTGCGTCGACGCGAGAGGCAAGGTCTATTACACGCAGGTGCCGCCTCCGGAGTGCCTGGGCCGCGACACTCAGGAGCTGAACAAGTCCGGGACGCTGATACGCAAGAACCCGGCCGCAATCCCCTTGACCCCCGCGCAGGAGCAGGCGCGCGAAGCGGAGCGCAGGAAGAAAATCGAGGACGAAGAGAGATCGAGGGAGGAGCGCCGCAAGAACCTCGCGTTGCTCAACACCTATTCCAGCGAAAAGGACATCGAGGAGGCGCGCGCGCGCGCGCTCGCGGAAGCCCAGACTGCCATCACGGACACCCAAAGGGCCATCGAGGGAGCCCAGAAGCGCCGCAAGGAGCTGGAGACGGAAAAAGAGTTCTACGTGAAGAAACCGATGCCGTTCAAGCTCAAACAGGAAATCGCGAACAACGAGATCGAGATCAAGAACCAGATCGTTCTGCTCGACGCGAAAAAGAAGGAGATCAGCACGATCAACGCCAAGTACGACGAAGACAAGCGCCGCTACAGCGAGCTGACCAGCGGCAAGACCGCCGCACCGAGGCGGTAGATTTCTTCTAGCCGGCGAGCTTCCGCTTCAGAATCTCGTTCACCTGCCCAGGGTTCGCCTTGCCCTGGGTCGCCTTCATCGCCTGACCGACCAGGGAGTTGAACGCCTTTTCCTTCCCGGCACGGTAGTCCTCGACCTGCTTCGGGTTTGCGGCGAGGACCTGGTCGACGATTTTTTCGATCGCGCCGGCGTCGGAGAGCTGTTTCAGTCCGCGTTTTTCTATGATCTCATCAGGACTGCCTTCGCCGTTCCACATCGCGGGCAAGATCTCCACCATAGCGCTCGAGTTCGAAACAGTCCCATCGGAAACGCGCTTCGATAGTGCCCGGAGCAGATCCGGCTTGACCTTGCTGTCCTTTATGTCGAGATTTTCCTCGTTCAGCTTCGCACTGAGTGGGCCGAGGATCCAATTCGCGAGTATCGGTCTTTCCTTCGGCGGCGCATCTACCAAAAGCGGTAAAGCAAACGTCGACGTGTTACGGCTTCCCGTGAGCTGATTCGCCTGCTGAATCGACAAGCCAAGCTCCACAATCTTGTCACGCTGTGCCCGTAGCGATTCGGGCATGGACTGCTTGATCCGCTCGATCCATTCCTCCGTTACCACGAGTGGTGGTAGGTCCGGATCGGGGAAATAGCGGTAGTCGTGCGCCTCCTCCTTGGTCCGCATCGATCGCGTCTCGTCGCGGTCGGAGTCATACAAGCGCGTCTCCTGTACGATCTTGCCACCGTCTTCCAGAATTTCGATCTGCCGCTTCGCGTCGAACTCGATTGCGCGCTCTAGGAACCGGAACGAGTTGAGGTTCTTGATCTCCGCCCGAGTGCCGAGTGGCCCGCCGGGCCGGCGCACGGAGACGTTCGCGTCGCAGCGGAACGATCCCTCCTGCATGTTGCCATCACAGATTTCAATCTCTTCTACCACGAGAAAATGCAAGGCCCTTGCGTACGCGACCGCCTCCTCCGCCGAGCGCATGTCGGGCTCGGAGACGATTTCCAGCAGCGGCACGCCCGCCCGGTTCAGATCGATCCCGCTCGAGTCCCGGAAGGCTTCGTGCAGCGACTTGCCGGTGTCCTCCTCGAGATGCGCCCGCGTCAGGCGAATCGCCTTCTCGCCGCTCTTTGTCAAGATGCGGATTTCTCCCCCTTTGACGATGGGCAGCTCGTACTGGCTGATCTGGTAACCCTTGGGCAGGTCCGGGTAGAAATAATTTTTCCGCGCAAAAACCGAACGGCGGTTGATCACCTTTTCTCCGCCGATTGCCAGCCCGAACCGTATCGCGCGCTCGACGGCGCCGCGGTTCGCGACCGGCAGCACTCCGGGCAGCGCGATGTCCACGGCGCTCGCCTGAGTGTTGGGCGCGGCGCCGAACGCGGTCGATGCGCCGGAGAACATCTTCGATGCGGTCGAGAGCTGGGCGTGCGTCTCCAGGCCGATGACGATTTCCCATTTCATGGCCGGATCCCGGCGGGCTCGCGCTTGTGCCAGTCCGTCGCCTTCTGGTACTGATGGGCGAGGTTGAGCATCTTCGCTTCGCTGAAGTAGTTCCCGACGATGTGCAGACCCACCGGAAGATCGTCCTTCCCGAACCCGCACGGGATCGACATCGCCGGCAACCCTGCGAGGTTGGCGGGAATCGTATAGATGTCGTTCAGGTACATCTGCACCGGATCGGCCGCCTTGGCGCCGATTTTGAAGGCCGCCGTGGGCGCAGTCGGGCCCGCGATCACGTCGCATTGCTTGAAGGCCGCCACGAAGTCGTCTGCGATGAGGCGCCGGATCTTCTGCGCCTTGAGGTAATACGCATCGTAGTAGCCGTGCGAGAGCACGTAGGTTCCGATGAGTATGCGGCGCCTGACTTCGGCGCCGAATCCTTCGGCGCGCGTGCGGAAATACATGTCGGCGAGGTCGCGGTATTCCTTCGCGCGATGGCCGTAGCGCACGCCGTCGAAGCGCGACAGGTTCGCCGAGGCCTCGGCGGGCGCGATGACGTAGTACGCAGGCACGGAGAGGCCGCTGTTGGGCAAGCTGATCGAAACGCGTTTCGCGCCGAGCTTATCGAGCTGGGCGAGCGCCGCTTCGATCGCCTTGCCTACGTCGGAGGCAAGTCCCTGGCCGAAGTGCTCCTTGGGCACGCCGACACGAAGACCCGCCAGCGGTCTGTCCAAGTCGCGGCGGTAATCTTCGCTCGCGCGCTCGACCGAGGTCGAATCGCGCCCGTCGAACCCGGCCATCACGTTCAGGAGCAGTGCAAGGTCTTCGGCGCTTTTCGCGATCGGTCCTCCTTGATCGAGGCTGGAGGCGAAAGCGATCATGCCGTAACGAGACACCAGGCCGTAAGTCGGCTTCAGCCCCGACACACCCGAAAGCGCTGCGGGCTGGCGGATCGATCCACCGGTGTCGGTGCCGGTGGCAGCAGGCGCCATGCGCGCGGC
This sequence comes from Betaproteobacteria bacterium, assembly GCA_005884455.1. GTDB lineage: Bacteria > Pseudomonadota > Gammaproteobacteria > Burkholderiales > SG8-39 > VBDM01. Next base: position 7,385 of record VBCH01000131.1, read on the forward strand.
AATTGCCGCCGTCGACCCGCCCGATGACCCGCCCGGCACGCGTTCCTGGTTCCAGGGATTCTTCACCGGACCGTAGAACGAAGTTTCGCTGGAGGACCCCATCGCGAACTCGTCCATGTTGGTCTTGCCGAGGATCACAGCGCCCGCGTCGTTGAAGCGCTCGATGACATACGCGTCGTACGGGCTCACGAAGTTCGAAAGCATTTTCGAGCCACAGGTTGTACGCCAGCCCTTCGTAACAAAGATGTCCTTGTGCGCGACCGGAATCCCGGTCAGCGCCTTCGCTTCGCCCTTTGCGATAAGCTCGTCCGCTGCGTGCGCCTGGGCAAGGCTTTTCTCGGCTTCGACGGTGATGAACGCGTTGAGCGCACGGTTCAGTCTCGAGGTGCGATCGAGGAAGAGCTTGGTCAGCTCCGCGCTCGAGATTTTCTTCTGCGCGAGCGCGGCGGATAGCTCTTTGAGCGAGGCGTTGAGCATGGGACCCAGGATTCAGCCCGAAATCCCGCTATTCGATCACTTTCGGAACGAGATAGAGCCCTTGCTCCACCTTGGGCGCCACTGACTGGAAACGCTCCCGCTGGTCCCGCTCGGTCACGAAATCTTCGCGCAAGCGCAATTTGAGATCCTGACCATGCGACATCGGCTCCACGCCCTCGGTGTCGACCCTTTGCATTCTCCCGATCAGCTCGAAGATGTCGTTGAGTTGGGCTTGAACCGCGGCGGCCTCCGCGTCGCTGATGCCGATCCGCGCCAGTTCCGCGATGCGGCGCACCTCTTCCAGGGACAGCGGCATGAAAAATCGCTTAAAGCGGAAAATTATTTGCTGTATTATAGCGCAACCGAGAACCCTCTTTCCTAAGGAAATCAGCAGGATGTTTGGCTTTTTAGGTGGATATTTTTCAGACGACATGGCGATTGACCTGGGTACGGCCAATACGCTGATTTACGTGCGGGGCAAAGGCATCGTGCTCGACGAGCCTTCGGTCGTGGCGATCCGCCAGGAAGGCGGCCCCAACTCCAAGAAAACCATTCAGGCGGTCGGCAAGGAAGCGAAAATGATGCTCGGCAAGACGCCGGGCAACATCGTCGCGATCCGCCCGATGAAGGACGGCGTGATCGCAGATTTCACCGTCACCGAGCAGATGTTGAAGCAGTTCATCAAGAAAGTGCACACGTCGCGCCTGTTCTCGCCCTCACCGCGCATCATCATCTGCGTGCCCTGCGGCTCGACGCAGGTCGAGCGTCGCGCGATCCGCGAAGCCGCCATGGAGGCGGGCGCGAGCCAGGTGTTCCTGATCGAGGAACCGATGGCCGCCGCGATCGGCGCGGACCTGCCGGTGGCGGAAGCCACGGGTTCGATGGTGGTCGACGTGGGCGGCGGGACCACCGAAGTCGGCGTGATCTCGCTCGGCGGCATGGTCTACTCGGGCTCGGTGCGCGTCGGCGGCGACAAGTTCGACGAGGCGATCGTCAACTACATCCGCCGCAACTACGGAATGCTGATCGGAGACACCACCGCGGAGAACGTCAAGAAGGAAATCGGCTCGGCCTTCCCCGGGTCGGAGGTGCGCGAGATGGAAGTGAAGGGGCGCAACCTCGCTGAAGGAATTCCGCGCAGCTTCACGATTTCCTCGAACGAGATCCTTGAAGCGCTCACCGAGCCGCTCAACCAGATCGTGGGTGCGGTGAAGTCGGCGCTGGAGCAGACCCCGCCCGAGCTGGGCGCCGACATCGCCGAAAAAGGCATGGTGCTCACCGGCGGCGGTGCGCTCTTGCGCGACCTCGATCGCCTCCTCATGGAAGAAACGGGGCTGCCCGTGATCGTCGCCGATGATCCGCTCACCTGCGTCGTGCGCGGCTCGGGCAAGGCGCTGGAAAGAATGGACAAGCTGGGGAGCATATTCGCAAGCGAATAGGGCCGGAAAACGCGAGGCCCGAGACTGGGGAAAAGCGAGTGTTGCACGCGATGTTCGTAATGGGTTCGCATCGCCCAGGCCCTTCAAGCCCCTAGACCCATGGATTACCAGCCGCCGCCGTTTTTCAGCCGCGGTCCCGCGCCGCTCGCCCGCCTGGGGTTTTTTCTCTGTCTCGCGGTTCTCCTGATGGTGCTGGATGCGCGTTTCCGATACGCCGAGTCCCTGCGTCAGGTCATCGCCCTGCTCGCGTATCCGCTGCAGCGCGTCGCGCTCGCCCCGGGGGAGCTGTTCGGCGCCGCCGCCGGATTCTTCACGACACAGGTGTCGCTCAAGCAGGAGAACGAGCAGCTCAAGGCGAAGCAGCTGCAGGCGGCGAACGAGCTGCTGACGGTCCAGGCGCTGCGCTCCGAAAACGCGCAGCTGAGGCGCTTGCTCGAGGCACGCGAGCGTGTGCCGCGCGAGTCCACGCTGGCCGAGATCCTCTATCAGGGGCGCGATCCTTTCTCGCGCAAGGTGATCATCGACAAGGGCCGCCAGCAGGGCATCCAGCCGGGACAGGCGGTCATCGAC
>VBCH01000132.1:0-11170 GCA_005884455.1 Betaproteobacteria bacterium
CCCTCGACGCGAAGACCGGCAAAGAGATCTGGAAGGTCAAGAACGGCGATCCCAAGAAAGGCGAAACGAATACCAACGCCCCGCACGTTTTCAAGGACAAGGTAATCACCGGAATCTCGGGCGGGGAGTTTGGCGTTCGCGGTTTCGTCGCCGCCTATGACATCAAGACCGGCAAGCAGGTGTGGAAGGCTTTCAGCACCGGGCCCGACGCCGAGATGCTCATGGATCCGGACAAAACCATGACCTGGACCGACGGCAAGATGGCGCCGGTCGGCAGGGACTCGTCGCTGAAGAGCTGGCAGGGCGATCAGTGGAAAATCGGCGGCGGCACGACCTGGGGCTGGTATAGCTACGACCCCAAGCTCAACTTGATGTACTACGGCTCGGGCAACCCCAGCACCTGGAACCCGGTGCAACGCCCCGGCGACAACAAGTGGTCGATGACGATCTGGGCGCGTGACGTCGACACCGGACAGGCGAAGTGGGTGTACCAGATGACGCCGCACGACGAGTGGGACTTCGACGGCGTGAACGAGATGATCCTGGCCGACGGCATCAACGTGAAGGGCAAACCGCATAACGTCTTGGTGCATTTCGACCGCAACGGCTTCGGCTACACCATGGATCGCGTCACGGGCCAGCTGCTGGTCGCCGAGAAGTACGATCCCAAGGTGAACTGGGCGACGCACGTCGACATGAAATCCGGCCGCCCGCAGGTCGTCGCGAAGTACAGCACGCAAGCCCAAGGCCCGGATGTCGACACCAAGAACATCTGCCCGGCGGCGCTCGGCTCGAAGGATCAGCAGCCCGCGTCGTACAACCCGGCCAACAAGATGTTCTATGTGCCGACCAATCACGTGTGCATGAACTACGAGCCGTTCAAGGTCGAGTACACGGCCGGTCAGCCGTATGTGGGGGCGACGCTGTCGATGTTCCCGGCGCCGGGCAGCCACGGCGGCATGGGCAACTTCATCATGTGGGACGCGGGTACCGGCAAGATCGTGAAGTCGAAGGCCGAGAAATTCTCGGTCTGGAGCGGCGCGCTCACCACGGCCGGCGGCATCGCCTGCTACGGCACGCTCGAGGGCTACGTTAAGTGCGTCGATGCGAACGACATCAGCAAGGAGCTCTACAAGTTCAAGACGCCTTCCGGCATCATCGGCAACCTGAACACCTGGCAGTACAAAGGCAAGCAGTATATCGGCGTGCTTTCTGGAATCGGCGGATGGGCCGGCATCGGGCTTGCCGCGGGTCTGGAAAAGGACACCGATGGTCTCGGCGCAGTGGGCGGCTACAAAGACCTGAAGAACTTCACCGAGCTCGGCGGCGTGCTCACCGTCTTCGCTTTGCCGTAAAACCTATAGCATCAAGCGTTAAGAGGCTGACACCCTTCGGGGTGTCGGCCTTTTTAATCTCGCAGAGATCGTTGAGCATGAAGAACACGCAATTCATCGCCGGGATCGCATTCGCGCTCGCCGCGCTTGCACCGGGCTACGCCGTCGCGGCCGACGACACACCCTACAAGGTCGCCGATGGCAACAAGGTCGACAAGATGACGCTCGAGGGCTGGCGCACCTGGCGTGCGCTCGCTTGCGAGCGCTGTCATGGCGCGCGGCAGGAGGGCCTGGTCGGGCCGCCTCTGGTCGAGAGCCTGAAGCGGCTCTCCAAAGAGGAGTTCAAGCAAACGATGATGAAGGGGCGCCCGGAGAAGGGCATGCCCAACTTCGACGGCAGCAAGATGGTCACCGAAAACCTCGACGGTCTCTACGCGTACCTGAAGGGACGCTCCGACGGCGCAATTCGGCCCGGCCGCCTCGAAGAGCTGAAATGAGCCACTGGCCCGGCCGCCTCGTGATAGCGGCAGCTTTCCTCCTGCCAAAGTCGGCACGCGCCGCCGACTGGCCTGACTACGAAAAACTGACGCGCGAACAGGTGGTCGCGGCCTTGGCCAAGACTTCGGCTTCCGCCCCGGTCGATTTGTATTCCAGAAACCTCTCCGGGCTGGACCTGTCGGGCATCGATTTCAAGGGAGCGAATCTCGCGGCGGCGGTCCTGAACCGAAGCAATCTCGCGAGAGCCAACCTCTCCCGGTGCAATCTCACGGTCAGCTTTGCCGAAGGCACGAACCTGACCAACGCCAATCTGCAGGGCGCTATGATGTTTGCGATGCAGCTTCAAGGCGCCAATCTGAAGGGGGCCAACCTTTCGGGCGCGCGCTTGATCGGCGATCTGAGAGGGGCGAATCTCGAACAGGCCGTGCTCGCGAAGGTGGATGGCGCTGCCGATATGAAAAACCAGTCGATGGGGCTCATGCGGGCGAATATCCTCTCGGCCAACCTGAGAGGTGCGGATCTTTCCGGGTCTGATTTCTCCCGCGCCGATTTCAGCTTCTCGGACCTTTCAGGCGCCAACTTGGCTGGCGCCAGACTGAGCGGGGCGGAGTTCAGCGGCACCGATATGCGCGGCGCCAACCTCGCCGGCGCCGATTTGAGCGGCTCGAGTTTCATCGACACCGATTTCACCGGCGCCAATCTCGCCGATGCGAATTTCACCGCCGCCACCTTTCGCGGCGTAAGAGGAATCGACCGCGCGAACACGCAAGGAGCGCGCGGACTCCCGGCCCGGACAAGATGACCTCCGGACACATCGCCGGCCTCGACGCGTGCGCGCCGCGACGCCCGCGGCGCAGCGCGTTCGTCGTCATAACAGCGGCTCTGCTGCTGTCGTCTGGCGCATCGGCGCAGCAAAGCGGGACCGTCGGCGGCGACCGGGTGCTGCGCGTGTGCGAGGACCCGAACAACCTTCCATTCTCCAACCGCGCGGGCGAAGGCTTCGAGAACAAGATCGCCGAGCTCCTGGCGCGCGAGCTGGGATGGACGCTCGAGTACACGTGGTTCCCGCAGCGCATGGGATTCATTCGCAACACGCTGCGTGGGCGCGATCCCGATTCCAACCGCTTCAAGTGCGATCTGGTATTGGGGGTACCGGTCGGCTTCGAGCTGGCCTCCACCACCAAGCCCTACTATCGCTCGACTTACGCTCTCGTCTATGCGAAGGGCAAAGGGCTCGACAGCGTCACCGCCCCGGAGGGCTTGCTCGGGCTCGAGCCGGTGAAGCTGAAATCGCTCAAGCTCGGCGTATTCGGTCAATCGCCCGCGGCCGATTGGCTGCTCAAGCACCACCTGTTCGACCAGGTCGTTTCCTATCAACCCCAGTCCGGCGATCCCGAGCGCTATCCGGGCGAGATCATCGAGAAGGACTTGGCGACCGGGGCGATCGATGTCGCGTTCGTATGGGGACCGATCGCCGGCTACTTCGCGAAGAGCGCGACCTCCGCCGCGGTGGCCGTCGTGCCGTTCCAGCCGGACCCGGAGATCCAGTTCGATTTCCGCATTGCGATGGGCGTGCGCTTCGGCGAGCGCGAGTGGAAGGACAGGATGGAGCGGCTGATCGAAGCCAACCGCCCTCGCATTCAAGCGATCCTCGCCGCTTACGGCGTGCCGCAGCTGGATGACGAGGGCCGGATCATGACCGTTCCGGCCGATCCCTCGCTCACCCGCGGCGCGAAGGCCGGAAAGTAGGCACGTGCTCTGCGCAGATACTGTCGGGAGCAGAAATGGGACGGAGACTCGGACGACTTATCGCGCCACTCGCAATCGCGGGGCTTGCGTGCGTCCACGCTACGGCCGGGGAACCGAAGTCGCTCGCGCTCATGGACTTCGAATTGATCGACGAGATGCGCTCGTTCTCCACCGAGCAGGCGCGCGGGGAAGTCGACCGGCGGCTCGTCCTGATCACGACCGAGCTGGCGAAAGAGCTGGAGGGCCGCGGCATGTACCGCGTGCTGGATCGCGCTCCCGCGGCGCAGCTCATCGAGCGGCTCAAGGCGTCGCACGACCTGCGCGCCTGCAACGGCTGCGAGATCGATATCGGCAAAGCGCTCGACGCCGAGCGCATCGCGCTGTGTTGGGTGCAAAAGGTGAGCAACCTGATCCTGAACATCAACGTCGAAGTGCGCAGCGTGGCGACGGGCGAGACCCTCTACGTCAAGTCGGTCGATATCCGAGGCAATACCGACGAGACATGGCAGCGCGGCGTGCGCCGCCTGGTCGAAAATATCCAGGAACGCAATCACCATTTGCGTTGAACGCGGTGTCCAAAAGGAGAAATCACCATGAGTAGTGTCAAGATACATCCAGCGGTTGACGGTGGACTGAAACCCGCGGCTAAGAACTTTGCAGGCGGGACGCTGTTGTGCAATTGCTCGCAGAACAAGGTCGAGATAACGATCAAAGGGCAGTCCGCACACAATCACGTGTGCGGCTGCACCAAGTGCTGGAAACCGAAAGGAGCGCTGTTCTCTCAGGTGGCCGTCGTCGGGCGCGAGAACTTGAGCGTCAAGGCTAACGGGAACAAGCTCGCGATCGTGGATCCCAAGGCAACGATCCAGCGCTATGCCTGCAAAGAGTGCGGCGTCCACATGTATGGCCGGATCGAGAACAAGGGCCATCCCCTGTACGGATTCGATTTCATTCACACCGAGCGCTCGAACGAACCCGGCTGGTCGCCGCCCGAGTTCGCGGCCTTCGTTTCGTCGATCATCGAGTCGGGCGCGAGCCCCGACAACATGGGCGCGGTCAGGGCGAGGTTGAGAGAACTGAAGCTCGAGCCTTACGACTGCCTGTCCCCGCCGCTGATGGATTTCATCGCGACCCAGCTTGCCAAGGCCTCCGGCGCGCTGCGCGCGTGAGCGGGCCTGAGACCCAAGTCGACGCGTATTTCGGCAATTGCCGCGCCCCGGGAGCCCGGGGCGTTTTTATTTCCCTTCCGCGCGCCAGCGTACGCACTATGGGAAAACGGCTATGCTTGGCGCAAGCGCACGAAACGCGGAGGCAAAGATGTCGCAGGGCTCCTGGATCGATCAATTTCCCGGCAACTTCATGTGGTCGAACGCGACTCTCGTGTGCAAGGGTATGGCGCCCTACGGCGCGGTCGCGATCGGGGAGATCGACCGGATCTGCGAGCGGCTGGCCGCGCGCGGCATGGGCGACCCCGACGCGTGGTGGCAGGAATGGTGTTCGATGGCGGAGAAGAACGAGAAGCTCGCCGACGCCGGCGCGGTCGACGGCCGCGACTTCACCGCAGGCGACCATTACCTGCGTGCGGGCAACTATTACTACACCGGCGAGCGCTTCGTTCCTCCCGGTGAGAAGAAGCTCGGGATCTACAGGAAGGCGCTGCGCTGCTACCAGGAGGGACTGAAGCGGCGGCACCGGAACATCGAGTTCGTCGAAGTCCCGTACGAGGGCAAGACGCTGCCGGCGTACTTCATGAAGGCCGACGCTCATCACGACAATGCGGGACGAGCGCCCACGGTCGTGCTCTTCGACGGCATGGACAACTGCAAGGAGATGAGCGTGCTCTTCGCGGGCCTGGAGTTCGCGCGGCGCGGGATGAATACGCTCGCGATCGACGGGCCGGGGCAGGGCGAGGCGCTGCGGCTGCGCAAGATCTACGCGCGCCACGACTACGAAGTTCCGGGCACCGCGGCCTACGAGTTCGTCGCGACGCGGCCGGATGTCGATCCGGAAAAGGTCGTGATCATGGGTTACAGCTTCGGCGGCTATTACGCGCCGCGCGTCGCCGCGTTCGAGCGCCGCTACGCCGCCTGCGTGTGCCTGGGAGCGCTGCACTGGGACCTGCACGCGTGGCAGTCCAAGATCAAGGAGCAGCTGAGGGCCGATCCGCTGAAGAGCGCGCAGTCGAATTTCCAGTTCCAGTGGATACTCGGCTTGAGCGACTCGGAGACGGCTCTCGGGCGCGCGAGGCTGTTCTCGCTGGACGGGGTCGCGCCCAGAATTACCTGCCCGGTGCTCATCACGCACGGGCAGAACGACCGTGTCGTGCCGGTGGAGGCGGCGCACAAGCTCTACGCCGCGCTCGCGACGAAGAAGAAGACGCTCAAGATCTTCACCGCTGAAGAAGGCGGCGCCGAGCATTGCCAGGTCGACAACCGGCCGCTGGGGATCAGTTATATTGCCGACTGGATCGCGGGAAATATTTCGTAATCGGAGATCGAGCGTGAGCATTGCGCGTTTTTTCCCCTCCTCCCTTGGGAGGAGGGGTACGCCGGAGGCGGGGGGTGGTGGCGGGCTGCAGACCTCCCCGCCTGCTTCGCAGGCACCCCTCCTTAAGAAAGGAGGGGAAGTCTTTTGCTTGGCCTTGCTCCTCGCTTTGGCGCACGGCGCCTTTGCGCAGTATCCGGCGAAGCCGATCCGCCTGGTGGTGCCTTTTCCCGCGGGGGAATCGGTGGATGCGACCGCGCGCCTCGTCGGCCAGTCGTGGTCGGCGGCCCTCGGCCAGCAGATCGTGGTGGACAACCGCGGCGGCGCGGGCGGGACGATAGGCAGCGAAGCGGTGGCCAAGTCCGCCCCCGACGGCTATACGCTCCTGTGGGGCAACGTCGGGCCGCTTGCGATCGGGCCGAGCCTCTACAAGAAGCTCGGCTACGACGTCGCGAAGGACTTCGAGCCGGTGTCGCTGGTCGCGACCTTGCCTTTCGTGCTCTTCGCGAGCCCGGCGCTGCCGGTGAACTCGGTGACCGAGCTCGTCGCCTACGCGAAGGCGCATCCGGGAGAGATCAATTTCGGCTCGACTGGCGTGGGGTCCGGCCTGCATCTCATCGCCGAACTCTTCAAGAGCGTCGCTGGAATCCAGATCGTGCACGTGCCCTACAAGGGAGTCGCGCAGGCGCTGCCCGAGATGATGTCGGGCAAGGTGCAGATCGCCTTCAACACCATTCCGGCGTTCCTGCCGCACGTGAAAGCGGGGCGCCTGAAGGCCCTCGCGATCACCGCCCCGGCGCGCTCGCCGCTGCTGCCCGAGGTGCCGGCCACGCCGGAAGTGGGTCTTGCCGCGGTGCAGGGCGGATCCTGGCACGCGGTGGTCGCGCCCGCCGGCACTCCTCGCGCGATCATCGAGCGACTCAACCAGACGCTCGTCGCGACGCTCGCGGCACCGGAACTGCGCACGCAGCTGACGAACCAGGGCGCGCAGCCCGCGGGCAGCTCGCCCGAGGAACTGCGTAAATTCATGCACGCCGAAGCCGAGAAATGGGCCAGCGTGATCCAATACTCCGGCGCGCGCGCGGAATGAGCGTCGGGAAAGTTTTCGCCGCGCCTTGAGCGCCGCAGCAGGTGTGCCTGCGCGCGCGTGATACAGTAACGCGGCGCGCGAATCGACGCGTGGGGGGAAATGGGAGACCACAAACATGAAGAGGCACACGGGTGAGGGCGGCCGGCGCACGCAGGTCGCCCCGGCGATCTTCGCGCTTGCATTCGCGATCATGAGCGGTGGCTTTAACGAGGTTGCGGCACAGCAAAAGACCACGGTCGTGCTCGGCACGGCGACGCCGGGCGGCGGCTTCCAGGTGTACGGCGCGGCATATTCCGCCGTGCTCAACGATATGGACGGATCGCTCGCGGTCGAGCAGCGCAGCACCAAGGGCAGCACCGAGAACGCGCCGCTGCTCGCCGAGGGCAAGATCGACATCGGCCTCGCGACAGGGGAGGTGACTTACGAGGCTCTCACCGGAATCGGCCGCCCGCCCGCGAACCTGAAGATCATCAACGCGATGTATCCGAACTCCGGGATGTTCATGGTGCGCGGGGACAGCCCGTACCGCAGCATTGCCGACCTGAAGGGCAAGCCCATCGCCTGGGGCGCGAGCGGCTCGGGCTTCGTGGTGCTCGCTCGCTACGTGTTCGACGGCCTGGGCCTGGACATCGACAAGGACTTCTCGCCGATCTATCTGGCGAGCGCAGGCGACGGCCCGAAGATGGTCCTCGACGGCCGCGCCGCGGCGCAATGGGGTGGGGGCGTCGGCTGGCCGGGGTTCGTCGCGATATCGAGTGGGCCGGCGGGCGCGCGCTTTATCACCCCCGATGCCGAGGGCATGAAGCGCATTCTCGCGAAATATCCCTTCATCAAGCCGATCACGCTGCCCGCGGGCAGCTACAAGGGCCAGAGCGCGCCGGTCGCGGCGCTCGGCTCCTGGTCGCTCGTCCTCGCGCGGCCGGGGCTGCCCGACGAGGCCGCGTACAAGCTCGCGCGCGCGCTGCACAAGGGCGAAGCCGCGCTCGGCGCGAAGCTCGAGCAGGCGAAGGAATCCACGCTCGCCAACACGCTCTCCGCTGCGCCGCGGCAGGACCTGATCCATCCGGGCGTGCTGAAATACATGCGCGAGGCGGGAATCCTGCGATAGCGTCCCGATCATGAATAGAACACGGCCGCTCATGGTCTTGGCGATTCTCGCCTCGGGTTGTGTCCGAGTCCCCGACCTCCGCGCGCCGGATTCTTTCTTCACCGAAAATCCCGCCAAGAAGGTGGCCGTCTTCTCTTCGGGCCGCGTCGACTGGCCCAGGATGGCGGGAAAGGAAGCGCTTCTCGGTCTCGCCGAAAGCAAGCAGGCGCTGGAGACCATCACCCCCGCAATCTGCAGCGCGCTCAAAGCGAAAGGTTATGACGTAGTTCTGTGTGAACCGGCCGGTATCGCCTATTACAATCCTTCGTACAAAGAAAACTGGGTAGTCGAACGGGAAGGGGGAGGCAGGGAGTGGCAATTGAAGGACAAAGAGCCGGCCTATCTGTATCCCGCGTTGCAGAAGGACCCGCAACTGAGCCAGGCTTTGCGCAACATCCATGAAAAGATGGAATTGGATCTCAGCAAGCGCCAGTGGGCCAGGTTTGTCCCCGAAAAAGACGATTTGCAGGTCGTCATGAAGGCGACCGGCGCGGATACCATCTGTCTGAGCCGGATCCATGGGGGTAAATTCTCGACGGCCAGAAAGGCCGGTGCCCTCGCGACGACGGTGGCGCTGGCGATGGTCGGAGTTTCAGGTCCCCTGGTGAGCGATTGGACCGAGCTGTCTCTCAGCTGCGCCTCCTTGGTGACGGGGGAGGTGCTGTGGCAGTACGCACGCACCGTGTCCGTCGACCCCGTTGTCCCCGGGGATGCTCTTGTGCCGCCCGCTTTGGAGTATTTCCCCGACAAGGACAAGCCCCTCGACGCAAAATATAAGAAGGAGAAGAGGAAAACCAACGAGCAGGATATCGCGAAGCAACGTTGAGCGAATGAACAGGGAGGGGTAAATGAAAATGATGATCAAGTTCGCGTCCGCCGCCGCAATTCTCTGCGCGGCCGGCGCCGCCATCGCGCAGGACTATCCGACGAAGCCGATCCGCGTCATCGTCCCGCTCACGCCCGGCTCGGGCGCCGACATTGCCGGCCGCATCGTCGCGAAGCACCTGGGCGACGCGCTCAAGCAGCCAGTGCTGGTGGAGAACCGCCCCGGCGCGGGCGGCATCATCGGCACGCAGGCGATGCTGAACGCCGACGCCGACGGCTACACGCTGATGGTGCAATCGGCCTCGCACGCGGCGAACCCGGCGATCTACAGGAGCCTGCCCTACGATCCGCTGAAGGACATCGTCGACGTAGCGCTCATCGGCAATACGCCCTACGTGATGATCGCGGCGAAAGGCGGCGCCTACCCTACGCTGAAATCGCTGATCGAAGCCGCCAAGGCGAAGCCCGGCGAGATTCCCTTCGCATCCGCGGGCGTGGGAACGTCCACGCATATGGCGGCGGAATACGTCGCGCAGGTTGCCGGCATAAAAATGCTGCACATCCCCTACAAGGGCTCGCCCGAGGCGATCCAGGACACGATCGCGGGACGCACTTCGTTCTACATGGCGCCACTCGACGCCTCCATCGGACACCTGAAGGAAGGCAAGATCACCCCGTTCGGGGTCTCCACCGCGCAGCGGTCGCCGGTCGTGCCGGACATTCCCACGCTCGCCGAGCAGGGCTTGACGAACTACAGCCTGTCACTGTGGTTCGGCTTGTGGGGGCGCGCCGGAACGCCGCCCGCCACCGTCCAGAAACTGAACTCGCAGGTAAACGCGGTGCTGCAGGGGAAGGAAGTGCGCGAGCAGTTCGGCAGGATCGGCATCACGTCCGTGCCGATGAAGCCCGACGAGTTCGGCAGGTTCGTGCGCGAGCAGATGGTCGTTTTCCGGAATATCGCGAAGCAGGCGAACATCCAGCCGCAGTGAGCGGGGGTCCTGCTAGAAGCGCACCAGACCCTTTAGCAAGACCACACTGTCATTGTTGTTCGGTAACTCTGCCAGAAACCGTAGGTAGTCGACGCTCAGGCTGATCCTGGGCGTAACAAACATCTTCACGCCTGCCAGATAGCTTTCTCCTTCCGCCCGACTATTGTCGCCGCGATTGAATTGGACTCCGAGCTTCAGGCCCAGCGTCTTCACAGGATAGTACGTCCCCTGGAGAAAGATGCTGTGGTTCTTCTGGGACGCGGCACTCTCCGGCTCGTTTTTGTCCAGGGCGAGGCCGGCGGCGAGCGCGACGTGGTCTCCGCCGGAAAGCTGCGCCAGGTGCTGACCGAGAAACTCGATGGAGGTGAAAGTATTCCTGGTAACAAAGGGTGAGCCAAAGGACGTGCCTTCGATTCGCGCCTTGTTCTTGAACAAGGCGAGGCTCAGCGCCGTGGTCTTGTCGACGTACGCGCCGGCCGACAGAACGTAAGTCCTCGAATCAATCTCACTTTCGCCGGGACTGCCTCGGGTTTCTCCGGAACTGGAGGCAAAGCCGGCGCTGGCGAAGAAGGGCGTGTCCGGCCGCGCGAGCAGGACCGTTGCGCCGTACGCCGAGGTGCTGGTCGACACGTCGAAGTTGGGCATATTGAGAGACGACTGGCTGTAGTTCGCGGTGATGCTGCCGATTCGCTCGACGAACTGCGCCTGCTCGAGCGGGTAGTCCTTGGGTTGGGCCGGAAGCTTGTCGAAGAAATAGGTGGCTTCTGCGCCGGCGGTGTTTAGCCGCGCAGAATCGGTTTTGAAGCGGGAGTAGGACAGCCCGGCCTCCGCCCGGAACGTGTCCTCGGCGAGCGCGAGGGAGGGACCTCCCATTGCAGCTGCGACGACCGACGACGCGACGATTCTTTTTGTTGCTTTCATCTCCGGCTCCCTTTTTCCCGAAGATGCGGGAATTTCCCGTCATGATACTCTCGATGCAGGGCGCAAGCGCCACTGCACGAGCAGCGCAATGCAGGATGCGCTCACCGCGATGGCGCACACCGCGAGCCACCCC
>VBCH01000132.1:11322-18356 GCA_005884455.1 Betaproteobacteria bacterium
AGGATCCCCGCCGCGCCGGGGATCGCGAGCAGCCCGGTCTGCGCGGGCCCGAAACCGTGGAGCGCGAGCATCATGGGCGCGACCGTGGCCCAGAAGCCGCCATACGAAATGCCGAGCAGGAACTGGATGGCGGACGCGCGCCGCAGCGTCGCGTTGTCGCGCAGGAATTCGCCGAGCGAACGGATGAGGCTGCCGTAGCCGAGCTGCGTCTTCGCGGGCATCGAGGGAAGCCACCGGATGAGCGCGGGAGCGAGCACGAGCAGCATGACGGCGGCGGCGACGTAGGTCCAGCGCCAACCGAGGAACTCTGCGGTCAGGCCCCCCGCAACGCGCCCGAAGAGGATGCCGAGGAACAGGCAGGCGAGCAGGGCACCCATCACGCGCCCGCGCGTCGCCGGCGGCGCGAGCTCCGCCGTGAGTGGTATGACCAGCTGGGCGAATCCGGCCGTGACGCCGACCACGAGGCTCGCTAGAGCGAGCGTCGCGAGCGAAGGCGCGGCCGCCATCGCCAGCAGGGCGACGATCAGCACCGCGAGCTCCGCGAGGATCAGCCGCCGCTTGTCGAAGCGGTCGCCGAGCGGCACCAGGAAGAACGTGCCGGCAAGAAAGCCGCCGAAGGTGAGCGTCGCTACCCATCCTGCAGCCGCCGCGTCGGCGTTGAACTCCACTGCGAACGCCCCGAGCATAGGCGTCTGGTAGTGGATGGTTCCCGCCCCTGCGAACACCGACACCGCGAGCAGGATCATCAGGCCTCGGCCGAGCGGGTGCGGAGAAGTCACTTCCGCATGATATCCGGAACCCCGCGTACGCCGCCGCCTCGCCCCGGATAGAATTCCGTTTTTCCCGCCGCCTGAAGGAGGCACCGTGAGCCCGCTCGTTCGACGTCTTTGCACCGCCGCTTTCCTCGCGACCGCCCTGCCGGGTCTCGCCGGCGCGCAGCCGGTGGAACCGGTGCTCGCGCTCGCAAAAAAGGAACGCCAGCCGCTCCTCGATACGCTCAAGGAGCTCGTCTCGATCGAGACCGGGAGCCGCGACCTCGAAGGCCTGGATCGCGCCGCCAAGCTGATCGCCGCGCGCCTCTCCGCGCTGGGCGGCAAGGTCGAGCTCGTGGATACTAGCGAGGGGGCGTACCGCATGGAGGACACGCCGGCGAAGATCGGCAAGGTCGTGCACGCGCGCTTCGAGGGCAGGGGAACGAAGAAGATCCTGCTGCTCGCGCACATGGACACCGTGTACCTGCGCGGAATGCTCGCGAAGCAGCCTTTCCGCGTCGAGGGCGACCGCGCCTACGGCCTGGGCATCGCCGACGACAAGAACGGAGTCGCGCTGATCCTGCACGTGCTCGCGATGCTGAAGGCGATGGACTTCCGCGGCTACGGCCTGCTCACGGTGCTCGTAAACGCCGACGAGGAAATGAGCTCGCCCGGCTCGCGCAAGCTGATCACGCAGCTCGGCGCCGAGCACGACGCGGTGTTCTCCTGCGAGGCCTCGCGCGTCGAGAGCGACAAGCTCGCCCTCGCGACTGCGGGCATCGCCTCGGTGATCCTCAAAGTGAAGGGCCGCGCCTCGCACGCGGGGCAGGCGCCCGAGCAGGGCCGCAACGCGCTCTACGAGCTCGCGCACCACATGCTCCAGACGCGCGACCTGTCCAATCCGGCGACCGGGCTCAAGATGAACTGGACCCTCGCGAGCGGCGGCAGCGTCCGCAACGCGATCCCGGCCGAGGCGAGCGCGACCGCGGACGTGCGCGTGCTGCGCGTGTCGGACTACGACGGCATCGAGCGGGCGGTGCGCGAGCGCATCAAGAACAAGCTTATCCCCGACACCCAGGTGGACATGACGTTCGAGCGCCGCCGCCCGCCGCTCGAGGCGACGCCTGCCTCGCGCACGCTCGGCGATCACGCCCGGCGCGTTTACGCCGAGCTCGGAAAAACGCTGGTGGTCGACGCGCTCGCCGAAGGCGGCGGCACCGACGCCGCGTTTGCGTCGCTGAACACGAAAGCGCCCGTCCTCGAGCGCTTCGGGCTGCAGGGCTTCGGCGCGCACTCGAACGACGCCGAGTACATCGCGGTCGACTCGATCGAGCCGCGCCTTTACCTCCTCGCGCGCCTGATCATGGACGTGTCGCAGGGCAAGGACCGGAAGTGAGGCGGAGCCATTCTCCGAGCTGATCGGCACAAGAGTTGCGAAATGGATACGGATCGCGAAGGCTTCCGGGTTCCGCGCGGAATGAGCTCTCTTGCCTCGGTCGACGGGGTGAAGCTCCACTGCGAGGAGCGCGGCGGGGGTCCGGCGGTCCTGTTCGTGCACGAGTACGGGGGCTCCTGCCGCAGCTTCGACATGCAGGTCGAGGCCTTTCGCGCCCGGCATCGTTGCGTGGTCTTCAACGCGCGCGGTTATCCGCCCTCGGAGGTGCCGGCGTCGGTCGGCTCCTATTCGCAGTACCACGCGACAGCCGACATCGGCGCGATCCTCGACGGGCTCGTCATCGAGCGCGCGCATCTCGTCGGCGTGTCGATGGGCGCGGCCTCGGCCATGCAGTTCGCGCTCAAGGAGCCGCAGCGCGTGCTCTCGGTGACGCTCGTGGGCATCGGCAGCGGTTCGGACGATCCGCCGCTTTTTCGCCAGGCGGCGGAGGCGAACGCGAAGCAGATCGAATCCGGCGGGATGCGGGTGTTCGCCGAGCAGATGGGCCGCAACCCCAACCGCATCCGCTTGATGGAGAAAAACCCCGCGGAGTTCCGCCGCTCGCTCGAGGAGCTTTCAAGGATGTCGCCGGTCGGCCACGCCAATACGATGCGCGGAGTGCAGGCACGCCGGCCGTCTCTCTACGCGCACGAGAAGCGGCTCGCGTCGCTCTCGGTGCGCACGCTCGTCGTCGTGGGAGACGAGGACGCGGGCTGCCGCAAGCCGAGCGAGTTTCTCGTGCGCGTGCTGCCCGATGCGCGCCTCGTCGTCCTTCCAGGCACCGGGCACGCGGTGAATCAGGAGGAACCAGCCGAATTCAACCGCCTATGCCTCGCGTTCATCGACGCAGCGACGGTAGCGGGGGCGTAGCGCGGCTCCACTGTATGTGGTGCGGGAACGAATGATGGGATAATCTGACCGCTGTCGTCTTGGAACTTCACTCTAAGGAGCCTTATGCATTTGCGTCTTTTTGTGTTTGTCTTGCTCGCTGCGGCGAGTTTATCGGCCGCGGCGGGTTCCGTGGACGTCAATCTTTCGAACGGCACGATCGAGGGCAAGTTCTACGCGAACGCAGGCGCCGCGGACTGGACCTTCGGGGGTTTGTACAACCGCGACACCAAGAACGGCGCCCTGAACGTGGGCCTGCTTGCGACGGGCGATTCCGCTTTCGGGAATTCTCGCATCGAAGGCGGGCTGGGCGGCAAGGTCTACTCCGTGAAGGCCGACAACGGGGACGTCATCGCGCTCGCGCTCGGCGGCCAGTTGCGCTGGTTCCCGGGCAACGGGTCGTTTGCTCTCGGGGCTTATGCCTTCTACGCACCCCGCGTCGTGACCCTGCTGGACGGCGAACGGTTCTTCGACATCGGCGTGCGCGCGGAGGTCGAGGTGGTCAGGAACAGCTTCGTGTATATCGGCTACCGCCAGGTCCAGGCCGAGCTCGACAACAACAACAAGGTGAACGTGGACAAGGGCGGTTTCATCGGCCTGCAGATCAAGTTCTAGCCCCGCGTGCCGGACGTGCCGTCGGCGGCGCGGCTCCGAGTTCCGTTCGGAGCCGCGCTCCCGGCGGTCGCGAGCGAAGCTATCTCTTGTCCATCGCCTTGATCGTATCTTCCAGGTTGCGGCGCATGCGGTTGAAGGAACGCGCCAGCACCCCCAACTCGTCCTTGCCCGACTCGGGCAGTTCAGGGATGGCTTTCTCGGCGCTGCTCGTCCGGCCGATGCTCAGCCGGTCGGCCGCGGCGGAGACTCTCCTCACCGGCCGCACGATGAGCACGTAGAGCATCAGGTTCAGGATGACGAACAGCGCGGCGAAAACACCGCCGAGCGAGGCCATGAACGTAAGGAAGGCGCGGTTCGCGTTCTGGACCGGCAGGGACATCGGAACCGAGACCAGCTGGGCGCCGATGACTTCGTTCAGCTGCCAGCCGAAGCCGTTGTCCCGACCGTAGCGCGTGACCATCGCCGCGGGCGCCATCTCGGGCGTGGTGTGGCAGGAGAGGCAAGCTTCATCCTTGATCTGGAACGGCCGGGCGAGGTACAGCGAAAGACCCGACTCCGTGGCGCGGGTTCCCGAGATCTCGGGGCGGGTTTCCTTGCGGAACTGGTTGACGACGTCCGCTTCCCACCCCACGGCACGGTCGCGCGGGTTGGTCGGATTGAGCGCCGCTTCCTTGTAGGCGTAGTCGGGATACTTCTTGCGCAGCTGGTTCATCATCTCGGTGGCGGCGAACGCGGGCACCGTCTGCGGCAGGAACTCGCCCTCAACCTGCACCAGCTTGTCGCGTACCTGGCTCACCGTGTACTGGCGCATCGACAAGGCCGCCTCCATCATCACGCCCGCGTTGCGCAGGACTTCGTCGCGCGCATTCTTGTGCAGCAGGTTGTAGGAAAGATAACCGGAGACAGCGAACCCCAGTGCGAATACGAACAGCAGCGCCAGGTTGAATTTCAGCCGAAGACCCATGGTTTTTCCCCCGTGGTTGGTGTCATGCAATGCCGCGATTTTCTGCGGGTACGCCATTATAGGTCGCCTTCTTTCGAAGGCGCATCCAGGCGCAACGGCGACGTGAATTAGTCCCGCGCGCCGGAACCGTGCGCCCGGTGAAGCTGCCCGAGGCGGGGTTGGCGTAAAATCGACCGCTGCTGAGGGGCCACGGATGAAAGTGACAAAGAGCGGAGAAACTCTCGGCGCGACGATCGAAGGGCTCGATCTCGCGCAGCCGCTCTCGCCGGACGAGTTCGACGAGGTGCTGCGCGCTCTCGGGCGATTCGGCGTGGTGCGCTTTCCGCGCCAGGAGCTCAGCGGCCGGCAGCTCGCCGATTTCAGCGCGCGCTTCGGGAAGCTGGAGATCAACATCGCCAACGCCTTCCAGGAGCCGGGGATCCCGGAGGTGATGATCCTCTCCAACATCGTCGAGAACGGCAAGCCGATCGGCCTGGCGGACGCGGGGCAGGACTGGCACACCGACATGTCCTACAGCCGCACGATCGCTCTCGCGAACGTGCTCTACGGCATCAAGATCCCCAGGCGCAGCGGCAAGGCGCTCGGGACGACCGAGTTCGCGAACATGCACGCTGCGTACGACGGCCTGCCGGCCGAGATGAAGCGCGACCTCGAAGGCATGACCGTGCTGCACGATTTCAACAAGTTCTGGGAAATGATGCGCAGCAGAGGCAGTCCGCGTCCGCCTCTCACCGAGGCGCAGAGGAAGGCGAAGCCGCCGGTGTCGCACCCGATTTTTCTCACGCACCCGATCACCGGGCGCCGCGTGCTCTACGCCAATCCCGGCTATTCGGTCCGGATCAACGAGCTGCCGCAGAAGCAAAGCGAGGAGATGCTCGAGTTCCTGTTCGAGCACCAGTTGAAGCCCGAGTACCGCTACGCCTTTCACTGGCAGGAGGGCGACGTCCTCATGTGGGAGGACATCGGCACCATCCACAACGCGGTGGCCGACTACGCTTCCGACGAGCATCGGCTGGTCAAGCGCTGCCAGGTAATGGCGACGATGTTCTATTCGGAAGCGCGGGAGGAGCGATGAAGAGAACGTTTGCGGCCCTCACCGCGGCGGCGGCGTGTGCGCTCGCGTGCGCTGCAAGCGCACAGAGCTATCCCGCGAGGCCGGTGAAGATCCTGGTCGGTTTCGCGGCGGGCGGGCCGACCGATGTGATCGCGCGCATCGTCGCCCAGGACATGACCGGCTCGCTCGGCCAGTCCTTCGTCGTCGAGAACCGCCCCGGCGCCAACGCCATCATCGCGACCGAGGCGGTGGCGCGGTCCGCGCCGGACGGCTATACGCTGCTTTTCTCCTCGCTTTCGCTCCTGGTAAACGCGATCCTCATGGAGGGCAAGGTCCATTACGATCCGTTCAAGGACTTCGCGCCGGTGAGCAACGCGGCGGTGCTGCCGATGGTGGTCGTGACGAGCCCGGAGACCCGCATCAATTCGATGCAGGACCTGATCATGCTCGCCCGAGCGAAGCCCGGGGAGCTCAGCTACGCGACCTCGGGGAACGGCGGCTCGACGCATCTCGCCGGGGCGATGCTCGAGAACGCGACCGGAACGAAGATGATCAACGTTCCGTTCAAGGGCAACGGCCCGGCGCTCGCCGAGGTGATGGCGGGGCGGGTGACATTCATGTTCTATCCGATCGTCGGCATCGCCGACCAGGTTTCGGCGAAGAAGCTGAAAGTGCTGGCGGTCGGCACGCCCAGGCCGCACGCGGATTTTCCCGCAGTGCCCACGCTCGAGCAATCGGGCCTCCCGGGATTCGAGGAGACCGCGCCCTGGGTCGGCATGCTCGCTCCGGCGGGGACGCCCGCAGCGGCGGTCGATCGCCTCGCCGAGGACATGCGCAAGTCCCTCGCCAGGCGCGAGACGCAGGAGCGGATGAAGGCGCTCGGCGCCGTCACCGTCGCGGATACGCCGGCGGAGTTCGCCGCGTTCCTGAAGAAGGACCACGAGCGCTGGGCGCGCGTCATCAAGACCTCGGGAGTGAAAGCCGAATGAGCGCGGCCGGCGAGATCGGCAGGTCCGAGAGCGCCGTTCCGGTCTCGCGGTCCTCGTGTCCCGCCTCGGGGCTCGCGGCGGAGCGCGTGCTCCGCGCCTGGAACATCGAAGACTTGCGCGGAATGGCGAAGCGGCGCCTGCCGCGCGCGATATTCGACTTCTTCGTCGGGGCGGCCGAGGACGAGATCACGCTGCGCGAAAACCGCGCCGCCTTCGAGCGCGTGCGCCTCGCGCCGAAAGTGCTCGCTGGCGTCGCGCGCATCGACACCGCCGCGACCATTCTCGGCGCGCGCGCCGAGCTCCCGATCGCGATCGGCCCTACCGGCGGCATCGGCTT
>VBCH01000133.1 GCA_005884455.1 Betaproteobacteria bacterium
CCCACTTGAAGCTCCAGCCCATGCGCTTCTTGAACGCCTCGAGCTTGGGCAGCGCGGCGCGCGAGATCGCGACCATCGTGGTATCGCGCTGCCTCAGGTGCGCGATGATGCCGTTGAAGTTGTCCGCCCAGAACGAGCAGGCCGGGCAGCCCTCCGGCCAGTCGGCGCCGAACATGAAGTGGTAGACGATGAGCTGGCTCTTGCCGGCGAAGAGGTCGGCGAGGGTCTCCTGTCCCTTGGGGCCGTCGAAGACGTATTCCTTCTCGACCTTCTCCCAGGGGAGCTCGCGCCGCTCGGCGCTCAGCGCATCGCGCTCGCGGGTGAAAGCCTTTTCCCGGGCGAGAAAGCGCTGGCGTGCTTTCACCCACTCTTCGTGGGAGACGACGGGATGCGCGCTCATAGCCGCGCCTCGTATTCGCCCTTGAGCTTCGCGTGCGTGGTCCAGAAGGGCCGCGGCTGGACGCCGTTCAAGCGGTCGGCGAGGATGCCCACGTGCGCGTCCCAGCCGCCCGCGACGTTGACCATCGTCTTGCGGTCCACGACGCGGCGATGGGTGATGACGAGCAGGACGTCCCTGCCGCGAGGCTCCAGCTCGAACGTCACTTCCGATTCCGGACCGGCGGGCCCGAAGGTGTAACTCAGGAGGCGGGGAGGCTCCACGCGCGTGATCGTTTCGGACCAATCGCTCTTCTTGCTCTTGTACTCGTCGGGCGTCTTCTCCGACGAAATGTTCGAGTGATCGAAATGCAGGTCTGCTTTTCCGCCGACGCGCAGGTCGAACGCGCCGCTCGCGAACCAGGTCGCGCGCTTGTCGGATTCGGTGAGGTAGGCCCAGACGCGCTCGATCGGTCCGGGGAGCAGGCGCTCGAGACGCACCGTGCCCGGCTCGGTTGAAGTGCCCATCTTGGAAGTGCTCATGTCGTTCATTTCTTGCTCCTTCGGTTTGATGACGGGGTCGATTTTTCTTTCGCGGCCGCCACGGCATCCTCCGCGCGCAGTGCCGCCTCGAGGGCGTCGAGCCTCTCGGTCCAGAAGATCCGGTGGCGCTCCATCCATTCCGCGGCGCTCTCCATCGGCGCGGGATTGAAGGTGAGGAAGTGCTCGCGTCCCGACACGCGGCGCCGCACGAGCGCGGCGCGCTCGAGGATGCGGATGTGCTTGGAGACGGAGTTGAGCGAGATGTCGAACGGTTCGGCGAGCTCGGTCACGCGAGCCTCGCCCTTGGAGAGGCGCTGCAGGATGCCCCGGCGGGTGGGATCCGCGAGGGCGATCAGGGTGTGGTCGAGGTCCATGGCTGCATTATTAACCCTTTTGGGTGAATAATGCAATAGGCCCCTCAAAATATCGCTTCCCTCAGGCTAACGCCCGCGGTGCAGCTCGTCGAACGAATCGATGCTGCGCTCGAGGTCGGCGAGCAGTGCGAGCTGGCCGGCAGGCTGCTCGACCGTGCCCTGCGTCGCTATCGCGCGCAGCAGCGCCGTGACGCTCCCCGCCTCCTCCCGATAGCCTCCGCGCTCGACCACCGCCGCGCCGTGCTTAGCGTGAAGGTAATCGAGGATCTGCCGCTCGAAATCCTGCAGCCTCACGCCCACACCGACGCCGCAGGAGCAGCCCGAGCCGAACATGACATGACCCTGCGCGAGTTTGGCCCACTTCCCCAGCAGCCGCGTCGCTTCGACTGCAGCAGAAAGCTTCTTTGCGGCCACGCGTGCGGCTAGACGCAGTACACGTCCAGCATCGTCGGGATGTAGTCGTTCTGCAGCAGGATCTTCTTGCGCGCGATGCGCCAGTCGCCGCCGCGCAGCACGAGCTCGTGCTCGCTCCGCCCGAAGAACGCATGGCTCTCGCGAGAGCGCGGAAAGAAGACGTGGGTCACCCAGGTGGAGTCGAGCCGCAGCCGGTCCGCGGGCGACTCCGCAGGAAGGACGCTGCCGAGGACGTGAGCGGTACGCGGCATCGGCGTCGAGGCCGCGGATTTTCCCGAGCGGATGCGCACGATCCGGTCTTCCAGTCCCGCGCGGCTGGCGTAATAGATGTGCGAGAGCTCGGCCCGCGGATTCGTCGTCGGCGTGCCGTCCGCCTTCCACGCCGGCATCCAGTACTCGCAGTCCTCGACGAAGAGCGCGAGCCAGTCGTCCCAGCGTTGCTCGTCGAGCAGCCGCGCTTCGCGGTGCACCAGCTCGACGCCCGCGGCGAGCGATCCGCCTTGAGCGCGGGCGTTCACGGATAAGCCTTCCTGCCGGCGACGCCCGCCTGGATCAGGCGCGCCCACTCGCGGTAAGGCGCGTGGAAGCCGACTTCGCTGAACATCTCGAAGCGGCCTCGCACGCTCGCCTCGGGCCGGATTCCGATCGCGTTCGCTACCTCGTCCGCGCCGGCTTTCATCGCCGCCATACCCCGCGCGTAACCCTGCAAAAAGGAAATCGGCTGGGCCCCGAAACCGCTCTGGCAGCCTTCATAGGTCACGGTGTCGTCCGGCGTCGCCAGGCCCCCGGGATTGAAGAAATCCTCGAACTGGCGCAGGCGCCAGGCGCGCAGCTCCGGCGCCTCGCCGATCGGGGCGAGGCACCAGCTTTTCATCTCGGTGCGGTCGGCTGCGAGCGGCCTGAAGGTGCGCAGCATCAGCGTGATCGCGTCCGCGATTTGCATGTTGGGAAAGACGTGCACGTTGCGCGCTTTGAGCATCCACTCGGCGCGCAGCGCTCCCGCGCGTGCGCGGATCTCGGCGAGCGACGGGTAGATCGGCCGCTTCTCGGGCTCGGGCTGCTCGAGCCAGGTCGCGGCGTGGCCGTGGGCGAGCGCGAAGGCCCCGCCGTCGGCCGAGTTGCGCTTCGCCCAGTCGTACTGCCGCGCCTCCAGGTGGCCCTCGCCTCCGCGGCGACGCGCCTGCAGGTCCATGTAGGAGAGGTGCGTCGTGGTCAGGTGATAGGGATCGAGACCGTTATCGAGCTGCAGCTTCCAGTTGCCGCGATAGGTATACACCGAGCGCCCGGGGATGAACTCCAGGCCCTTCGGCCCCTGATCCGCAACGACGTCGATGAAGAAGCGCATGTCGCCGAGGAAATCCCCGAGCGGCGGAACCTCGTCGGAGAGGCTCCCGAAGATAAACCCCTTGTAGCTCGCCACGCGCGCAAGGGGCACCAGGTCGTGGTCCTCGGCGTCGAACGCAGGTCGATAGCTGCCGGTCTTGCGGTCCTTGATGTCGACGTTCTTCCCTGCCGCGTCGTACGCCCAGCCGTGATACGGACAGACGTGATATTTGGCGTTGCCTTCCTCGGCAGCACACAGCATCGCGCCCTTGTGGCGGCAGACATTGACGAAAGCACCCAGGCGCGCCTGTGCGTCGCGCGTCGCGAGCACGGGCGTCCTCCCGATATGAGCGGTGACGAAATCGTTGGGCTTCGCGATCTGCGACTCGAGCGCGAGGAAATTCCAGGTGCGCTCGAAGATGAATTTCTGCTCCAGCTCGAAAAGCTCCGGATCGGAATACACGTCGCGATGCACGCGGAAAACGCCTTCCGCGGGGCGGTCGTCCACGTAGAGCCTGATGTCCTTGAGGTCCATGCGCTCGCGCTAGCTCGGAACAATTGTCTCAGATATCCGCGGCGTTGGTATCATCCGCGCACGATGAAGAAGCTCCGGCCGTCCCACCGCCGATACCCGCCGCGCGCTTCCCCACGCACGCGCCTCGCCGCCGACATCGGCGGAACGTTTACCGACATCGTGGCCTTCGACGAAAAGACCGGGCGGCTGCTCTTGGGCAAGGCGCTCTCGACGCCCGCGCGGCTGGTCGACGGCATCTCCCACGGCATGGAGAGAGCCGGCGCGAGCTTCGCGGGCGCCGAGGCCTTCCTCCACGGCTCGACCATCGCGATCAACACCATGCTCGAGCGCACCGGGGCCAAGGCTGCGCTTCTCACTACGGAGGGTTTTCGCGACGTCTACGAGATCGGGCGCATCAACCGGCCCGACGCGTACAACCTCTACTTCAGGAAACACGTGCCGCTCATCGAGCGCGCGCTGCGCTTCGAGGTGCGCGAGCGCATCACGGCCGAAGGGGAAATATACGTGGCGCTCGACGAGTCGAGCGTGCACGCCGCCTGCGACCGGCTCGAAGCGGCGGGCGTCGAGGCGGTCGCGATCATGTTCCTTCACTCATACGTCAACCCCGCGCACGAGACGCGCACCAGGGAGATCGTGCGCGAGCGCCTGCCTCGCGCCTTCGTGACCGCCTCGCACGAGCTGTCCCGCGAATACCGCGAGTTCGAGCGCTGCTCGACCGTGGTCGCGAACGCCTACATCGGTCCGGTCGTGAGCGAGTATGTGCGCGGGATCGACGAGCGCCTGGAGCGATCCGGTTTCGAAGGATCGTTTCTCCTGGTGCAATCGACCGGCGGACTCTACGAATCGCACCAGGCGAGGACGCAGTGCGTGCGCATGCTCGAATCGGGCCCGGCCGCCGGCGTCGTCGGCGCGCAGGCGCTTTGCAGCGCGCTCGATATCACCGACGCCGTTGCCTTCGACATGGGAGGCACCACGGCGAAGGCGGGAGTCATCTACCGGGGCGAGGCGCTTACGACCGGGGCCGCGCTCGTCGGAGGCTACGCGCAGGCGCTTCCGGTGCAGATCCCGATGATGGACATCTTCGAGGTCGGCACGGGCGGCGGCAGCATCGCCGCCGTGGACGCTAGCCGCGCACTCAGGGTCGGTCCCCAAAGCGCGGGCGCAGACCCCGGCCCCGCCTGCTATGCGCTGGGCGGAAATCGGCCCACGGTAACCGACGCCAATCTCGTGCTGGGGCGCCTGGGTGCGGACCGTTTCTTGAGCGGCGAGATGAAGCTGGATGCGCGCGCCGCAGAGCGCGCCATTCGCGAGCACATCGCCGCGCCGCTGGGCCTGGAGGTCATCCACGCCGCGGAAGGTATCCTGCGCGTCGCGGCAACGGCCATGTCCTACGCGGTGAAGGCGGTATCGACCGAGCGGGGTCTCGACGCCGCCGCTTTCACCCTCATCGCCTACGGTGGGGCGGGCCCTCTGCACGCAGCTATCATTGCGCGGGAAATCGGCATGCGTCGCGTGATCGTTCCGCGCGCGCCCGGACATTTCTGCGCCTTCGGCATGCTGTTCGCGGACTTGCGCTACGACTTCGTGCGCACCTGGTTCACGCGGCTCGCCGACGCATCGTTCGATGCGATCGAAAAAGTCTACGAGTCGCTGGTCGCGGAAGGCCGGGCCGCGCTCGAGACGAGCGGGGTGCAGGCCCGGCGCGTGGCCGCCGCGCGCGCCGCCGACATGCGCTACGTCGGACAGGAGCACCCCGTGACGGTGGAGCTGCCCGCCGAAGTCTTTCGCCGGCGCAGCCGCGATGCATTGAAGCGGCGCTTCGACGCGGAGCACTTGCGGCGCTACGGCACCTGCGCGCCGGAAGAAGCCGCAGAGATCGTGAGCCTGCGCGCGACGGTGACGGGCGCGATGAAGAAACCGCCGCTCGAGCGCATCGCGCGCGGCGGGCGAACGCCGCTCTCCTCCGCGCACAGCGGCAAGCGCAAGGTCTACTTTGCCGAGCTCGGGCGGTCGCTCGCGACGCCGAGCTACGCGCGCGAGGGCCTGAGAGCGGGGAACCGCATCGTGGGGCCGGCACTCATAGAGGAACACGCTTCGACGACTGTCGTGCTGCCTGGAGACCGCCTCCAGGTGGACGAATTCGGCGACCTCGTCATCGAAGTCGGCCGGAGAACGAAATGAAACGCGCCAAAACGAAACGGCGGGTCGGGGCGGACGCCGTCCTGACGGAGATCGTGCGCAACGGCGTCATCGCCGCGACCGAGGAGATGAAGACCAACCTCATGCGCACCGCCTACAACATGATCGTCTACGAGGCGCTCGATTTCACCGTGGGCCTCTATACGGCCGAGGGCGAGACGGTGTCGATTGGTCTGGGACTGCCGAGCTTTATCCGCGGGATGGCAGAGACAGTGAAGGCAAAACTCAGGCACTTCGGGAAAGATGGAATCGAGCCCGGCGATATCCTCGTCACCAACGACGCTTACACCACGGGTAGCCATCTCTACCATTTCACCTTCAGTCTGCCGATCTTCCACAAGGGGAAGCTCTCGGGATTCGCCTGCTGCATGGCGCACTGGACCGACGTCGGCGGCGTGCTCGGCGGCGTGACCACCGACATCTACTCGGAGGGCCTTCAGATCCCGATCGTGAAGTACGCCAAGGCGGGCGTGGTGAACCAGGACCTCGTCGACATCATCCGCATGAACGTGAGGATCCCCGAGCGCGCCATGGGGGACCTGCGCGCCCAGATCACCGCGGTCAAGACGGGCGAACGCCGCTTTCTCGAGTTGCTAGACCGCTACGGGCGCGAAGAAGTGCTAGCCGCGATCGCGAACATCATGGACCAGTCGGAAGCCGCGGCGCGCGCGCGCACGCGTACCGTTCCCGACGGCGTGTACGAAGCCGAGTCGTTCATGGACGACGACGGCGTGGAGATCGGCAAGCCCGTGCCCGTCAAAGTGCGCGTGGTGAAGAGGGGCGATGAGATGACGATCGACCTCTCGCAGATGAGCCCGCAGGTGCGCGGCTTCTACAATTCCGGCGCAACCACCGGTTATTCCTGCGCGCAGGTCGCCTACAAATGCCTGACCTCGCCCACCGACTATCCGATCAACGAAGGGAGCTTCCGCCCGCTCAAGGTGATCCTCGCTCCCGGCACCGTAGTGAGCGCGGTGAAACCGGCGGCGATGCGCTGGTGGATGACTTTCCCGATGACCGTCGTCGACACGGTCTTCAGGGCATTGGAAAAGGCGATCCCGGATCGCACCATCGCCGCGCACCATGCCGATCTGCTCGTCTGCCTGATCAACGGCGTTTCGCCGAAGGACGGAAGGCTTTTCCTCGCCGGCATCGGCCCCTCGGGCGGCGGCTTCGGCGCGAAGCTGACCGAGGACGGCATGAACGCCACGGTGTGCCTGAACGACGGCGACACGCACAACCATCCGATAGAGCAGATGGAAGCGAAGTACCCGGTGCTTTTCGAGCGGCACGCGCTGCGCGAGGATTCGGGAGGCGCGGGCCGCTACCGGGGGGGCTTGGGTACCGAGCAGGTGGTGCAGGCGCGCGCGCCCATCAACATCAACGTGCAGGTCGATCGCGTGCACTGCGCGCCCTGGGGATTGGCCGGCGGCCACCCCGGCGCAGGCAATCAGGTCTGCCTGCGCTCAGGCGGAAAGGAAATCTCCGACCTTCCCAATGCAAAAGTCCTCATGAAAAGGCTCAATCCTGGCGACGCGATCACCCTTCGCGCCGGCGGCGGCGGCGGCTTCGGCCCTCCCGAGGAGCGCGATCCGGACAAGGTGGCGAACGACGTGCGCCAGGGCTACATCAGCCGCGACATCGCCGGGGAGATCTATCGCGTCGCATTGGACGCCGCGGGGAACGTCGACCGCAAAGGGACCGAGCTCCTGAGACGCGAATAAAAAAAGCCCGCTTGAGGCGGGCTTTTTCGGAAAGCTGCAACTCAGCGCCGGGTCTGCGCGTCGTGTTTCTCGTGGTAAATGCGCTTGCTCTGCTTGTTCTCCGCCTTCTGGATGCGCCGCTGCTCGTTCGGCCCGACCTTTCCGTCGGCACCCGCGCGCGCTTCCGCGCGATCGACGCGTGCCTGGCCGCGCTCCAGCCCTCCGACCTCGCGGTTGGTGAGCTGGCCGGACTGGACCCCCTGCTCGATGCGCCGCTCCTGGTTGACGTTGCGCTGAACATCGGCCTGCATGCGCTGCGAGGAGGCCGAGTTGGGATTGCCCCGGGCAGCGTTGTTTTCGAGCCGGTTGATGTCGCGGCTCTCCTGGTTCTGCGCGCGCTCGATGCGCGCCTTCTCAGCGGGACTCAGCTTCCCGTCCTTCATGGCGTTCGACTCCATGCGGTCGATGCGCGCTTCGCCCTTCTCGAGCTGCGACGCCTCGCGGGTATTGAGCGATCCGCTTTTCAGCCCCTGTTCGATACGGCGCTGCTGGTTCACGTCGCGCTGCACCTCCGAGCCGACCGTCTGGGCCGAAGCTCCGGCCGAAAACAGACCGGCGACTGCAACTGCGATGACCGTAGCTGCTGCTTTCATGTTGCCTCCTTGAAGGTTCTCACGAAAAATCTCCCCGAGCGATTAACGCCCGTCCGGGCCGTCGGTCTACCCTGCGAATGGTAAAAAAATGTAACATGGCAGCATAGCTTCGAAATCGAATCCAACGGGGGAGGTTCGGCATGGATCCGATGGCAATGCTCGCGCTCGCCACCGCCGTCTTTCTTGCCACGCACTACGTCTCGAGCACCCCGCTGCGGTCGGGGCTGGTGGCGCTGCTGGGTGAAAACGCCTATCTGGGCCTCTACACGCTCGTTTCCCTGGTGACGCTCGCGTGGATGATCTGGGCCTATGTCAAGGCGCCCTACGAGCGGCTGTGGGTCGGGGACGAATTCAAGGTGTGGGCGGTGGTGCTGATGCCCGTGTCGCTGGTGCTCATCGCCTGCGGCGCGCTGATCCGCAACCCGAGCGCAGTGCGCCAGGAACGCGCGGTCCGGTACATGGACGAGCCGCGCGGCATCCTGCGCGTCACGCGCCATCCCATCCTGTGGGGGATCGCGCTCTGGGCGGCGGTGCATCTGATCTCCCGCGGGGACACCGCGTCGCTGATTTTCTTCGGCGGATTTCTGCTGCTCGCGGTATCGGGCACCGTGCTCCAGGACAGTCGCAAGGACAGAACGATCGGCGTGGACTGGAAGCGCTTCACCATGACCACTTCCAACTTTCCGTTCGCAGCGATCATGCAGGGGCGCAACCACTTCAGGTTCGACGAAATCGGGTGGGGGAAAGTGCTCGCCGGGCTCGCGCTGTACTTCGTGCTCGCATTCCTGCATCCCTATCTGTTCGGCGCGAGACCTTATTGAGGGTGGCGGTAATCGCATGAGCACCGCCCGCGGTCTGCGGCTTACAATTGCGGTTTCGTCGAAAGAACAAGGCTTATGACCCAGGAAGAACTCCTCGTCCTCCGGAAGCAACCGGCCCTCGCGACGGGCACGCTCAGCGAACGCATCGTCGCCGAAAAACAGGGGCCGGTCGGCTGGCTCACGTTCAACAATCCCGCCCGGAGGAACGCCATTTCCATCGACATGTGGGAGGCGATCCCGAAGGTGCTCGACCGCTTCGAGCAGGACCCCGAGGTCCGCGTGATCGTGCTGAAGGGCGAGGGCGACAAGGCCTTCGTCTCGGGCGCGGACGTCTCCCAATACGAGAAACAGCGCTCGAGCGCCGAGGGCATCCAGTACTACGAGGAGATCGCAGGACGGGTTGCCGAGCGCCTGCAGAGCTGCGACAAGGTGATCATCGCCATGATCCGCGGCTATTGCCTCGGCGCGGGGGTCAACATCGCGCTCTGCTGCGACCTGCGGATCGCCGCGGAGGACGCGAAGCTCGGCATTCCCGCGGCTAAGCTCGGCCTGGGCTATCGCGCCGCCTCGCTGAAGAACCTCATCGACATCATAGGCCCGGCGTACGCGCGCGAAGTGCTGATCACCGGACGCCATTTCAGCGCCGGAGAGGCGAAAGCGATGGGTCTCGTGCACCGTGCGGTACCGGTGGCGGAGCTGGAATCGCTCGTCCTCGAGTATTGCGCGATGATTTCGGAGAACGCGCCTCTCACGATCCGCGCTTCGAAGCGCGTGGTGCGCGAGCTGTTGAAACTGAGCCCGGCGTTCGACGCTGAAGCTTGTGCCGCACTCGTCAAGCAATGCTTCGAGAGCC
>VBCH01000285.1 GCA_005884455.1 Betaproteobacteria bacterium
CACTGATTCTGAAGCAGGGTAAGCTAACAGTGGGGATTTTGAGCATACTCGCGCCTGCTCTTTGTAGCCTAAGCGTCAAATTGCGCCCTAACGAGAGGACACTCATGAAGATTCTGTCTATGTATGCAGTGTCGTTTGGCTTGCTTGTTTCGCTGACGTTTGCAAATGCGATGTCTGCGCAGACTTTTGCGGTTCCTGGGGAAGCTCCCGCAAATTCGACGGCGCAAACAGGCGCGAAGCCAGCGGCGGCCAAGCCCGCGCCACTCGAAGTCCCGCAACTGAAATTCGAAAAGTACAAACTGGAGAACGGGCTGGAGGTTATTCTTTCCGAAGATCACCGGCTGCCGATGGTAGCGGTGAATTTGTGGTACCACGTAGGTCCGGCGAACGAACTTCCAGGGCGCACGGGTTTCGCGCATCTGTTCGAACACATGATGTTCGAAGGATCGCGGCACGTGCCGGGCAGTTCGCACTTTCATTATCTGGAAGCTGCGGGGGCTTCGGACATCAACGGCACGACGGATTTCGACCGCACAAATTATTTTGAGACGCTGCCTTCGAATCAACTGGAATTGGCGCTGTGGCTAGAGTCCGACCGCATGGGTTATTTGCCGGACAAGCTGGACCAGGCGAACCTTTCGAATCAACAGGATGTGGTGCGCAACGAGCGGCGGCAGAGCGTGGAGAACGCTCCGTACGGCGTCGTAGAAGAAGGGCTGTTTCACCGGCTTTTCCCGAAAGACCATCCTTACTACGGCGAAGTGATTGGCTCGCACCAGGACATTCAGTCGGCGAAGCTGGAAGACGTCCGGAATTTTTTCAAGCTGTACTACGCGCCGAACAATGCGAGCCTGGCGATTGTCGGAGATTTTGATCCGCAGAAGGCGCGCGAGCTGGTGCAGAAATATTTCGGGCCGCTAAAGCGCGGCGAGGATGTTCCGAAGATCAAGGCGCACACGCCGCCGATTGCTTCCGAGCGCCGGACAGTAATTCAGGACAACGTGCAGCTCCCGCGCGTCTATATGGCGTGGCTGACGTCGCCGATTTTCAAGCCGGGCGACGCGGAGGCAGATCTTGCGGCAACGATCCTCGGCGGCGGGAAGTCCAGCCGGTTGTACAAAAAACTTGTGTACGAAGAGCAGATTGCGCAGGACGTGTCCGTGAATCAGCAATCGCTGATTCTTGGTTCCGTGTTTGAGGTGCAGGTAACGGCGAAAGCCGGCGTGAAGCTAGAGGACCTCGAGAAGGCGATCAACGCGGAGCTGGATGCGTTTCGCAAGGACGGACCGACTGCCGAAGAACTCATGCGGGCGCGCAACGTAATCGAATCGAGAATCATTGCGGGGCTGGAGACGCTGGGCGGATTCGGCGGAGTCGCGGATCGCTTGAACAGCTACAACCATTATCTGGGCACGCCGGATTTTCTGGCAGCGGATATTGCGCGTTACGAAAATTCCACAACCGAATCGATTCAGGCGTTCGCGCAAGGGCAGCTCAATGGGAATCAGCGCGCGGTGGTTTATGGAGTGCCGGGAAAGCAGGATTTGGGCGCCGAAGTGGCGACTCCGAAGGCGCCGGAAAAGGATCCGTCGAAGAATAATGGCGAACCGGTGAACGCAGACGCGGAGTGGCGGAAAGAGCCGCCAAAGCCTGGTCCCGCCAGCGCGCTGCACTTGCCGGTGCCGGAAAAGTTCAATCTGTCGAATGGATTGACGGTGCTGTACAGCGAAAGGCCAGGATTGCCGCTAGTCGCTGCGGACCTAGTCTTGCACGCGGGGAGCGGAGTGAATCCCCTGGACCGGCCGGGGCTTGCGAGCATGACGGCGCGAATGCTGCAGCAGGGAACGACGACGCGTTCAGCGCTGCAAATTGCCGACCGCGCGGCCGACCTGGGTGCGACGCTGAGTTCGGGAGCGGGAACGGACACGACAGGGATCTCCACGCGATCGCTTACACGAAATTTTCCGGAGGCGCTGGAATTGCTGGCGGACGTGGCGTTGCATCCGAGCTTCCCGAAGGAAGAAATCGAACGGGTCCGCTCGGAGCGGCTGACCAGCATTGTTCAGGAAAAAGACGAGCCGTTTTCCCTGGCTATGCGTGTGCTGGCGTCGGCGCTCTATGGGCCGAAGCACACGTAC
The DNA here is from genome assembly GCA_005884455.1 of Betaproteobacteria bacterium. Classification (GTDB taxonomy): domain Bacteria; phylum Pseudomonadota; class Gammaproteobacteria; order Burkholderiales; family SG8-39; genus VBDM01. The sequence continues at coordinate 2,139 of VBCH01000285.1, forward strand.
GGGTATCCGGACAGCGGGACGACGGAATCCATCAAGGCGATTTCGCGCGAGGACCTGGATAAATTCTGGAAACAGAATTATTTTCCGGACGATGCGGCACTCGTGGTGAC
>VBCH01000286.1 GCA_005884455.1 Betaproteobacteria bacterium
GGATCAGGGCCGGCAGCTCGCCAAGACTGCCGATGACATGATCGGGCATCGCGCCCAGCTCGTCCACCGGCGCGCCGGTGCGGTTGATCCAGAATGTTCGAAAGCCGAAGGACTTCGCCCCGCACGCGTCCCAGCAGTTGCTCGAGACAAAACCTATCGCCGTCTTCGGCGCTCCCAGTCGTTCCACCGCGAGTCGGTATACAGCAGGCGCCGGTTTGTAGATTTTGCGCGCATCGACGCTGATGATGGTCCTGATCTGGCTGCCCAGTCCGGCGTTCGCCACCAGCGGGCGCAGCATCGCCGGCGAGCCGTTCGAGAGAATCGCAAGCCTGAGTTTTGAAGCCTTCAGCGCGGTGAGGGCCTTTCGGACGTCGGGGAAAGTCGAGAGCCTCTGGTACGCGCTCATGAGGCTGCGGCGGTGCTGTTCGTCGACTGGGAGTCCGAGCGCCAAGCAGGCGTAGCTCAGGCTTGCCTCGGTGATCCGCGCAAAATCCTCGTAGCGCCGCATCAGACTGCGTTGCCAGGTGTATTCGAGCTGCTTGGCGCGCCACAGCGTGCTCAAAGCCGCGCCTTTCCCCGGCCACAACTGCTCGCAAAGCGCGATCACCGAATGCACGTCGAAAAGCGTGCCGTAGGCGTCGAACACGATCGCGCGCAGCGGCGGCAAGGATTCCTCCAGAGATCCGAGGAGACGACCCGAGTATACTCGCGCCCGTGCAGCCGCCCCACGCCGTCACGACGACAGCGGGCCTTCCTCCGTCGCAGATGACGCTTGTCCCGCGAGTCAGCCTGGCGCTGTCGGGGCTGATGGTTTCGCTCCCGTTCCTGAATTTCCACCACAGCCTTCCGCTGCCCACTTTCTATACCGAGTGGACGGCCTTTGCCCTCGGGACCGCGGCGCTGCTCGCGCTCGCTTTCGCCCCAACAGGACAGGAAACAAGAATCCCTGTACTGTCGCTCGGCTTGATTGGCTTTACGCTGGTGTTGCTGATCCAGGTCGCTGCCGGGGGAGTCGCCTATTCCGAACGTAGTTTTCTGGGCATGCTCTATGTGCTTTGGGCGGCGCTGCTCGTCTGGCTCGGAGCGCATCTGCGCGAACACTGCGGGCTCGAGCGCGTCGCACTCGTTTTGCAGGTGTTCACCGCATTCGGCGGATTCCTGGTGGCGATCACGGGTTTCATCCTTTACTACCAGATTGATTGGGCCGGCTTCCGGCTGATCTCCGGAGTTGGAATGGATGGGATGTACGGAGCCATCGGGCAACGAAACAACTTTGCCAATTACCTGGGCTGCGCACTGGCGTCGGTAGTTTTCCTTTTCGGACGCCGCCTGTTGAGCCTGCCGCTTGCGACGCTGCTTGCCGTTCCGCTCGTTCTGGGCCTGGTACTTTCGATCTCGCGCAGCGCCTGGATCTACGTGTTCCTCATATCGATTTCAGTCTGCTGGACATTCTGGCTGGGCGATCGCGAGCGACTCAAACCCTTCGTGGGTTTCTCGCTGTTCGTGGTGGTCGCGTTTGCAAGTCTGAACTTCGTCGTCGCATACTCTCCCTGGTTTTCCCTGGGCGGTGCGCAAACGCAGACCCTGGGCGAGCGCTGGGTACAGACTGTCTGGTCCGATCAAGCTCAGCTTGGCGTGCAAATCCGGCTCTACCTGCTCAAGGAAGCGTGGGCCATGTTCGCAGCACGCCCCGTTCTCGGAGTCGGATTCGGCGAGTTCGCATGGAATCTGCTCGAGCACGGCGCTAGCTTCGACGGACGCAATCCGGCGATGGCAATCCACGCCCACAACGCGCTGCTGGGGCTGCTCGCCGAGACGGGACTGCTGGGCGCACTCTGCGTGGCGGTGCCGCTCGCGCTGTGGTTGCGGGTGTTTCCCTGGTCCAAACCGGACTTGGCCACCGCTTGGATATCTACGCTCATAGCGATTGAGGCGGCGCACAGCATGGTCGAATTTCCGCTCTGGCATGCCAACTTTCTTGGGCTCGCCGCCGTCCTGCTGGGCGCTGCCGCGCAGCCCGCCTTCGAATTGCGCTTCAACCGTTTTCGGCGAGCCGCATTGACAGCGGTGCTGGCAGCCGGTATTGCAACGCTCGGCGGTGTGCTTTCCGATTACCGGAATTTCGAGCACTGGTACCGGCAGGCCGACGCCTCGCAGCGCAAAGGTGTGCCGCTTTCAGCAGCGCAGCTGAAGGACCTCGCTGACCAGCGCGCTACGTCGTTGTTCGCCGGCTATTACGACCTCCTCGGCTCCGAGCTGCTTCCCCTGGACCGAGAGGATCTGGATGCGAAGCTGGAGCTCAACGGCTATGCGCTGCGGTTCATCCCGATTCCCACTGTCGTGTTTCGCCAGGCTGTCGTGTTGAGCCTGAAAGGCGACCACGACGGAGCGGCGAGGATGTTTTCCCGGCTTGCGGTGATATACCCGGATGCTTTCCCCGGCAGCCTGAAACGCCTCGAACAGATGGCTCTAGACGATCCTGCGGCATTTGCCGCGCTTGCCGCAGAGGCAAGGCGCAAATATCGACCCTAGGCGCGTTGCCATGAACGGTATGCGCGTTCCGTCCTCTCTTCGCCTCAGTCTTGTTTTGTGCGGGCTGCTGGTTTCTGCCCCTTTTCTGAACCCCTACCACGGCTATCCTCTGTTCACGTTCTATACGGAGTGGCTCGCCTTCGCGATCGGGCTCGCCGCGCTCGCGGCGATCGCAGTGACTCCCTCGCGCAACGCGGTGCCGATACCGGGCATGTGCGTCGGGCTCCTCCTCGTCACGGCGTTGCTGGTTCTGC
>VBCH01000287.1 GCA_005884455.1 Betaproteobacteria bacterium
CATCTGGATCGTCAACCTCGCCCTCACCATCGCCACGCTCGGCATCTACTCGGCGTGGGCCAAGGTGCGTAAGCGCCGCTATTTCTACGGCCATACCCGGATCGACGGTGAGAGCTTCGAGTACCGGGCGAACCCGGTCGCGATTCTGAAAGGGCGGCTCATCGCGGTCGCTGCAATCGTAGTGTTCTACGGCGTCGGCTACTTCGCTCCGCTGTATCAATTGCTCCTGTGGATTCCGCTCGCTATTCTCGTCCCCTGGCTACTCGTGCGCTCGCTCGCCTTCAACGCCTACAACACCGCTTACCGCAACGTCCGCTTCCGCTTCGAAGGCAGCTACAAGGCCTGCCTGAAGGTCGTCCTCGTGTATGGATGGCTGGTGTTCACCGGCATTCTGTATCCGTACCTCAAGCACCGCTTGATCCGCTTCGTCGCGGAAAACCACCGCTACGGGACTACCCGCTTCGAAATCGCGGACTTCAAGAAACCATTCATTGGCGCTTACGCGAACGCGTTCGGCCTCGGTATCGTGTTGGCGGTGGTCGCCTTCGGTCTCGGGGCCGTCATGGCGCAGGCCAAAACCCCGTACTTGTCTTTCGGAACGGTCATGCTCTTTTACGCCGGGCTGTTTCTGCTTTTCGCCTACATCCGGGGGCGAACCACCAACGCGATCTGGAACGCGGTGCGCATCGGTCCGCTGAGCTTCGAGTCGTCGCTGCGCGCGCGCGACCTGATCTGGCTCTACCTCAGCAACCTGCTCGCGATCGCGTTCACGCTCGGCCTCGCCACGCCCTGGGCTGCGGTGCGGGCGATGCGCTATCGCGCCTCGAAGACGACCGTTATCGCCTCCGGCCAGCTCGACGGCTTCGCTGAAGGCCAGGCGCAGCAGGTCAGTGTCGCCGGCGAGGAGGTCGCGGACTTCTTCGATATCGACATCGCCCTGTGACCGAGTTCGACGCCGTCTACTACGACGGCCGCACCTCCGCGCGCAAGCCGGTGCGCGTTCGCGGGTACACCCTGGCGATCCAGATCGTCGGCGATGGGCTGCGCCTGGAAGTTCCACTCGGGAAGGTGCACGTCGATCCTCCCATCGGCGGTACCCGCCGGGCGCTGCACCTCCCGGACGGCGCGCAACTCCAGACCGACGATCACCGCGCGGTCGAAGCTCTCTTCCCGCGCCGCCATGCGCTCGAGGGCTGGGTCCACCGCCTGGAGCGGCGCTGGCTCTACGCGCTCGCCGCCATCGCTCTCGTCGTGGCCTTCGCCTGGTGGAGCGTAGTCGACGGCCTGCCGCTGGCGGCGAAAATCGCCGCCGGCTTCGTGCCGGTGGCCTGGGACGCGAAGCTCGGCGAGCAGACGCTGGACTTCTTCGAGGGGAGGTTGTGCCGGCCGAGCGCGCTCGACGCAGCGCGCCAGCAGGCGCTGCAGCGGCGCTTCGCGAAACTCACAGCCGGGCTGGCAGACGGATATGCCTACCGCCTCCTACCGCGCAACTGCCGCGGAGTCGGCGCGAACGCCTTTGCACTGCCCGGCGGCGCCGTCGTGATGACCGACGCCCTCGTGAAGCTGGCGCAGAACGACGACCAGATCTCGGCGGTGCTCGCGCACGAGATCGGGCACGTGCGCCACCGCCACGGCTTGCGCATGGCGCTGCAGGCCACGGGGCTCGCCGCCCTCGCCGCCGCGCTCTTCGGCGACGCCACCTCGATCACCAGCCTCGCGACCACGCTCCCGGTGGCGCTTCTCCAGAACGGTTATTCGCGCGAGTTGGAGGCCGAGGCCGACGACTACGCGTTCCAGCGCTTGAGGGAGGTCGGGCTGTCGCCGAAGGCGTTCGCGGAAATCATGCTGCTTTTGGAAAAAGTCCATCAAAAAACCTCGGGCGGCGAAACCAAGGACTACTTCTCGACCCACCCGGCCACAGCGAAGCGCATCCAGCGCGCTTTGGCCGCCCCGTGACGGCCTATTTCTTCCCGCCGTCCAGCTCGTACGCGTCGTGGGAATCGGTATGCACCTGCACGCCGGTCCCGGCCGACTGCACGTCTCCGCTCACCATGTGCAGGCGGTTGCCCACGACCGCCCCGGCGAGTCCATGGCGCCCTACCGGCATGTTGGGAAGGACCGTCCAGGTGTTCGTCCCCGGGTCGTAGGCTTCGAGAGCCCGGAAAGCGAACATCGCCACGTAATCCTGCCCCTCGCCTCCGGTGACATAGATCTTTCCGCCCCAGGTACCCGAGGACATCGCGCTGCGCGCGCTCGGCATGCGCGCGCGAGGCGCGCCCCACGTGTCGGTCGCCGGGTCGTATTCCTCGACGATGCCGACGTTGGAGGAGCCGCTCGACACGAATGCGCCGCCGACGCGCCCGCCGATCACGTAGACCTTTCCGTTCACCACTCCGGCGGT
>VBCH01000288.1 GCA_005884455.1 Betaproteobacteria bacterium
TGCGCCGGCTCGGCCGCTGCGTGTCTCGTTGACGACACGGTTCAGTATCTCCTCCCTGCCCGCGCGCCAGAAACTGACGCGTACGCCATACTTCTTCGTGAAGGCTTGGATGACCGGCCGCATATCGTTGATTTGCGTCCCGGCGTAGAGAGTCACTTCGCCTTCCTTCTGCGCCCCGCGGACAAGCACCTGCTCGCGGTCGGCGCCGGCATAGCGCGCCAGCCGCGCCATCTCCGGAGTGCTCTCGACCGCGAGCGCGATCGCCGACAGCAGCAGGCCGCACAGACCCAGGCTTCGGATAAAAAAATCCGGTGCGCTCAGGGTTTCTCTTCCAGCCATCGGATCGGCAGGCCGCAGGCGCGTGGAAAACTATAAGCCGTACAGCCGCTTGGGGTTCTCCCACAGGATCTTGTTCGCCGTCGCCGCGCCGATCGCGCCGCCTTGACCTAGCTTGCGCAGCGCGTGCAGCTCCGAGGCCGTGTCGTTGTGGCCATAATCGGTACCGATGACGATGTTCTCCTCGCCCACCCGTTCGAGGATGAGATCGAGGTCGTCCGAGGTCTGGCAGGCGACGTACATGCGGTTCTCCTTGAGCGCAGCCTCGCTGAGAAAAGGCTCGCCCCGCTTCCCGAACCGCAACGAAAGATCGTTCATGACGTAGGGCAACCACTGCGCGCTCACTTCGATGAATGCCCAGCGCAAATCCGGAAACTTCGCCGGCACCCGCTTGAGAAGAAGATCATGAAAGGTCCCGACGACGGACAATTTGAACGTCGAGAAACCAGAGTCGGTGAAGAACAGCTCGAAGTGATCGAAGTTGCCGGTGGAGGCGTGGATGCAGACAGGCAGGTTCAGCGCCTGCGCCGCCGCGTAGAGCGGAAAGAAGTAGGGATCGGAGATGCGCTGATCGTCCTCGAAGGCGCGCACGAACACGCCGCAGGCGCCGTGCTCCTTGCCGAAATGGATTTCCTCCAGGGCTTTTTCGCGGTCGCCCATGGGCGGAATCACCACCCAACGCAGGCGCTCCGGAGCCTGGCGCCAGATGCTCGCCAGCCAGCGGTTGTAGCTCCTGCAAAGCGCGGCGTCGACCTCGACCCGCTTGGTCAGCGGTCTGAGAAAAAGAGACGGGTAAAGCACGTGCACGTCGACGCCGAGCTCGTCCATGTGCGCGACACGCTTCGCGATATCGGCGGCCTCGCGCGCCGCCTCCGGCGTGTCTTGTCCGATGTTGGCATTCTTCGCGAAAACCCGGTCATCGATGAGCCAGTATTCGGAGGCGCGGGTGCGGCCGCTCTTGCGCGCGAGTACCGCGGGCCGGTACTCTTCTTGTTCGTCCGGCATGAACGTCCAGGTCCGTTCCGTTTCCACCACGTGCGAGTCTGCGTCGATGACGGGCATCTTCAAGCCTCCTGTTGGCCTCCGCGAAAATGGAGTTCCGTTGTGCTCTTTCCCGCGGCCCTGAGATGGCGTGCTCCGCAGGCATCGGCGCTATTTTGATACTATTTTGATCCGCCGCCGAGGCCGCTCGGGCTGCATAGGACATGACCGCGAGAAAGATCATGCTTGGCCGAACCCTGCTTGCCGGCGCGATGGCATTCGCTCTCTCGGTCCAGGCCCAGGAACAGGACTATCCCGGCAGTCCGATCAAGATCGTCGTCCCGGCCGCGCCCGGGGCCACGACCGACACTTT
>VBCH01000134.1 GCA_005884455.1 Betaproteobacteria bacterium
CGGCATGCCAGGCTCTTATCCCAGCAGCATGCACGCCATCGGCGGTACGCTGTATTTCGCTGCCGACGACGGAACCGCAGGGTCCGAGCTGTGGAGAAGCGATGGCACTGCAGCGGGCACCTACCTCGTCAAGGACATCAACGCCGGCCCCGCAGCCTCGACGCCTAGTTTTCTTGCGAACGTGAACGGCGTGTTGTTTTTCGCCGCGGACGACGGCAAGCATGGATTCGAACTATGGCGAAGCCAGGGCAGCCCGGAAAGCACCGCCCTGGTCGCCGATATCAATGTCGGGCCCGCGGGGTCCGCGCCCCGGTACCTGACCCGCGTGGGGGGCAAGGTATTCTTTGCCGCCACCGACCAACTAGGCGGAACGGAGCTCTGGGTCAGCGATGGGACCTCGGCTGGAACCCGCCGTGTGAAAGACATCCGTCGCGGACCCGAGGATTCGAGCCCTGAATGGCTGATCGACGTAAACGGAACGCTTTTCTTCGTCGCGAACGACGGAAGTCACGGGATCGAGCTCTGGAAAAGCGACGGCACCGAGTCGGGAACCGTCATGGTCAAGGACATCAGCAGGGGGGCGGCCAGCGCAAGGCCTCGCCACCTTGCGAATATCGGCGGGACCCTGTTCTTCGCGGCCACGGACGGTGAGCACGGGGTCGAGTTGTGGAAAAGCGACGGCACCGATCGCGGTACGGTCCTCGTCAAGGACATCAACCCGGGTCGCGGCAACTCCCTTCCCAACTCTTTCGCGAACATGAACGGGACCGCGTACTTCGCTGCGACCGACGGCGTTCTCGGCGTGGAGCTTTGGAAGAGCGACGGCACAGAGTCCGGGACGGTGCTCGTCAAAGACATCTACCCGGGGGTGGATAGTTCTTCTCCGGGGCGCTTGACGAACGTGGGCGACAGGATCGTTTTTTCCGCCGGTGACGGTGAGCACGGCTGGGAACTTTGGCAAAGCGACGGCAGCCCGGCAGGGACGGTCCTGCTGAAAGATCTGCGTCCCGGCAAGGCCAGCTCGTATCCCAATCGCTTTATGCAGGTCAACGACGCGCTGTTCTTCACAGCCGACGACCATGCCGGCATCGAGAGGCTGTGGAGCATCGACGCGGCGGGCGCCACATCGATAGTCAGCCCTTCGCGTCGCGAGTCGCAGTAAGAGCGAGCCCGTCAGGTGTCCCCGTGATTCAGGTCGCGCGATGCCGCCGCGGGTGTTGCGGCGGCATCGGTTCGTGTGCGTCTCAATAGACCTCGATCTTGCCGGTCGGGCGCGGGTGTACGTTCGGGTTGGTCGCGGGATTGGTGAAGGTGACCATGGTCCCGACCGGAACGCGCATGTGGGTCGGCGCCATCGCGTTCACCGCCGTGGATTCCGTCGCCCCTACCACACCGGTCGCCGAGCGCGTGCGCGCAAGGAACACCGTGTTCGGCGGCGTCAAGGTGGCGCCTTCCACCGGGTTGCCTGAGACCGGACGACGAACGACCGGCGGCGTGGGCGTGGCGGCTTGCGCGAGCGTCCCGCCGATCTTGAACGCCCACAGGTTATCCCCGCGCGGCGCGGAATCGCCGTAGGGAATGCCCGTGCCCCCCGCGTACACCGCGACATACTGCTCGCCGTCGATCTCGTAGGTGATCGGACTGGCGCTGACCGCGGCGCCGGTCTGGAATCGCCACAGCTCGTGCCCGTGGCGCGCGTCCAGCGCGAGCAGATTCCCGTCGGGCTGACCGATGAAGAGCACGTCGCCCGCCGTCGTAAGGATGCCGTTGCCGTGGGCGAGTTCGTAGGGCATGTTCTTCTTCCACTTGACCTCGTTCGTGGACGGGTCGACGGCAACGATGCCGCCCGTCTGGTATTCACCCGTTGCTCGCAGGCCGTTGCTGGATTCCGTGAGAGAGTGCGCCGCAGCAACGTATCCAAAGCCCGTGTACATCAGCCCGGTACTGTGGCTGAAGGAGTGGTGATTCCAATCCGCGCCGCCGCCGTGGCCGGGAATCGTCAGGATGGGAATGTCCCAGTGGGCGGCATACAGGCAGCCTTGCACATAGTTCGGCACGGCCCGGGCGGGATTGCCGGGGATGGCCGTTCCCAGGGGCTGGTTCACGATGCAGTTCTCCGTCCATCCGCCTTGACGCGGGTAGGGTTGCGTCGGCCAGGTCTTCTGTCTCGGATCCTGAGGCACAGGCAGTTCATCGATGCCGAGCAGCGGCGTGCCGTCCCTGCGGTCGAGGATGTAGTACATGCCGGTCTTCCCGCCAAGAACAACGGCCTTGCGGTCCTTTCCATGAACGCGGATGTCTGCAAGCACGGCGGACATATTTTCCATGTCCCAAAAACCGTGGTGGATAGTCTGGAAGTGCCACCGGTACACCCCGGTCTTGGCGTCCACGGCGACGATCGAACTCGAGAACAAGTTCTCTCCCCCGCGCGCCGACCCGTCCTGCGAAGAACGATTGCCGCGCGCGTTGCCGAACACCCAATAGACGAGATTCAACTCGGGATCGACGGCCGGATGAATCCAGGGCGTGGCGCCGCCCGTCAGGTACGAGTTGCCTTCCCAGGTGTCGTTGCCGATCTCGCCCGGGTCGGGCGCGCCCCAGAAGTGCCACACCAACTCGCCGTCGCTGGCACGCACCGCGATTCCTGCGCCGCGGTCGCCGTCGTTCGTGCCGAGGTAGAGCATGCCTTCGCTGTAGACAACCGCAACCTTTTGCACGTTGCCCCAGCCGTTGTGCTGTTTCTCCCAGACGACCGCGCCCGTGTCCTTGTCGAGCGCGACCACGAAGTTGTTGCCGGTGATCGTGAAGACCTTGCCTTCGCCGACCGCCACGCCGCGGCGCGTCTGGGCGCCGCGGGGCTGCGCGTACTTCCACTTCGTCACTCCGGTCTTGCCGTCCACGGCGAACACGTTGCCGGGGGCCGATTCGATGTAGAGCACGCCGTCCACCGCCACGGTCGTGCTCTGGTTCGTCCCTGTCGTGACGCCGCCTTCGATGTGGTTGAGCCACACCGCGCCCAGCCTGCGGACATTGTGCTCGTTGATCTTGTGCAGCCTCGAGTAGTTCTGGTTTCCGAGATTGCCCCCGACCTTGGGGAAATCCTTGTCGCCCGGCGTGCAGCAATCCGACAACTCGGCTGCCCGGGGCCGATGGTCTCGATCACCGTCGTCGTTCCCCGTGACCGCCTGGGACATGGTCAGCACGCCGGCAGCGAGCAGCGAGGACACCAACAATTTGAGGTTCATGGAACATCTCCCGCTAGGATCGGGCCCCGAACGAGACCCTAATGTTCTGCCAAAACTAGAACATCATTTCAAAGGAGGGGGTCTGCCTTGTCAATGCCACGCCTGCTTACCAAAGCAAACGATGGTGCTTACTTTGGGAAGCATCGTCGGCAAGCCGCCGAGGTCAAGATCTACCGGGTCGGGCGCCGAACGCAAAGAGGGTATCCGTTCGGGCGGCTCAGCCGGAAGATTTCAGGCGGACTTCAAGAATGCCGGCGGTGATGAGCGATGTTGTGCAGTTGCATTGCGGTCACGGGAATCCGCTCATACGCGCGGAAGGCATGGAACAAGGCGGTTTCCAATTCCGACGCGTCGGGCGGTACGGACTGAAGCGTGCGCCATCTTACCCATTGCCTTGCGGCGAATGTGCGGACCTCCACGGCCAGCATCTCGGATCGACACCAGGGCGAGAGATCGCCACCTGTCATTTTCCAGGCGCTGCGGAGCCAGTAGTCACGGCATTCGCGGCGCAAGGCGCCGTCCCTCCCGGGCAGGCGCAAGCAGCGCTCGAGCGGGAGCGCGCCGCCGTTCGCCAGGAAGGCGCTGAAACCTTTGCTGAGCCAGTCGAGATCCTGAGTGCCGATCTGCCCGCTGGCTACTCGCTGAGCGCGCTCGAGCTCCTCCCGCAACAACGGGGCGTCGGTTGCACCGTTCGCACTTTCCGCGGGGATCGCAAGGATGGCAACGCGATCAGCAGCCACTGGCTCACCTCCCTTTGTAACGCTTTTCGCAAGAGCGGCCCCGATACGCGAACGAAGGGGCTCGAGTTGTCTATTGCGCAAGTTACGCTCCCCCATGGCGCGGCGTCACCTAACAAAAGGCAGGCAGGATGCTCGCTACACGAGGCTCAGTTCCCGGGCTCGAACGATAGCCTCCGTCCTGTTGCGTACCTGCAACTTGCCGAAAATGTTATTCAAGTGCCACCGGATCGTCCCGACCCCGATCTCGAGTTCCTTGGCGATTTCCTGGTTGGTCAAACCGCGGTTCAGCAGGCCGAGCACTCGAAGCTGCGCCCTGCTCAGAGGCTCCTGCATGGTTCGCGAACCCCGCGCCCCCTTCTTGCCGTCGGCGGCCTTCGGCAGTTGCCGCGTGGCGGGCTGGGAGACGAATCTGCCGATCGACGGCGGCCGGGAGTCGCACCGGGCGCTCGTCGAAGGGAGATCCTTGTTGGTCAATGAGAACGACAACCGGTAAATGCCTGCAATTCGCTCATGGCACGCTCCGTGTCTCGCAAGTGTTTGCTCCTCGAGTTCGTCGTCCAAGAGCGCCGCCACGGCTTTCGAATCGTAGCCGCCGGCTAGCAATATCCAATCGGCCACTGCGTCTCCGCCGCGGATCTTCTGCTCGGCGGTCGCTGCTTGGCCTGTCGGCGTTTGAGTTTGCAACAAGTGAGCCCCGATCAGGCCGGCCCGCGCCGCAAGCGCCGGCAAGACATCTCGTGAGAGCCGCTCTTTCAAGCGGTTCGCCTGCCCCGGGACCGGCGAAAACCGAAGCGTCAGCAAGGTGCGCGCCGCACCACCACCGTGGCTGCATATGACCCGGCACTGGCTCCTGGTCATATTGCGGTGCTGCGGCATCATCATGGTGGACCACGGCGTCGGGTTGTTCAGGCGGTCAAGGTAGTGTTTCGAAGTGAGGGTCTCGTACTCTGCCAGCTCGTAGATCACAAAATAGTCCCCTTCGCCGGACGGTGACGTCCAGCGCGTCCCGCGCAAGAAACCCGGGATCCGAAGTCTTTCCGGCATATGCTCGTGAGAGTGCCAGTCCTCGAACTCCGACCGAGCTTCGGGTGCGACATTCCACCACATCGCCACTGCCGCGTTGCCAAGAAGCGCCATCGGACCGCTCCTCCGGACTCTCGCTGTACCTGCCCTGTCTATCCGTGGACCATCGCGCGATGATCAACCCGGAATCCGCGTATCGGCGCTGCCGGCGCGCGAAACCATTTTCAGGAAATGCGCCTCCATGCGCGCCGCGTCGGGCTCGATGCCCGTGAAATGCTCGAAGGCACCCACGGCCTGCCAGACCGCCATGCCGCCGCCATCGAGGATGCGGCAGCCGCGCTTTCGGGCGGCGCGCAGAAGTTCGGTCTCCAGCGGGAAGTAGACGATCTCCGCGACCCACATTTCCGGCCGCAGCAAGGACGGATCCAAGGGCAGACCGGGATAAGCTGCCATTCCCATCGGAGTGGCGTGGATCAGGCCGTCCGCCCGTTTCGCCGCCGGTGCAATGTCATCGGCAGATGCGACCACCCGGTCGGGGTGGTCTCCTGCGACTCTGCGCGCCAGCGCTTCGGCGCGCTCATGGTCCCGGTCGACGATGAAGAGCTGCTCCACGCCCAAGCCCATCACGGCGTGAGCGATGGCCGCGCCGGCCCCTCCTGCGCCGAGCAGCACCACGCGCCGCCTCGGCGTATCGCCCAGCTCCTGCCGGAAGGATACGGCGAAGCCCGAGCAATCGGTGTTGAAGCCTTTGCGCCCGCCTTCGCGGAAGACCACCGTGTTGACGGCGCCGATGGCGCGTGCCTCTTCGGAGAGCCCGGTCAGCAGGGGCAGCGCAGCCTGCTTGCACGGATGCGTGATGTTGAGACCGTCGAAGCCTGCCGCTTCGGCCGAGTCGATCAGCCGCGGCAGATCGGCAACGCTGCACCCGTCCCGGGCGAGATCGATCAGCTGATAGTGCAGAGTGAGCCCCTGGCACCGGGCTTCCTCCTCGTGCAGAGCGGGAGAGAGGGATTCCTGAATCCCCTCGCCGATCAGGCCGACCAGGAATTTCCTCTTCTCCATCTCAGCTCTGGTAACCCATAAGCCGGGGCAGAAAAAGGGCGAGCCCCGGTATGAAGGTAATCAACGCAAGTGCGGCGATCATGACGCCGAGAAATGGCATCACCTCGCGCACGATGTCCCGGAGGGGCACCTCCGCGATCTTGACCATCATGAAAAGCAGCAGGCCGTAAGGCGGGGTGCACAGGCCAATCATGATGTTGACGACCGCGATCACTCCGAAATGCACGGGGTCAACGCCCAGCGCGTGCGCAGTGGGGAGGAGAACCGGAACGATGATCAGCAGGATCGTGGTTCCTTCCAGGAAGCAGCCGAGAACCAAAAGGATGAGGTTCGCGAGCAGGAGGAAGGTAAACGGCGTGAGCTCGTGCCCCTTCAGCAGGATGGCGAGCGTCTTGGGTATGTTCTCGACCGTAAGGACGTAGTTGAAAGCCATCGCGGCGGCGATCAGCATGCCGATCGATATCGTGACGCGTGCGCTGGTCACCAGCGATTTGTAGACGCTGCCCCAGGTGACGCCGCGATAGAGGAAAGCGGAAACCAGCAGAGCGTATAAGGCGGCGAGAGCGGCGGCTTCAGTGGGCGTGGTGATCCCGGAGTAGAGGCAGCCGAGAAGTACCACCGGCATCATCAGCGCGGGCATGGCTTCCCAACTGATGCGCGGAATGTCGCGCAGCGGGACCGGTTTCTCGACCGGGAAATTTCTCCGCCGGGCCGTGAACGCGATCAGGAGCATCTGCGCGATGCCGAGGAGCAGACCCGGGATGACGCCGGCAAGGAACAGGTAGCCGACTGACGTATCGGAGACCAGGGCGTAGATCACCAGCGGGATCGAGGGCGGGATGATGGGCGCGATGACCGAGGACACCGCCGTAAGGGCGGCGGCATACGCCGCCGGGTATTTACCGTCCTGCGTCATCATTTTCTGCATCAGCTTGCCCGAGCTCGCGGCGTCCGCGAGGGCGGAGCCCGACATGCTGGAGAAGACGATGCTTTGCACAACGTTGACCTGGGCGAGGCCGCCGCGGTAGCGCCCGACGAACGCGTTGCAGAAGTTCAGCAGCCGTTCCGTGATGCTGCCGATGGTCATGAACTCGGCTGCGAGGATGAACAGCGGTATCGCCAGCAGCACGAAGCTCGAATACATGCCGTTGAGCAGCTGCTCGGCGGCGGTCCCCATATCGAGGCCGGCCAGGAAAAGGTAAAGAACCGATCCGCCGATCATCGCGTGCCCGATCGGCAGCCCGACCAGGCTGAGAGCGACGATCGCCATGACGCAGAGGGAGAAGGGGCTGGTGGGATTCACAGGCCGGAGCTGACCTTGGTCGAATCGGTGGCTTCGGGATCCTTGCCGCGCAGCAGATGCCACAAGATCCAGAGGTAGCGGACAATCACGGCAACGGCGAAGATCACGTAGATCGCGAACAGCCAGTCGAAGCGGATCTTGAGATAGGACGTTTTTTCAACCTTCATGAAACTGACGTATTTGACCGTTGCCGGGAGCGAGAGGACATACAGGATCACGATCGAAAGCCCGGTGATGATTCCCATGACGCGACGCGTGCGGCGGCCCGCCGCCGAATACAAGAGGTCGAAGCGGATTTCCTCGCTTTCCTTCACGACAAAGGCGGCGCCCCAGAGCACCAGCCACAGCCAGGTGATGACGCTCAGCTCGGAGGTCCAGCCGACCGGGAAGTTGAACAGATACCGGAAAACGATCTGCAACATGAAGGCGACGAACATCACGGCGAGCAAGCCGGCGGCGAAATTCTCCGCGCGGCGCAGCAGCCAGGCTCCGGCTTTGCCGAAGAACGGATTCATTGTTTTGTTTCCCCCAAGACCTGCAGGCCGCCAGCCCGGGCGCGACCGGCGGGCACACGGGAGTTACTTCAGGGCGTTGATCTTCTCGAGCATCCCTTTCGGCCAGTCCTTCGCCTCGTCCGAGCCGAGGTATGTCTTCTGCGCATAGGCGCGGAAGGCATTGACGTTCGGGGCGTAGACTTCGAGACCCTGTTTCCTGTAGCCATCGGCCAACTCCGCTTCGCGCTTCAGGTGCTCGGCCGCGCTCCAGGCGATCGCCTTGTCGGCCGCAGCCTGGAAAGCCTTCTGCTTGGCGGGCGACATGCTCTGCCAGGTTTTCAGGTTGACGCTGAGCAGGTCGTATCCGACGAGGTGCGAGGTCAGCACGATCTGCGACATCACCTCGTAGAACTTCATGTTCTGCACGTTGGGCAGCGGGTTGTCCTGGCCGTCGATCGCTCCGGTCTGCAGCCCCGTATAGACCTCGGCGTAAGCCATGGGCGTGGGATTCGCGCCGATCGAGCGGCCAAGGAGTTGCCACGCATCGCCGGGAGGCATCCTGAGCTTGACGCCGGCCATGTCGGCAGGGGTGTTGATTCTCTTCTTGGGTTTCAGGCCGACCTGCCGCGTGCCGAAGAACGTCGGCCCGAGGATTTTCACCTTGACCTCGTCCTCGACCATCTTCTTCATCTGCGCGCCGAGATCGCTGGCAAAGAAGGAATTCAGATGGTTGGCGTCGCGGAACAGGTACGCCGAAGTCAGGATCGACCATGCCGGGATCTGCTTGGAAATATCCTGCGGCGCGATATTGCCCATCTCCAGGTTGTCGCGCTGCAGGGCGACCAGCTCCGTGCCCTGCTTGAACAAGGTCCCGTTGTAGAAGGGCTCCACTTTGAAATCACCCTCGACCTCTTTCGCGAACATCTGGATCATCCCCGCACGAATGTCCTTGTCGGAGAACACCGCTGCGAAGCGGATGGTGGGCTTGGCCTGCGCTCCGGCAGGCAGCACGTAGGCAGCAGCAAGAGCGGCGCTTGCCTTGAGCGCCGAACGACGATCGATCTTGAAATCCATCTCAACCTCCTCCTATGAAGTATGTGGACTTGATTCTATGACTTCCTCTGGCGCATCGAGATACGACTTTGCGGCCTTGAGCGCCAAGCGGACATATTCTTCCGCGCCAATGAGCCGCGAAAGCGAAGCCCGGGGGATCTCCAGCGCGAAAGGAATGCCCGGCGGGAGGCAAGCGAGGATTTCGCGGACGCCGAGGCCGCCTTCCCCGGGGAACAGACGCTCGAACCGCGCGGCGTGGATGATCTCGTCCCGGGTCTTCGGCGCTTGCGCCGGCGCGTCGCAGACCTGCGCGTAGCGGAACCACTCTCGGGGCAGCTTCTTGAGCTCATCCAGGCTGGAGCCGGAGCGGGCGAAATGCAGCGTGTCGATCAGCATCCCGGCATTGGTCCGGTTCACCGTGCGAAGCACCGTTGCGGCCGTTTCCAGGTCCGAAGTCTCCGTCCACGATACGAACTCGAGGTCGATGCCCAGCCCAAGGGGCCGAGCGAGATCGCACAGCGCCGCGAAACGTTCCACGACGCGATCGCGATCCGGATCGGGCAGCTGGGTGAGAACGTGCGTCGCTCCAAGCTCGGCGCCCGCCTCGAGGATGGGTAGATAACTCTGCGCATCGTTGTCCGGGCCCATGCGGGCGAGCTCGATGTCCAGGACCGCGACGCCGCTGTCGGCGAGCCGGGCCTTCGTCTCCATCATCAAGGCACGATCGTGGGCGAGCGGATAGAGCGCCTCGTTCGGCGTGACGCGATTCAGGCGCAGTCCCACGTATGGGTAGCCCGCGCGGGCGGCGGCCTCGACCAGCCGCGGCGGAGACAGTGACAACGCGGTCAGGTGGGCGAGGGAGAACTCGCGTTTCACTTGGCCGTCACCGTCGTGCTCGCGTGGTTCACTTTCCTTCCGGGGGAATAGATATCCATGATGTTCCAGTGCCCCCCGGTCGGGACCGGCTCGTTCTGCATCACCACGTCGATCACCACCGGCCGTTTGGATTTGAGCGCGCGCTCGAGCGCGGGTTTGAACTCGGCCGCGGAGCCGATCTTCACGCCCTCGACGCCGTAGGCCTCGGCGATGGCGGCGTAGTCGGGGGACCAGGGTTTGCCGTCCTTTTCGAAAACGGTGCCGAAGGTCGTGCCGAAATGCGCCTTCTCCAGGCCGGCGATGGTGCCGAAGGCGTAGTTGTTCATGATGACCCAGACCACCGCGATGTTTTCCTCGAATGCGGTGGCGAGCAGCGCCGGGTTCTGGCCGAAGCCGCCGTCGCCGACGAGCGCGACGACCGTGCGCTCGGGCTGCGCGAGCTTCGCGCCCATCGCCGCCGAAGCGCCGAAGCCCATCGTGGCGTAGCCGCCCGGCGTGAAGATCGTGCCGGGCTCGTAGATCGGGAACTGCTGGCCGACGCCGTTCTTGTTCCAGCCGACGTCGGTGACGATGAACGCGTCCCGCGGCAGGGCTTCGCGGACGTCGGCGAGGATGCGTTCGGGCCGCATCGGGTAGGCGTCGCTCTGCGCATGCGCGCGATTGCCGGCCAGGAAGAGCGCGCGGGCGGCCTCGATCTCACCCGCGCGCTCCGGACGCTTGACCCCGTCGGGAAGGAGCCGGCGCGCGGCGCGATTGAGCGCAGTCAGCGCCTGCTTCAGGTCGGCTACGGCGCCGATCTCCACCGGGTAGTTGCGGCCGATCTCGGCCGGGTCGATGTCGATATGCATGAGGCGCGTCGGCGGGAAATTGAACGTGTACTCGGCCTCCCAGGAGCTGCAGTCGGCTTCGGAGAAGCGCGTGCCGAGGCCGAGAATCCAGTCGGCCGCGCGGCACTGCTCGTTGATGAACCGGGTTCCCCAGAAGCCGGTCATGCCCAGCACGAACGGGTGATCGTCGGGAAGCGCGCCCTTGCCCATCAGGGTGTGCGCCACCGGGATCTGCAGGTGGTCGACGAATTCGCGCAGCTCCGCGGTCGCGTCCGCCAGCA
>VBCH01000222.1 GCA_005884455.1 Betaproteobacteria bacterium
AGCTTGAAAGATTCGATTGGCAGAATTGCAACAGCCCGGTTCAGGGGTTAGAGTGGGCGGTGCGGTGCGGCTGCCCTCGAATCAAATATGAAGAGGAGATATTGATGAACAAGAAACTGATGGCACTGGCAGTGGCTGGCGCGGTGACTGCTCCGGGCCTGGCGGTAGCGCAGATTACCACGGGAGCACCCACGGCGGGGGTGGCGTCGAATGCCGGCATCACGCTCTACGGGCGCCTCGATGAAGCGATCATGAGCAACAAGTTCTCAAGCAACGGCTCCGGGACGATTAGCGAAGTGAAAAAAGGCGACATCCATTCGGCGGGCAACGCGATCGGCGTGCGCGGCAGGGAAGACCTGGGCGGCGGCACGGCCGCGTGGTTCCAGCTCGAAGCAGGCGCATGGCCGGACGGCCGTCTGGACTCCGCGGCGACCACGGGCTCTCATTTCGGCGGGCGGAATTCGGGTCTCGGCGTCTCGAGCGCCCTCGGCGACATCATGTTCGGGATCTGGGACACGCCTTACAAGGTTAGTATGTTCACGTGGAACTCGCTCACCTCGGGTGGCTTCTCGGCTGGCGGTGTCATCGTGGGCAACGGCGACACCACCGGCGCTCTGACGAATCCGCTGTGCACGACCACGGTGGGCAATACATCGGGCAGCGTCACGACTGGCGCCAATGGTGTGTGCGTGACCGAAGCGACGTCCAACGGCACCGCTTGGTCGCGCCGGGTCAACAACTCGATCCAGTACTGGTCGCCGGTGTTCGCCGGCCTGCAGTTCAGGCTGATGACGGCACTCGCGAACTACCAGTCGCCCGCGAGCGCTTTCCCCAACGGCGTGCCGAAACCGAAAGAGTATTCGGGCAACCTCACTTGGGCGCGCGGACCCCTGGCGCTCACCCTCGCGGTTGATTCCCACCAAGGACTGCGTCCGAACACGGCCGTCGGCGGGGAGGTGAATCCGAAAGACAGCGCGGTCCAGGCCGGTATCAAGTGGAACTTCGGCATAGCTGAGATCGGCGCCGGATTGGAACAGCTGAAATATGCCAATAACGCCGCAGCGAGTGCCGTAAACAACAAGATGGACGTGAAGTCCGCTGTCGTCAACGGCAGGGTCAACGCGGGTCCGGGACAGGTGTGGGCGAGTTATAGCGCGACCCCGGGCGGCAAGAGCTGCATTCAACCGGCCGCTTTCAATCCCAATACCGGCACCGGGAACTTGGTGATCGGCAGCGCGGCCTGCGGCGACGCGGGAAAGGCGAAAGAAATGACCTTGGGCTACGACTACATCATGTCCAAGCGCACCAAGATGTACTTCGTCTACAACAAGATCGATAACGGGATCAGCACGAACTATTACTACATTGCTGGCCCGGCCGCGAACGGACCGGGACCGCTAGCGACCAACGGCACCGGCACCAACGGCGGTCTTGCCGCGGGCACGGACGTGACGACCTTGGCGATCGGCATGCAGCACGTGTTCTGACGTAGCAGAAACAGCAACAGATCAAAGGCGCCTTCGGGCGCCTTTTTTTTGCCTGCGATTTGCTGCGATGGAGGAGCCGAGGGTTCCGGGGGTATCATCGGAACCCCGGAGAGGAGTTTTCAATGGAAATCCCAAACGACAGGCGCTTCGATCTGGACCTCTGCATCCTCGAGTTCGACAAGGCCTTGCGGACCCTGTACGGCGAGCCCGTCGCGCGCCGGCCCAGTCCGGCTGATGTCGTCGCCGAGGAGGATCTTCGCGACGACGTGCGCCGCGATGCTGCGGCTCTGATGCGCGTGAACCACTGCGGGGAGGTGTGTGCCCAGGCTCTTTACCAGGGCCAGGCACTCGCCTCGGCGAACGATGACATCAAGGACGCGCTCGCAAAGGCGGCGCGCGAGGAGGCCGATCATCTCGCCTGGAGCGCTCAGCGCGTACGCGAGCTCGGCGGCCGGGTGAGCCTGCTCAACCCCCTGTGGTACGCGGGTTCGCTGGCTTTGGGTTATGCCTCGGGGCGATTGGGCGAGCTCTGGAATCTCGGATTCCTCGCCGAGACCGAGCGGCAGGTCGAGCAGCACCTGCAAGGACACATCGATAGACTCGGGGGTCGCGACGCCAAGACGCGGGCCGTGATCGAGAACATGCAACGGGAAGAGGCCGGACACCGGCGCACGGCCGAAGCGCTCGGGGCACGCGAGCTACCTGAACCCGCCAGACTCGGCATGCGCTTCGCCGCACGCTTGATGACAAGGTTCTCGTACTGGATCTAGCGCACGCGCGGTCTCAATCGGAAAGAATTTCGTAGTCGTGCGAAATCTGCGCGGTTTTGCCGAGCATGATCGAAGCCGAGCAGTATTTGTTGTGCGAGAGCTTGATCGCGCTTTCGACCATCGAGGGTTTCAGATCTCTGCCTCGTACGACGAAGTGCATGTGGATCTTGGTGAACACCTTGGGATCGGTTTCCGCGCGCTCGGAGCTTAGCAAGACCTCGCACGCGGAAATGCTCTGGCCGCTCTTCCTGAGGATCAGCACCACGTCGTAGGCGGTACAGCCGCCCGTTCCGGCGAGCACCGTCTCCATCGGCCGCGGCCCCAGGTTACGCCCTCCGCCCTCGGGCGCACCGTCCATGACGAAAGCATGGCCACTTTCAGTTTCGGCGACGAAGGTCATGCCGTCGGGGCCGACCCATCTGACTTTGCACTCCATTTTCGCTCGCTATCAAATCGAACCAAGCACTCAACACTAATTGGTTGAATACGCGTTTATTTCGATGGTTCCTGATCTTGGGCTCGTTTTCTCACCGCACCGCACCAAAATATTCTTGCACCGCACCAATTCTACCTTCATAATGTCTTCGTACCGGGCGTTCGGAAGCCATTTTGGGCGCTCGACAAGTTTGTCTCCTCCACCCTCCTCCTTTGGTGGATTCGGCGCAACCTTTCGGGGTTGCGCTTTTTTTTGGGAGCCGCCCCTCTGAAATGCGTTTGACACTTTGCTACTTCTTCAATAAAATCACGCGCTTTCGTCGTATACTGGACCCAGGAATTCCAAAGCCATGCCCACTTTCTCCGCCAAACCGCATGAGGTCAGGCGCAACTGGTATTTGGTCGATGCCAGTGGCAAGGTGCTCGGGCGACTTGCCGCCGAAATCGCTCGGCGACTACGCGGCAAACATAGGCCGGAGTTTACTCCGCACGTCGACACCGGGGATTACGTAGTTGTCGTGAACGCCGGTAAGCTGCGTGTTACTGGGAACAAGGGCGAGGCCAAGACTTACTATCGCCACAGCACTTACCCAGGTGGGGTCTACTCGACCACCTTTGCCAAGATGCAGGCGCGGTTCCCGACTCGGGCGCTCGAGATTGCGGTCAAAGGGATGCTGCCCAAAGGGCCGCTCGGCTACGCGATGCTCAAGAAGCTGAAAGTCTACGCGGGTGGGGAGCACCCGCACGCGGCGCAGCAGCCCCAAGCACTGGAGATCAACGCATGATAGGGCAATATTATTATGGAACGGGCCGACGTAAGAGTTCCGTAGCGCGG
The DNA here is from genome assembly GCA_005884455.1 of Betaproteobacteria bacterium. Taxonomy (GTDB): domain Bacteria; phylum Pseudomonadota; class Gammaproteobacteria; order Burkholderiales; family SG8-39; genus VBDM01. The sequence continues at coordinate 3,528 of VBCH01000222.1, forward strand.
GTGTTCATCAGGGCCGGCAAGGGTGACTTCGTCGTGAACGACCGTCCGGCGAACGAATACTTCGCGCGCGAGACCGGGCAAATGGTCGTGCGCCAGCCCCTTGTGCTGACCGACAAGCTGACCCAGTTCGACGTCATGGTAAACGTATCGGGAGGTGGAGAGTTCGGCCAGGCGGGGGCGGTGCGCCATGGCCTGACGCGAGCGCTGATCGAGTACGATCCGGCGCTCAAGCCCCTTTTGAGCAAGGCGGGCTTGGTGACTCGCGATGCGCGCGAGGTCGAGCGAAAGAAAGTCGGCTTGCATAAGGCGCGGCGGCGCAAGCAATATTCCAAACGCTGATGTTCAGAGATTGGCACAGGAAAGCCGCCTTCCGGGCGGCTTTTTTGTTTGCGGGTCCCGTTTCAGCCGGAACGGGACGCGATTCGAAGGAGCCCGACAGGTAGACTAGCTTTTCTGAGGCAGTGATGATTAAGGTCGGCATCGTGGGTGGGACCGGATATAGCGGGATCGAGTTGCTGCGCATCCTCGCGCGCCACCCGCAGTCGGAACTCGTCGCGATCACCTCGCGCAAGGAGGCCGGCATTGCGGTGGCGGAGGTTTTTCCGAGCTTGCGGGGGGTCGTGGCGATAGCGTTCTCGGATCCGTTGAAGTCCGACCTTGCCAAGTGCGATGTCGTTTTTTTCGCGACGCCGAGCGCTGTCGCAATGGGTGAGGCGAGGGCGCTTATCGAGGCCGGCGTGCGCGTCGTCGATCTCTCGGCCGATTTCCGCATCAAGAACGTAGCTGAGTGGGAAAAGTGGTACAAGGTCAAGCACGCCGCGCCTGAGCTTCTCGCCCAGGCAGTGTACGGTCTGCCGGAGGTGAATCGCGCAAAAATCAAGGGCGCACGCCTGGTAGCGAATCCAGGGTGCTATCCGACCGCCGTCCAGCTCGGCCTGTTGCCCCTTGCGGAGGCCCGGGCCGTCGACCTCGATCACCTGATCGCCGACGCAAAGTCCGGGGTGAGCGGTGCCGGCAAGAAAGCCGAAGAGCATCTCCTGTTCTCCGAGGCTTCAGATAATTTCAAAACCTACAGCGTTTCCGGCCATCGGCATTGGCCAGAGATTCGGCAGGAGCTGTACGCAGCCGCAGGGAGGAGCGTGGGCCTCACATTCGTGCCGCATCTGGCGCCCATGATTCGGGGCATCCACGCGACTCTGTATGCGCGCATCACCGCTGACATGGAGTTCCAGAAGCTTTACGAAGATCGGTACCGCAAGGAGCCCTTCGTCGATGTGCTCCCTGTCGGAAGCGAACCGGATACGCGCTCGGTGCGGGCCACCAATACCTGCCGTATCGCGATCCATCGCCCGAATGGGGGAGATATCCTTGTCGTTGTATCGGTGATCGACAACCTGGTGAAGGGTGCCTCGGGACAAGCGGTACAGAATATGAATATCATGTTTGGATTCGAGGAAACGATGGGTCTCTCGCACCTGGCCATTGTGCCCTGACTCGACGGCGAAGAATCCAATGTCCAAGCTTCTCAAACAATTCCGCCAGCGCTTTGGAATTTCTGCGCCGAAGATGACGGTCCAGACACACGTCGCTTGGTATTGGCGCTGGCTTGGTATGCTGGTGTTCCTCTCGCTCGCGCTTGCGCTGGCGGCGTGGATGTACGACGCCGGGCGTCGTTTCGCCGGTTTCGATCGTAGCGAGCTGCAAAACGAATTCGCCAGGCTTCGCGAATCGATGGGGCGGCTCGAAAGCGAAGCGGCGAGGTTGCGCTCGATCGCCAACGCCAGTGAGTCGCGACTGAAGATCGAGCAAACTGCGCAGGCCCAGCTTGCCTCTCAGGTGAAGACCCTCGAAGACGAAAACAACAGACTCAAGGAGGATCTAGCCTTTTTCGAAAATCTCGTCCCGAGCGAACGACGCGGCGAGAAAGTCAGTATCCACCGCTTCAAAGTCGAACGTGACGTGCTTCCCGGTGAGTTTCGCTACCGGCTGCTCGTCCTTCAGGGTGGCAGGCTTGACCGCGAGTTTCACGGGTCTTTGCAGCTTGTGGTGGAGATGCAGCAGGAGGGCAGGGATGCTACAATCATCATCCCCGAGTCAGCCGAGACAGGCAGCACTGCTTTTAAGCTCAACTTCAAGTACTTTCGTCGAGTTGAGGGAACGTTTCGGGTTCCGGCGGGGGCCAAAGTGCGGACCGTACAGGCGCGTATCCTGGAGAACGGGTCCAGCGAGGCTCGTGCCAGCCAAAACATCAACCTTTCTTAGCCAGTAGGAAGCGCTATGTTTCGCAAGCAGCCTAGCAAGCCGCAAAATCGGATCGACAGCCTGATCGGCGTCGGCACGAAGATCGAAGGCAACGTCAACTTCACCGGAGGCCTCCGTGTCGACGGCGAAGTCGTCGGCAATGTAACTGCCGTTTCCGACGAACCTTCGACTTTGGTGCTGAGCGAAAAGGCTCGCATCGAAGGGGAAATCAGCGTATCGCACTTAGTCGTGAACGGCGAGATCACGGGGCCCGTGTACGTGGCCGAATTCCTCGAACTCCAGTCGCGCTCCAGGGTCAAGGGAGATGTGCATTACAACAGCCTCGAGATGCATCTCGGCGCCATAGTCGAGGGGCATCTGGTACACCGCTCGGGCGAAGCCAAGACCGTGGAGTTGAAGCTCGCGACGAGCAAGCCCGCGATCTAACGGGCGGCAATGACTTCTTCCGGCTTGAATCCCGGTGCCTGCGGCCCCATCTACGTGGCTGGCACGGTTGACCGCTTCAGGTCCCGGTCCGATAATGGGGTTTGCAACAGGAGTTGAGACATGAATGCTGTCGCAGAGATGCCCGCGCCGCTTGTTTTCACTGACAGCGCCGCCAACAAAGTCAAGCAGTTGATCGACGAGGAAGGCAACACCGAATTGAAGCTGCGCGTGTTTGTCACGGGTGGCGGCTGCTCCGGGTTTCAGTACGGTTTTACTTTCGACGAAGTAAAGAGCGACGACGACACGGTGATGGAGAAAAACGGGGTGATGTTGCTCATCGACCCGATGAGCTACCAGTATCTCGTCGGCGCCGAGATCGACTACACCGAAGGCCTCGAGGGCGCGCAATTCGTCATCAAAAACCCCAATGCGACGAGCACCTGCGGGTGCGGTTCGTCGTTCTCCGCGTAAAGTCCATTTGGGATTCTGAAGCGGAGGTCTTAGGTCTTCGCTTTGTTTTGGGTTTTTATTCGCAATAGCCAGCCGTGGGTCAAGCCGCGTAAATCGCACCGAGCACCCGCGGCCTCTTCGCACCGGTGACCTCGGGAAGACTTCCGGTCTCTCGCTTCAGCGCTCGCTGCGCGAGCCACGCAAAGGCTATCGCTTCCACCCAATCCGGATGAATTCCGAGGCGTTCGGTCGAGGCGATTTTCACGCCGGGTAGTGCCCGGGTGATGCGCATCACCAGGTCTTGGTTGCGTACTCCGCCACCGCAGAGGTAAACCTCCTCTGCGCCGGGACAGTGCCTTGCAATCGCCTTGGCGACACTGCACGCCGTAAGCTCGGCCAGCGTGGCTTGCACATCCTCGGCACGGTGCCTTCCGACGCCGAACCGACGCAACCAATCGAAACTGAATCGATCGCGGCCCGTGCTCTTGGGTGGTGAGCGGTGAAAGTAAGGGTCGGCGAGAAGCCTCTTCAGCAAGGATGCGACCGGCCGCCCCCGGGCGGCAAGCGCCCCGCCGCGGTCGAAGTCGAGGCCGAATCGCTCATGCGTCCAAGCGTCGAGTAGAACGTTGCCGGGTCCTGTGTCGAAGCCTGTAACCGGACCTTTGCGGGGAAGATCGGTCAGATTGGCTATACCGCCGAGATTCACGATGACGCGGTGATGGCGCGGATTCCGGAAAACGGCCGCATGAAACGCAGGTACGAGCGGTGCACCCTGCCCGCCGGCAGCGATGTCGCGGCTCCTGAAATCGGTGACCACCGTAATGCCTGTGCGCTCGGCAAGCCACGCAGGATTGCCAAGCTGCAAGCTATATCCGGACCCCGGCCGATGACGCACTGTCTGCCCGTGACAACCGATGGCGGATACGGCTTGCGCGTTGACGCCGCGTTTCTCAAGGAGGCGTTCGGCCGCCCTAGCGTAGAGCCTCGAGAGTTCGATCCCCGCAAGGGCTGCGCGATGCAGCTCGTCGCCGGATGTCTCGTGCAGGGCGAGCAAGATGCCTTTCAAGGTCTTCGGATACGGTAGGAACCCGACACCCAAAAGAAGGGGCCGGCTCTGCAGGTCGACGAGGACAGAATCGACGCCGTCGAGACTCGTGCCCGACATCAAACCGATGTAGATTTCGGAAGATGCCGATCTCGTCGAACCGCTCACTCGAGCAGCGCTAAGTCGCCGCTTTTCAGAAGATCGAGTCGCGCGATGACCGGATCGGCGGTGCGCTTGAATGCGGCCAGTTCGATCGCGGGAATCGGCTGCGCCGCAGGGAAAGCCATGGTCAGCGGATTTTGGTTCTGGTCGCCCAGGTGAAATTCGTAATGGAGATGGGGGCCGCTCGCCCAGCCGGTTTGCCCAACGTAGCCGATGATTTCGCCTTGGACCACGCGGCTGCCCGCCCTCAACCCCAGCGCGAATTTCCTCAGGTGCGCATAGTACGTGCTGTAACCCCCGTGGTGCCTGAGCACGATGAGGTTTCCGTACCCGTTGCGGCGTCCCGCGAAAGACACGACACCGTCGCCGGTCGACTTCACCCTTGTTCCGACCGGGGCTCCATAGTCGACCCCTTGGTGCGCGCGCCACTGGTGGAAAATCGGATGCCGGCGCAGACCGAACCCGGAGGTGATGCGCGAGAATTCGAGAGGCGAGCGCAGGAATGCCTTGCGCAGGTTCTCGCCGTCCGGGGTGTAATAACCGCCCCTTCCCCAGGGATCCTGAAACCATACGGCGCGGTACGTTTTCCTCTGGCGGTAGAATTCGGCCGCGAGCACCCGCCCGAATCGGATCGTTTTGCCGCCGTGGTGAAAGGTTTCGAAAACGACCCCAAAGCGGTCTCCGCGGCGCAGATCGCGATGAAAATCCACCTCGCCGCCAAAGATGTCCGCAAATTGGACCGCAATGCTGTCCGGAATCCCCGCGGCATCGGTCGCTGCGAAGAGGGAGGTCTTGATCTCGCCCGATTTCATCTCTATTCCTCGTGCTACATCGGCCTGCTGCTCGAACCTGCCGAATCCGTCGCCGAAACGATCCGCAGAGAGGAGCGTGTCCCTGTCGGTGAGGAACGATATCGAGCGCAGCCTGCCGACCTCGTCGACTTTTGCCTGGACGGTCGTTCCGGGAAGCAGAAAGCGGAACGGCCGCGCCGCACGCGAAGACCGCAGAAGCGTCGCCGCTTCCTCCCCATCGGCCCCGAGCCGTTCGATCAGAGCGGCCAGCGTGTCGTTGCGTCTGAAGCGATCTTCCTGAAAGTAGATAATCGTTCCCGAGTCGCCGATCGGGGTCGCGGACAGGGCGAGCTCCTCGACGACGGTCCGGACGGGAACCGGTTCCAGGACGTGCGCGACGGTGCCGAAGGCGGCTACGACGCCGAATAGCGGCATGGCGACGGCGGCCGCGAGCCATCGGAGGCGGCTTCCGCCGGAGCGCGTTACAATTCCAGCCTCGTCGTTATGCATGATCGGCAGCGGATTGAATCAAAAAAGTCTAACAAATAACCGCCCGGTCAGCCATCTGAGCCCCCATGAGCGACATCGATCGCCAACTGAGAGTCATCAAGCGCGGCTGCGATGAACTGATCGTCGAGGCCGAGTTGCGGGAAAGGCTCAAATCCGGGCGGCCACTGCGCGTGAAGCTAGGACTGGACCCGACTGCGCCCGACCTGCATCTCGGGCACACGGTGGTGATCAACAAGCTGCGCCAATTTCAGGACTTGGGCCATCACGTCCAGTTCCTCATCGGAGATTTCACGGGGATGATCGGTGACCCGAGCGGCAAGAACGCGACGCGACCGCCGCTTTCGCGGGAGCAGATACTGCGGAACGCGAAAACCTATCAAGATCAGGTTTTCAAGATCCTGGACGCCAACAAGACTGAAGTCCTGTTCAACTCCAGATGGTCTGACGAGCTGGGGGCAGCCGGTCTGATAGGGTTGGCTGGAAAATGGACGGTTGCGCGAATGCTCGAGCGCGACGATTTCGGCAAGCGTTATGCGGCCCACCAACCCATCGCCATCCACGAGTTTCTCTACCCGCTCATGCAGGGCTACGATTCAGTGGCGATGAAATCCGATATCGAGCTCGGGGGGACCGACCAGAAGTTCAATCTGCTGGTAGGGCGCGAGCTGCAGAAGCACTATGATCAGCCACAGCAATGCATCCTGACGATGCCACTTCTCGAAGGGATACGCGGCGTCGACAAGATGTCGAAGTCGCTCGACAACTACGTTGGTATCAGCGAATCTCCGGAGGCGATCTTCGGAAAGCTAATGTCGATCTCCGACGCGCTGATGTGGCGTTACTTGGAGTTGCTCTCCTTCGAATCCCTGGAAACTCTTGCGAAGTGGGAGAAGGAGGTATCGGGCGGTCGCAACCCGCGCGACATCAAGGTGCTCCTCGCGCGCGAGATCGTCACGCGTTTTCACAGCGCCGGGGCGGCGGAGCGCGCCCAAGCCGATTTCGAGGCACGTTTCAAGCATGGCGTGACGCCCGAGGGCATTCCTGAAATTACTGTCCAGGTCCAGCGCGTCGATCGGAAATCGACGCCGGGCAAAGTCGCCGATATGGCGATTGCGAAAGTGCTCAAGGAGTCGCAGCTGGTCTCCAGCGCGTCGGAAGCCCTGCGCATGATCGAGCAGGGCGGCGTGCGCATCAACGGCGAGAAGGTCACCGACAAGGGGCTTTCCCTGAAGCGGGGGGATACGGTCGTGTTGCAAGTCGGCAAGCGCAAGTTCGCACGGGTGACCCTCGCCTGAGAGGCCCGCCCTCAGGCGAGCCGGCTTGCCTGCGCAGCGGCCCATTTGCGGGACCATGACGTTATGCTATCGTGTCGGCGGCCAAGACAGCTGCTCATTCGGCTCTCAATAACGCTAACGCTCAAGAGGAGATTCTCATGGCAGGTACCAGGATCAGAAAAACCGCTCTTTCGCTCGCGGTGGCGGGGGCTTTCGCCGGGGGCGTTTCGCAGGCGCATGCTTCCGCGTTCGCCCTGATCGAACAGAGTGCAAGCGGTCTGGGTAGCTCGTACGCGGGAGCCGCGGCGGCCGCGGACGATGCGAGCATCATCTTCTACAACCCTGCAGGCATGAGCCTGCTGCCCGGAATGCAGGTCTCTGCTGGCCTCGCGCTCATCAATCTGTCCGCGAAGTTCAGCGATTCAGGTTCCACGCCAGGCGCCGGCCCGAGACCTCTGGGCAACGATGGTGGGAACGCAGGAGACCTCTCTGCGGTTCCGAACGTGTACTTTGCGATGGATCTTGCGCCTGATTGGAAGGTCGGCGTCGGGGTCAGCGTGCCCTTCGGATTGAAGACCGAATACGACCCGGCCTGGATGGGCCGGTTCCAGGCGATCAAGTCGGATATTTCAACCCTCAACATCAATCCCGCGGTTTCTTACAAGCTCAATCAGACGGTATCGCTCGGCTTCGGGCTCAACTACCAGTCGATCGACGCGGAGTTCACGAATGCCGTTAACCTGGGGGCGTCCGAAGAACTTGCCGACATCAAGGCCAAGGACACGAGTGGTTGGGGTTTTAACCTCGGGGCGATGTTCCAGGTGGCTCCGGACACGAGGCTGGGCGTTTCCTACCGGTCATCGATCAAATACCATCTAACGGGAACCGCTACATTTTCGTCGAACTTTCCTTTTGCAAGCGCAAACGTGAACACGGACATCAAAATGCCCGATTCCGCGTCGATCGCCGTGCAGCATCGCCTGAATCCAGACTGGACTTTGCTTGCCGATGTGAGTCGGACTGGCTGGTCGAAAATTAAAGACTTGACGATTAACCTGGACACCGGCGGACAGTTGAGCAGTACCCCCGAAAACTTCAAGAACACCTGGCGCGTCGGCGTCGGGGCGGTTCATCGCTATAACGATGCCTGGTCGATGAAGATGGGCCTCGCGTATGACCAAACGCCCGTCAACGACACCGACCGAACCGCACGCCTGCCCGACAACAATCGCCTGTGGCTATCGTTTGGCGGCCAGTACAAGTTGTCGAAGCAGAGCACGCTCGACTTCGGCTACGCGCATCTCTTCATCAAGGACGCCCCTATCAATCAGCTCAATCCGACACCCCCGGCAAACAACGGGCAGCTCGTCGGAAACTACAAAGGCTCGGTCGACATCTTTGGCGCGCAGTTCGCGTACCGTTTCTAGGGGCTCGTCGACGCCGAAAGGCGGTTCCGCAAGACCCGGTGAGCGACGAATCGCTCACCGGGCTCACATCCTTGAGGTGCACACGCTCCGGGTGCGTTTCCCGGCGGTCTTCCTCAGCCACTTAGGGAATCCCGGACTCTCCCCTACCGCGGGTTGTTGAAACTCCGTCGTCCCTGGCGACAAGTCGTCGCCTGTCAAAGCTGAACAGAAGGAAGGTTCAGCATCCAGCCGTAACCTTCACGGGTTTCCGTAGGTTCCGTTTGTTCCACTCGCGGGCATATAACGTGCTCTCTTAGGGTTCGGAGGAGCTCGGTTTGCTGACAAATGCGAGCGCTAACTTTTTCCGGCACCTCAGACGTTCCGGGAGCGAAAGCAAGACGGAAATGAAAATGCTATACGTCGACATCAAAGCCCTTGTGACTTCGTTCGCGAAAGTCACTCAGTGGCTCGCCATGAGCAAACGCATGCTCCTGATCGTTTCGCCGTTCCTGGCGATCGTCGCCGTGCTGGTGTGGCTCGCCATTGTCAGCATAGACATCCTCACTGCAGGTCGCGCGTATGTCGAGGGCGAGAGTCTGTGGTCGAAGAATCAGAAGGAAGCGGTGTTCCACCTGCTGCGTTTCGCCGAGACCAAATCCGAGTCTGATTTCCTCAGCTATCGGAAGGCGATCATGGTGCCGCTGGGTTTCCAAAGGGCCAGGTTCGAGCTCGAAAAATCCGCTCCGGACTACTCAGCCGTGCGGGCTGGCTTCATCGAAGGCGGAACCCATCCGGATGACATACCCGGGGTCATCAGCCTCTATCAGCGCTTTCACCGCGTGAGCTACATGAAAAGCGTGCTCGATATATGGCGAACCGGAGATGATTTCCTCGCAAGGCTCGACAAGGCCGCCGAAGAGCTCCACGCATTCCACCAGTCCGGTCGCGTGGACCCATCCAGGCTCGGGCTCATACTGAACCGCATCATCCAGGTGAACGAAGAACTGAGGCCTTGGCAGAACAAGTTCTCGACTACCTTGGGAGAGGCCACACGCTGGATCCGGTCCACGCTGTTTCTCGTGATCGTCACGGTCGCGGGAACTCTGGTCCCGATCGGGATTTTCCTTACACAGAGCATGGTCAGTCGCGTCGACCGCGCGGAGCGGGAACTCAAGGAACTCAAGCTGGGGCAGGAATACGCCATGAAGCTCGCCTATCATGCGAGCCACGATCAGCTCACCAATTTGGTCAACCGCCCCGAGTTTGAGAACCGCCTCAGGCTCGCTTTACACACAGCCGCCAATCAGGGGCGACAGCACGTGGTGATGTACCTCGATCTCGATCAGTTCAAGATCGTCAACGATACCTGCGGACACGCGGCCGGCGATCAGCTGCTGCGGCAGGTGGGCGCATTGTTGAAGCAGCAAGTGCGCGAAGGAGATTCTCTTGCCCGTCTCGGCGGCGACGAATTCGGCGTTCTGCTCGAAAACTGTCCCATGCACGAAGCCATTCGCATTGCCGACGAGCTGCAGAAGTGCATAGCCGATTTTCGCTTCGTCAGCGAAGGCAGATCGTTCACGATCGGCGCGAGCATTGGCGTGGTCCATATCGCGGATGGAATGCTCACCCTCACCGACGTTCTGGGCGCCGCCGATGCCGCTTGCTACATGGCGAAAGAGAAGGGACGCAATCGCGTTCAGTTCTATCGTCCGCACGACAGCGAGGTGTTTTTGCGCCGGGGCGAGATGGAGTGGGTGTCGCGGCTGCAACGAGCGCTCCAGGAAGGGCGTTTCGTGCTTCATGCACAGGAAATCCATTCGATCGGGGATCAATCTCCGAGGAACAACCATTACGAGCTGCTCGTGCGCATGCTCGACGAGCACGACAAGATCGTACCCCCAATGGCGTTCATTCCGGCCGCGGAGCGCTACAACATGATGCCCATGATCGACCAGTGGGTCATTCAAGACGCGTTCGCCAAGATCAATTCCCTGGGTTCCAAAGGCGGAGCCGGCGGCACCTATGCAATCAATATCTCTGGAACCTCGATCGGGGACGAGCGCTTCCTCGAATTCGTTCGCGAGCAGTTCAGGCGTTACGTCATGCGCTCTGGGACCATTTGCTTTGAGCTCACGGAAACGGCGGCGATCGCCAATTTCGACAAGGCGGCGCGGTTCTTTGGCGAACTGAAGTCCCTTGGCTGTCTGTTCTCGCTGGACGACTTCGGGGCCGGAATGTCCTCCTTCGGGTACCTCAAGCACTTACCCGTGGACTTCCTCAAGATCGACGGAAGCTTCGTCAAGGACGTGGCGCATGACGCAGTCGATCTCGCGATGGTGCGGGCCATCAACGACGTAGGACATGTGATGGGCAAGAAAACAATCGGCGAGGCCGTGGACGGAGAGATGGGTCTGGCCGCGCTGCGCGAGATCGGAGTGGACTTCGCACAGGGCCATTGGCTTTCTGCTCCGGGTCCATTTCTTGAACAAGTGGCTGCAGGAATGGGGCGTACTGGGACGAATTCAGCCCCTCATTGGGCTCTTCCCGCGACGGTTCTTGATTCCACAACCTGAGAGTTTGATTTAACAACCTGAGAGAGCAAACCATGAACATGAACGCCAGTGCGGTACACAAAATATCCTCTCACCCGCGATGGGTCGCCACCATGTATGAATTCGTGGCTCCCCATTGGGACAACCTGGTCAACGGTCCATGGGCAGAATCGATCGCATCGACGCGTCTCAGTGTCCAGGAGATGCAGGGATGGATCCTTCATATCTACCCGTTCATATACGATTTCCCGAAGTTTCTAGCGGAAGCCCTGATCAAGGTGGAAGACGACTTCTCCCGCACCTTTCTGATCGAGAACATCCGCATCGAAAAGGCGCACGCCGAGCACTGGCTGTGGATGGGCGAGGGTTTCGGCCTGGACCGGCAGCAGATGCTGGACCTGGCGGAAGGCGGGACTCCTCCGTTGCGCGACGTGCAGTCGCTGACCGACTGGGTGTGGCGCGTGAACACCAAGGGGTCTCTTGCAGAAGCCGTGGCGGCGACGAGCTTTGCCATCGAAGGTGTTACGGGCGCAATCGCAAGAAAGGTCTGCGCGGGCTTCGAGGCCTACCGGGATAAACCCGGCGTGGACATGAATCCAAGAACGTACAAGTGGATACGGGAACACTCCCACTACGACGACGAGCATCCGAAGTTCGCATTGGAAATCGTCAAGCACTACGCCATTACGCCGCGGATGCAGCGACAGGTCATGTACGCGGCCAAGCGCAGTCTGGAGCTGCTCCATTTAGCGTTGGTGACTTCGACGCAGACATTGCCGGCCAAGGCAACGTCGGCAGGCTTCTCGCGCGAGGCCGCATGAGGAACGGGCACGCTGTCCGCCGGATCGCTCGTCCGGTTTTCTAATCAGCGCCCGAGCCTAGAGGCCACGCGCGCCTGACGATCGCCTCGCAGGGCGCGGTCGCAGGAAGCGTCCCGAACGCACGGCCCCAATCGCCCTCCAAACGCGAGGCGCAGAAAGCATCGGCGGCTTCCTGCGGGGCGTGTTGTTCCATGAGACTTGCCTGGAGCGCAACTGAGATGGCCTCGACAATTCGCCGTCCCCGCGACTCTGCGCTGCCGGACTCCTTGAGCATTTGCGAGATCGCCGTCCCCCCGCGCCGCGAGCGCACGCCGCCACGGCCGATCTCCTCGAGCAGCGCCGCGACGCTGTCCGGTTCGCGCTCGACCGAACGCAGCACGTCGAGGCAGATGACGTTCCCCGAGCCCTCCCAAATTCCATTCAGCGGTGCCTCGCGGTACAGGCGGGCGAGCGGAGCCTCCTCCACGTAACCGTTTCCCCCCAGGCATTCCATTGCCTCCACGACGAGCGGGGGCAGGCGTTTGCACAGCCAGTACTTCGCGATCGGAGTAATCAGGCGCATCAAAAGGCGCTCGCGCCCGTCATCTTCCGCACGGTCGAAAGCTCTCGAAAGGCGAAACGCCAGGAGCGCTGCGGCTTCGGTTTCGAGCGAGAGATCGGCAAGCACGTTCTGCATCAAGGGCTGTTCGACGAGCCGCCGGCCGAATGCCTTGCGGTGCGCGGCGTGGTGGATCGCCTGGTTGAGCGCCGCGCGCATCATCCCGGCGCTGGCGACTACGATGTCGAAGCGCGTGAGGTGCGCCATCTCGATCAGCGTGGCGATGCCGCGCCCTTCCTCTCCGACGATATGCGCACGGGTGCCGCGATACTCGATTTCGCTCGAAGCGTTGGAGCGGTTGCCGCACTTGTCCTTCAGACGTTCGATGAAAAAGGGATTGCGGGTGCCGTCGGAAAGCGAGCGCGGTACGAAAAAGCAGGTCAGACCGGCCTCGGTACGCGCAAGGGTGAAAAAGGCGTCGCTCATCGGGGCCGAGCAGAACCACTTGTGCCCGGTGAGTTCGTATTGACCTCCGCCCAGGGGCGCTGCTCGTGACGAATTGGCGCGAAGGTCCGAGCCGCCTTGCCTCTCGGTCATCGCCATCCCGATTGTTACGGCGCGCTTTTGCGCGAGGGGCAGCGGGCGCGGATCGTAGTCGCAGGCAAGGAGCTTCGGCTCCCACTCCTCGGCGAGCTTGGCGCTGTGGCGCAGTACCCGCACCGCGGCGAAGGACATGGTCACGGGGCACGCAACTCCATTTTCGCCTTGGTTCCACAGATAGTTGAGCGCTGCGCGCGCGACCCATACGCCTTCCCTCTTGTCCGTCCAGACGAGCGAATGCAGCCCGGCGCCGAAAGCGAGCGCCATCAGCTCGTGGTACGCGGGATGGTATTCGACCGCGTCGCTGCGATTACCGAAGCGGTCGTGGGTTCTCAGCTCGGGCGCGTAACGGTTCGCCTGCGTCGCGAGCGTTTGCATCCGCTCGCTGCCGACGAGATCTCCCATGCGGCTTGCGCGCTCGGCGATCCAGCCGCCGCCTTCGCGTTTCACCGCTTCCACGAGGACCCGGTCCGCCGACCAGGCGTTGTATCCGACAAGGGGCGGCGGCTGGTTGGCGGACTGGGGCGCGGGCTCGAGGCGAGGATCGTTCACGGTCTCAACCGGCGCATGTCGGTTACCCGAGTCAATGCGGCACGCTCCCCCACAGTTGCTTCAACCTGGCATCGCGGCCGCAGCCGGTTCGGTAGAACTTGTACCTCACCGGATTCTTGACGTAGAAATCCTGGTGATAGTCCTCGGCAGGCCAGAACTCTCCGGCCGGCACGACAGGTGTGACGATGTCTTCCCTGAACGGTTTCGTCTTCGCGAGCACTGTTTTGGACGCTTCGGCGAGGCGTTTCTGCTCGTCGGTGTGATAGAAGATCGCGGTGCGGTACTGGCTTCCCATGTCGCAAAACTGCCGGTCTCGCACGGTAGGATCGACGTTTTTCCAGAACACTTCGAGGAGTTTTTCGTAGCTCACCTTCTTCGGATCGTAGAGGACCCGCACGACCTCCGCGTGTCCCGTGGTCCCCGAGGACACCTCCTCGTAGCTGGGATTTTTCTTGGTTCCCCCCATGTAGCCGGAGGTCGTGGAGATAACGCCCGGCAAGGCGTCGTAGGGCGGTTCCATACACCAGAAACAGCCGCCCGCAAATGTGGCTACCGCCTGCCCCGGCGCGGCTTGCTGGGCGGCGCAAGGGAGCGCCTGGGCAAGGAGTGCTGCGGCGAGCAGGCTGCGTAAGAGACTCATGTTAGATTCCTCCGAGGGTCGGTACCGTACGCGCCGGGCTTGGCCCGCAGATCGAATTCGGCATACTGTAATGTGGTCGGCCTTGATCCGACAAAATAGCACGCCAACCGCAAAAAAAGGCGAAACGACATGACCGACGCAGGGAAGGAAGTCGCCACTCTTGCCGGAGGCTGTTTCTGGTGCCTGGAGGCCGTATTCGACGATCTCAAGGGAGTGGATTCGGTTGAGTCCGGTTACATGGGTGGCAGGACGGCGAACCCTACTTACGCGGATGTCTGCTCGGGGGAGACCGGCCATGCCGAGGTAACCCAACTCACGTTCGACCCGAAGCAGGTGTCGTTCAGGGAAATCCTCGAGGTGTTCTTCGTGATCCACGATCCGACCACACTCAATCGCCAGGGCAATGATGTCGGCACGCAGTATCGTTCAGCGATCTTCTACCACTCCCCCGAGCAGAAAGCCGCCGCGGAGCAAGTCATTGCGAGCATGGGCACGGCAAAGATCTACGAAGATCCCATCGTGACCGAAGTCGTGCCGGCGTCAAAGTTCTACATGGCGGAGGATTACCATCAGGAATACTTCCGGCGAAATCCTGCGCAGCCTTATTGCGCTTTCGTAGTCAGGCCGAAAGTCGCAAAATTCCGGAAGCATTTTCTGGGAAAACTGAAGAAATGACCTGCACTGAATGTCTGCGGTTCGGTTCGGAGCGCGAGGCCCCGGACCGACCGCAGTCCATTCACAACCCGCACCCAGGGCGTGAACGACCAAGCTGCTGCGGGGTTCGGGGCAGGTTCTGCCCCGGGCGCGACCGCGACGGAGGGCAGTCGAACCGCCGTTTCCGTGTTGGCGCTGCCGGTTTCGCCGCAGCTTTCCCGGCCGATTTCCCCGCCCTGCGTTTCTTGACCGCATTTCCTGCGGTCTGGCGGGTCTCCTAGTACTATCTACTTCTTCTTTTTCTTCGCTGCCTTTTTGGCTTTTCTCTTCTTCGCCATCACTGGCCTCCATCGTAAGTTAAGGAAGGAAAGCACGAAGCCCGTCCATGCTGCGACGGTCTATTCAGTCGCCGGAATAAGCCCCGTCGATCCGAATCCCTTCGCCTCTCGACACTGGGAGCGAGCGGCTTGGAAGAAAAATTTTCGTTCAATCTTTCGCGATCACTGAAAAAATATTTCGGCAGCATTGCACATAATGAGCAAAGCAGCAAGAATTATTTCGCGTCAAAACAGCGCAAAACAAGCAACAACCCACGAGTTCGAGATGCACGTGATCGCGATCATCGCAAGGAATCGACATGGACTTGATACTCTGGCGTCACGCCGACGCTGAGCGCGGCGGCCGAGACGAGGAACGCGGACCCACGGCGAAGGGCGCGAAGCAAGCGAAGCGCGTCGCCGCGTAGTTGCAGGGAACGGCTGTTGCCGAGTGCCACCGTTTTGACGAACTCAATCGGTCGCCTTGTCAAAGAAGTTCGTGGCCGGTGCGATCCAGGCTTTCGCGAGGACGCTGAGAGGCAAGCGCATGCGCGCGGCGGCACGGGCGTCCGCCTGAAGCGGCTTCGACCAGTTCCTCTTCAGCAATACTGCGGACACCGGTCTAAGCTTCCTGCACTCTCACTTAAGTCTTTGAAGTAAAGAGAGGTTTCGTTTTTGTGAACCGTAACGCAACTGCAACATCGACCCCGTAGTATGCGCAGCGATGTTCCACTCTTTGTTTGCCGATTGGAGGGTTGCTTAAGTGTACTTTTTTGCATTTCTCGAACGCTTCGCGCTGCTGCTTATCGCTGTGGCTGTGGCAAGCCACTCCGCGCTCGCCGTCGACATCACTGGCGCCGGCGCCACATTCCCGTATCCCATTTACGCCAAGTGGGCAGATGCCTACAAGCAGAAGACCGGAATCGGACTGAACTA
This sequence comes from Betaproteobacteria bacterium, assembly GCA_005884455.1. Taxonomy (GTDB): domain Bacteria; phylum Pseudomonadota; class Gammaproteobacteria; order Burkholderiales; family SG8-39; genus VBDM01. Next base: position 19,464 of record VBCH01000222.1, read on the forward strand.
CCAATCGATCGGCTCGGGCGGCGGCATCAAGCAGATCGTCTCCAAGACGGTCGACTTCGGCGCTTCGGACGCGCCGCTCAAGCTCGAACAGCTCGAGAAAGACAGTCTCGTTCAGTTCCCGATGGTGATGGGTGGCGTGGTGCTAGTCGTGAATATCGATGGAGTCGCCCCAGGCCAGATAAAGCTGACCCCCAAGCTGCTCGCCGATATCTACCTCGGCAAGATCAGCAAGTGGAACGATCCGCAGATAGCGAGCGCGAACGGGGGCTTGAAGCTGCCCGACCAGGCGATCACCGTGGTGCATCGCTCGGACGGCTCCGGCACCACTTTCATCTTCACCAACTACCTGGCCAAGGTCAGCCCGGAATGGAAAGACAAGGTCGGCAATGCCCCTTCGGTGTCATGGCCGGCCCCGAGCAGCTCGGGCGGAAAGGGCAACGAAGGCGTCGCCTCTTTCGTGCAGCGGATCAAGGGCGCGGTCGGCTACGTCGAATACGCCTACGCCAAGCAGAACAAGATGACCTACACGCTGTTGCAAAACAGGGACGGGAATTTCGTGTCGCCCAACGACAAGAGCTTCCAGGCCGCAGCCGCGAGCGCCGATTGGAAAAACGCCCCGGGCTTCTACGAGATCCTGACCGACGAGCCGGGCAAAAACAGCTGGCCCATCACCGGCGCGACTTTCATCCTGATGCACAAGATTCAGGCCGACCCGGCAAAAGCCAAAGAGGTCCTCAAATTCTTCGAGTGGGCCTACAAGGACGGCGACGCGATGGCTCTGCAGCTCGACTACATTCCCATGCCCGACGACGTGGTGACGCTGGTCCAATCGGCGTGGAAAAGCCAGATCAAGGACTCGAGCGGTAAGAGCATCTGGTAGGGTGCAAGGCGCTTGCGCGTCCGGAGCGGATAGAATGAGCAGCGTGGCGGATACGATGGATGGCCTGTCACGAAGCGACGCCGGTATCTCGCCGGTGTCCAAGACCATTCCGGACGCGAATCTGAGGAGTCAGCACCGGCTCGACCTTCTGTTCCGGCTCGCGACCCGGTTTTTCGCGTTTCTCGTTCTGCTCCTGCTCGCGGGGATCATCGTCTCGCTCGTCGCCGGCAGCCTCCCCGCGCTGCGCGCGTTCGGGCCGGGGTTCTTGACGAGCGCGCAGTGGAACCCGGTCACCGAGCAGTTCGGCGCACTCGTGCCCATCGCGGGCACTCTGCTCACCTCCTTCATCGCACTTCTCATCGGCATCCCGGTCAGCTTCGGGATCGCCTTGTTCCTCACCGAGCTGTCGCCGATCTGGATGCGGCGACCCCTGGGCACGGCGATCGAGCTTCTTGCCGCGATCCCGAGCATCATTTACGGCATGTGGGGGCTGTTCGTGTTTGCACCCGCCTTCGCCCAGCTCCAGCCCTGGCTCACGGCTACTCTCGGTGCGATTCCGCTCGCGGGAATGCTCTTTCAAGGGCCTCCGATGGGAATCGGAGTCCTCACCGCTGGGATCATCCTCGCGATCATGGTGATCCCCTTCATCGCCGCCGTGATGCGCGACGTGTTCGAGGTCGTCCCGTCGGTGCTGAAGGAGTCGGCTTACGCGCTCGGCTCGACGACATGGGAAGTCGTGTGGAACGTGGTGCTTCCCTACACGAGAGTCGGCGTAGTCGGCGGGGTCATGCTGGGCCTCGGCCGGGCCTTGGGCGAGACCATGGCGGTCACCTTCGTCATCGGCAATGCGCACAAGCTCAACGCTTCGCTGATGATGCCCGGAAACAGCATCGCATCGGCGCTCGCCAATGAATTCACCGAGGCGGTCGGCGACCTCTACAGCTCGGCGCTGATCGAGCTGGGCCTGATCCTGTTTCTGATCACTTTCGTGGTCCTTGCCCTGTCCAAGATGCTGTTGCTGCGGCTCGGCAGGATGGAAGGCCAGAAGACATGAGTGCTTCGATTGCGTTCATGGATCTTTACTCCCGCCGGTTGTGGATCAATCGCTTCAATCTCGCGGTGTCGCTCCTCACGATGCTGATCGGGCTGTTCTGGCTCGGCTGGATCCTGTTGACCTTGTTCGAAGCCGGCTTCAGGACCCTCGGCCCGGCGCTTTTCTTTACGATGACTCCCCCGCCGGGGGCGAGCGGTGGCCTCTCGAACGCGATCGCTGGAAGCTTGATCATGGCTGCGATGGGGACTCTGATCGGCACGCCCATCGGCATGATGGCCGGCATCTATCTCGCCGAATTCGGCAGCCGCGGCTGGCTCGCCCCGGTGACGCGCTTCATCAACGATATCCTGCTCTCGGCCCCCTCGATCGTGGTCGGGCTTTTCGTCTATGAAGTCTACGTGATCCACACCCGGCACTTTTCCGCCTGGGCCGGGACGATGGCGCTTGCGCTGATCGTCATCCCCGTGGTGATCCGCACCACGGAGAACATGCTGCGCCTGGTGCCGGACAGCCTGCGCGAGGCGGCGGCCGCGCTCGGCGCGCCTCAATGGAAGGTGATCACCTTGGTGACCGTGCGCGCCGCGAAGGCGGGGATCCTCACCGGCATCCTGCTTGCGGTCGCACGCATCAGCGGGGAGACCGCGCCGCTTCTTTTCACCGCCCTGAACAACCAGTTCTGGTCGCTCGACATGAACCAGCCCATGGCGAACCTGCCGGTCGTGATCTTCCAGTTCGCCATGAGCCCGTACGAAAACTGGCAACACCTCGCCTGGGCGGGTGCCTTGATCATCACTTTGGGCGTGCTTGTGCTCAACATCCTGGCGCGCGTATTCTTCCGCAACAAGTCTCCGACGTACTGACATGAACGCAGCGGTCCTGCAACCCGTGCAAGAGACCTTGACTCAGAAAATTCAGGTGAAAAACCTGAACTTCTACTACGGAGGGTTTCACGCCCTGAAGGACATCAATCTCCAGATTCCGGAGAGGAGAGTGACCGCGTTCATCGGTCCTTCGGGCTGCGGCAAGTCCACCCTGCTCCGCACCTTCAACCGCATGTACGCGCTCTATCCCAAGCAGGAGGCGAGAGGCGAGATCCTCATCGACGGGGACGATATCCTTTCGCCCCGCCAGGATCTGAACAGGCTGCGCGCCAAGGTGGGCATGGTGTTCCAGAAGCCGACGCCGTTCCCCATGTCGATTCACGACAACATCGCTTTCGGGGTGCGTTTGTATGAAAGCCTTTCCATGCGCGAGATGGAGGAGCGCGTCGAGTGGGCTTTGCGAAAAGCGGCGCTTTGGGAGGAAGTGAAGGACAAGTTGAAGCAGAGCGGCACCAGTCTCTCCGGCGGCCAGCAGCAGCGGCTGTGCATTGCGCGCGGAATCGCCGTCAAGCCCGAGGTGCTGCTCCTCGACGAGCCGGCCTCGGCTCTAGACCCCATATCCACGGGCCGCATCGAGGAGCTCGTGCACGAGTTGAAGAACGACTATACGATCGTGATCGTCACTCACAACATGCAGCAAGCGGCGCGCGTTTCGGACTACACGGCGTACATGTATCTGGGAGAAATGGTGGAATTCGGCGTGACCGACGAGGTTTTCATCAAGCCGAAGAAGAAAGAGACGGAAGACTACATCACCGGCCGGTTTGGCTGAACAGGAGCGGCGCAATGGGCACCGAACACCTTTCCAAGCAATACGACAACGACCTCGAGACCTTGCGCTCGGGGGTTCTGCAGATGGGCGGCCTGGTGGAGTCCCAGATACGCGGGGCTATCGACGCGTTCGCGCACGGCAATCAGGACCTGATCGACCAGGTGATTGCAAACGAAGTTCGCGTAAACGAGTGCGAGGTCCGGATCGACGACGATTGCAGCCACATCATCGTCAAGCGCCAGCCAGCGGCGAGCGATTTGCGCCTCATCATGGCGATCAGCAAGACGGTTACGGACCTGGAACGCATCGGCGACGAGGCCGAGAAGATCGCGCGCATGTCTAGGCAGATTCACGAGCGCGGGCATGCGGACCTGTATCGTTTCGCGACCGTCCGCCATGCCGCCGACATCGCCTTGTCAATGCTGCGCCAGGCGCTCGACGCCTTCGCGCGCCTGGATGCGGCGGACGCGGCGAGCATCATCCGGCAGGACGTGGCGATCGACACCGAATTCCGTTCGATCCTGCGGCAGCTCATCACGTTCATGATGGAGGATCCGCGCACGATATCGACTGCGCTCGAGATCGTCTGGATCGCCAAGGCGATCGAGCGAATCGGCGATCACGCCAAGAACATCGCCGAGGACGTCATCTACATCGTCAAGGGCACCGATGTCCGCCACACGGCAGTCGAGGTCGTCGAGCGCGAGGCGCTCAGCTGATGGGCACGGCGTGGAACGGGAGCAGGGGCGAGGCGGTCATGGGCGGTGCGATACTCGTAGTCGAAGATGAGCCGGCGATCCAGGAGCTGATCGCGGTCAACCTCGAGCACGCAGGTCATCAGGTGTTGCGGGCCGCCAATGTCCCGGAGGCCGAGGCCCTGGTGCGCGAGGTTTTGCCGGACCTCGTGCTCCTCGACTGGATGCTGCCGGGCCCGCCGGGCGTGAATTTCGCGCGCCAGCTGCGCACCGATCAACGCACCAAGGATATTCCGATCATCATGCTGACCGCCCGCGCCCAGGAGCAGGACACGATCGTCGGCCTCGAGAGCGGCGCGGACGACTACGTCACCAAGCCGTTCTCGCCCCGGGAGCTTCTGGCGCGCATCAAAGCGGTGATGCGGCGCCGCGCTCCCCAGCTCACCGAGGACGTCGTCGAGATCGCGGACCTCAGGCTCGATCCGGTCGCGCATCGCGTCAACGCCGCCGGCGGCAACATCGATCTGGGGCCGACCGAGTTCAGGATGCTGCATTTCTTCATGACCCATCCTGAGCGCGTCTACAGCCGCGCCCAGCTGCTCGACGAAATCTGGGGCGATCACGTCTTCGTGGAGGAACGGACGGTCGACGTGCACATACGTCGGCTGCGCCAGGCGCTCGAACCCACGGAGCACGATTCGCTGGTGGAAACGGTCCGCGGAACCGGTTATCGCTTCCGGCGCGCGCTGGCATAGCGCCACCTTCAGGCGAGGGCCGGGCGCTCCTCCTTGGCAGAGCTGCGCAGCTCGAGTCTGACACCGAGCGCCCGCCATTCCTCCGTTTCGTTTTCGAGCGCTCCTTCGGTCATGGGATGCTCCTCGAGCCAGGCACGCTGCAGGGTGAGCTGGAAGCCGCTTTTGGAGGCCTTGCAGGCGGGGATGGGCAGCGCGAGATCGCGCCGGCTGAGATTGAACAGAGCGGCAAGCCTGAGCGCGAAGATGAGGGCCCAGTCGGCGCTCTGCTCGGGCAGGTCTTCGATCTTGGTGAGCTTGCCGCGATGTGCGAGCACCAGCCGCGACAGGCGCGCCTGCTCCTTCTGGGAGAAGCCGGGCATGTCGGCCTGCGCCACGATGTAGGCGGAGTGCTTGTGATAACCGGCGTGGGCGATCGAGATGCCGATTTCGTGCAGGCTCGCCGCCCAGCGCAACATCGCCGTGTCGGCCTCGGAGGATTCCCCGTTCAGGCTCGCATGAATGTTCTGCGCGAGCCGCGCCACGCGCTCGGCCTGCGCCGTATCCACCTGATAGCGTCGCATAAACTGGCGCACCGTCGCCTCGCGCATGTCGCGGTGGCGCACGCGTCCGAGCAGGTCATAGAGCACGCCCTGGCGCAGAGCGCCGTCGGAAACCTCGAGATGTTCGATCCCGAATTCGGCGAGCGTTGCCGACATGATGGCGAGGCCCCCGGAGATGATCGCCGCGCGGTCCTCGCGCAGTCCAGGCAGGTCGAGCTTGTCGACTTCTCCCGCCTTGATGAACAGGGCGCGGAGCTTGTCGAGCGCTGCCGCGGAGATTCCCTGCTCGCACAGCTCGGATTCCCGCAGGATGGCCGCGAGGGACTTGGCGGTGCCCGACGACGCCACGGCGTGTCTCCAGCCGGTGCGGCGGTAAGCATCCACGATGCGTTGCAGTTCGTTCGCGGCCGCAAGCTCCGCCCGCTTGAAGCACGATTTCTCGAGGCGGCCCTCCGCGAAGAACCTGAGGCTGTAGCTGACGCAGCCCATGGGAGTGCTTTCCATGAGCTCGGGCTCGAGGCCCGTGCCGATGATGAGCTCGGTCGAGCCGCCGCCTATGTCGATCACCAGGCGCCGCTCGGGCGAAGGCGCGAGGCTGTGCGCAACGCCGAGGTAGATCAGGCGAGCCTCCTCGCGGCCGAATATCACTTCAATGGGAAAACCGAGCGTCGCTTCCGCCTCGGAGAGGAAGGATTCGGCGTTTTTCGCCACGCGCAGCGCGCTCGTGCCCACGGCACGCACCGCCGAGCGCGGAAAGCCGCGCAGCCGCTCGCCGAAGCGCGCGAGCGCTTCCAGCGCCCGCGATTTGGTCGCCTGATCGATGCGCCGGTCGCGCGTGAGACCTGCACCCAGGCGCACCGGATCTCTCAGGCTGTCGAGCAGGTAGACCTGGTCGTCGACGACTCTGCCGATCTGCAGGTGGAAGCTGTTGGATCCCAGGTCAAGGGCGGCCAGAGTGTCCTGTTTCACGATTGTTGCGCGTGTTCAGCCCGATAGGTGAAGCGACGGTATCATAATGCCGCTGCCGCGGTATTGCGATCTGCCGCGTTGTAACAATTCTGCCATACACGGTCCTTAGACTTCTCCATGCTCCAGAGAACCCGGTTTCCGGCGGGCAAGATCAAGCCGCAATTCCTCGCGCGCGAGCTCGCCGTCCTGGCATTCAACCAGCGCGTGCTCGCCCAGGCCCAGGACCGGCGGGTTCCGGCGCTGGAGAGGCTGCGGTTCCTGTGCATCCTGTCGAGCAACCTGGACGAGTTCTTCGAGATCCGCGTCGCCGAGCTGAAAGAGCGCATCAGGCTCGGCAATGAGATAACAATTCCCGGAGAGACGCCTTCGGTGGAGGTTTTCCCCCTGGTCAGCGAACGCGCCCATGCGCTGGTCGCCGAGCAATACCGGCTGCTCAACAAGGAAATCTTTCCGGAGCTCGCGGAGGAGGGGGTGCGCTTCCTCGCGGAGCCGCAGTGGACGCGGGAACAGCGCTCCTGGCTGCACAACTATTTCCTGAGGGAAATGATCCCGCTCCTGACGCCGATCGGCCTCGATCCGTCGCATCCCTTTCCGCGCGTCCTCAACAAGAGCCTGAACTTCGCGGTGCAACTGGAGGGCCGCGATGCTTTCGGGCGTAATTCGGGAACGGCGATCGTTCAGGCTCCGCGGGCCCTGCCGCGGGTGATCCAGCTGCCGCAAACCATCGCCGGCAAGGGCCACGTCTTCGTGCTGCTGACCTCTATCCTTCAGGCGTTCGTGCAGGCTCTCTTCCAGGGCATGACCGTGCGCGGCTCGTACCCGTTCCGTGTCACCCGCAACAGCGACTTGTTCCTGGACGAGGAGGAGATCAAGAACCTTCGCACCGCGCTCGCCGGAGAGCTCTCGCAACGCCATTTCGGAGACTCCGTGCGGCTCGAAGTCGCGGACAACATGCCGGCGGAGCTTGAGCAGTTTCTCCTGGAGCAGTTCCAGCTCGCCGCAGACGACCTGTACCGCGTGGACGGACCCGTGAACCTGGTGCGCTTGATGCAAATCCCCGATCTGGTCGACAAACCCGCACTCAAGTTCCCCGCGTTCGTCCCGGGCGTCCCGAAGCAGCTGGAGGCAAGTCCCGATCTGTTCAGAGTCATCCGGAAAGGCGATGTCCTGCTGCACCATCCGTTTCAGTCGTTCAACCCCGTGATCGACTTCCTGGAGCAGTCGGTCGACGATCCCAGCGTGGTCGCGATCAAGCAGACCGTGTATCGGACCGGCACCGACTCGGTTCTGATGAAGTACCTGATCGACGCCGCGCAACGCGGCAAGGAAGTCACGGTCGTCGTTGAGCTTCTCGCGCGCTTCGACGAGGAAGCGAATCTCAACTGGGCGGCGAAGCTCGAGGAAGTCGGCGCGCACGTGGTGTACGGCGTGGTCGGGTACAAGACGCATGCCAAGATGTCGCTCGTGGTGCGCCGCGAGGACGGAAGGCTGCGGCGCTACGCGCATGTTTCCACGGGCAACTATCACCCGCGCACCGCGAGGCTCTACACGGATTTCGGATTGCTGACGGCGGACGACAAAATCTGCGAGGACGTGAACGAGGTTTTCAAGCAGCTCACCGGGCTCGGGCGCGCGCGCCGGCTCCATCATCTCTGGATTTCGCCGTTCTCGCTGCACGAGCGCGTGCTTGCGGCGATCAAGCGGGAAGCCAACCACGCGCGTGCCGGCAAGCCCGGGCACATCATCGCGAAAATGAACGCCTTGATCGAACCCAAGGTGATCGAGACGCTGTACCGGGCTTCGCAGGCCGGGGTGAAAATAGACCTGATCGTGCGCGGCGTATGCTCGCTGCGTCCCGGAATCCCGGGGCTGTCGGAGAACATACGCGTGCGCTCGGTCATAGGACGGTTTCTCGAGCACTCGCGCATCTTCTACTTCCTCAACGGCGGTCAGGACGACCTCTACCTGTCCAGCGCCGACTGGATGGGACGCAATTTCTTCGGGCGAATCGAGCTGTGCTTCCCTGTCCTCGACCGCAGGATCAAGGAGCGCGTCATCCAGGAAGGCCTGAAGCCCTATTTGTCCGACAACAGCCAGGCCTGGGAGATGGACTCCGACGGCAACTACCAGAGAAGGAAGTCCCGCGGCCGCATACCGCGCTCGGCGCAGGAGCAGCTGCTCGCGCTCCTTGCCGCCGACAAATAGGCCATGCGGGAAAGTCACTTCAAGGGCAAGACTGGGGTACGGCGCCTGTGGAACGCGCTCCGCTATTCGCTCCAGGGCATGGCCTCCGCGTTTCGGCACGAGGATGCATTCCGCCAGGAATGCCTGCTTGCGGCGCTGCTGATCCCGGCGGCCCTTCTCATACCCGTAGGCGGAACCGAGAGAGCCCTGATGATCGCGAGCGTTCTGCTGGTGCTTATCGTGGAACTGCTCAATTCGGCCGTGGAGGCCGCGGTCGACCGAATCTCGCTGGAAAATCACGTCCTCGCAAAGCGGGCGAAAGATATCGGCAGCGCTGCGGTATTCCTGAGCCTTATCAACGCCGCAGCGGTGTGGCTCTTGATTCTCCTGGATAGCCGTGTATGAGCAGTATCCTGATCCGAACCGCAGTCGTCGTTCTTCTCCTCGCAGTTCTCGGGTTTGGAACGGGCCTCCTCTTCGGGGCGGGCTGGGGATGGTCGTTCTTCTCGCTGGGACTCGTTGGTTTGCTCGTCCACCACGTTCGCCATCTCAACCTTCTTCGCCAGTGGGCCTCGCGCTCGCTCACCGAGGCGGTTCCCGAAGGCAGCGGAGCGTGGGAGGAAGTGTTCACGCTGCTTTACCGCCGGCAGCGCGCCGAGACCGCGCGGAGCCGCCAGCTCGCGCACTCGCTCGCCCGTTCCCGTCAGGCCGGCCGGGCGCTTCCCTACGGCGTCGCGATCCTGGACGCCGAATACCGCATCGTCTGGTGCAACGATTCCTGCGAAGCGCACTTCGGCATCGGCGCCGAAGCCGATGTCGGCCACCCGATCACCAACCTCGTGCGTCAGCCGGAATTCGTCAACTACGTCGCGGCCGGCGAGTTCTCCAAGCCCTTGCAGCTGAAGTCGGCGCGGGACGGTCTCGTCCTTTCGGTGCAGTTCGTTCCCTACGTCGACTCGCAGCGGCTGCTGCTTTCGCGCGACATCACGCAGGGTACGCGCCTGGAGACCATGCGCCGCGACTTCGTCGCGAACGTTTCGCACGAGCTGCGCACCCCGCTCACCGTGCTGGTGGGGTTCCTGGAGACGGTGCGGGAGCTGAAGCTCGATCCGGAGCGCTCGCGCGACTACCTGAATCTCATGGCCGAGCAGAGCCGGCGCATGCAGCGCATC
>VBCH01000135.1 GCA_005884455.1 Betaproteobacteria bacterium
CGGAGCGCGAGGGGCTGCTCGAGACGATCAGAGGCGTGATCGAGGCCGACCGCAAGATCACGCTCGGCGAATTCGTGCTGCTCACGCTGTGCAGGAGCCAGATCCAGAAGGAACCAAAGCGCCCGCCGGCGGTGAAGTACCGCAGCGTCGAGGCGGTCGCCACGGAGGCAGCCATCGTGCTCTCGCTCCTCGCCCACGCCGGCGGAGGCGGGATGGCCGCGTTCGACAAGGGAATGGCCGCTCTCGGCGCAGCGGGCGGGGTGCTGCGCTCGCCTTCCGAGCTGAACATCGCGGCGGTGGAGAGCGCCCTCAACGAGCTGAACCTGCTCGCGCCGCTGAAGAAGCCCCTGTTCATCAAGGCCTGCGTCGCGACGGCGATGGCCGATGATAAACTCACGCTTGCGGAAGCGGAGCTGCTGCGCGCGATCTGCGCGTCGCTCGACTCGCCTCTGCCGCCGATTCTGGAGACCACGGAGGCCGTAGCGTGATCGAGCTGTTTTCTTTTCGGAACGTATGGGCACATTGAGCGGAAAAATCGCCTGGGTTACGGGCGGCGGCAGCGGCATCGGGCAGGGCGCCGCGGTCGAGCTCGGAAAAGCCGGGGCCATCGTCATCGTCTCGGGTCGCCGCACCAATGCGTTAGCGGAAACCGAGGCGCTGATCAAACAAGCCGGCGGCAAAGCTGAAGCCGAAGCGGTCGATACCGTCGACAAACAAGCGGTCGAGCGTGCGGCGGCTGCTATCCTCGATCGCCACGGTCGTATCGATATCCTCGTCAATTGCGCCGGCACCAACGTCCCGAAGCGCTTCTTCAAGGATCTCGCGGCGGCCGATTGGGACAAGGTCGTCGCCGTCAACCTGAACGGCGCCCTCTATTGCACGCTCGCGGTGCTGCCTTCGATGCGCAAACGGCGCGACGGCCTGGTGATTCACGTCGCCTCCTATTTCGCCCGCTATCAGAGCTACCTCGGCGGCGCGGCCTACAACGCGAGCAAGCTGGCGCTGTGCGCGCTGGTCCACCAGATCAACATCGAGGAAGGCATGCACGGGATCCGTGGCTGCGCGATCCATCCCGGCGAGACGGTGACGCCGCTGCAGAAGGCGCGGCCCAAACCGCCATCGCCCGAGGACCAGGCGCGCATGCTGAAGATGGAAGATGTGGGACGCGTGGTGCGCTTCGTCGCCGAATCCCCCGCGCACGTCTGCGTCAACGAGATCGTCGTCAGCCCGACCTGGAACCGGCTGATACTCGGCGGCGGCGAGATGATGCTCGCGCCGAAGATCGAGTAAGGGAAGGCCCCGCTACCCGCTTTTCCTGTCCTTGTCCGCGAGCAGCTTGAAAGTCCCGATCGCCTTGGCGAGCAGCGCGCCCTTGTCGTCGCGCGCCTCGGCCTCGCAGAAGGCGGTCGATTTTCCGCCGTGGAGGACCTTGCCTTCGGCCGTCACCCTGTCGCCGAAGCTCCCTTTCATGAAGCCGACGCTCAAGTCGACCGTCAGCACGCCGCCCACCACGCCGTAGTGCCCGCGCACCGCCCAGCTCATGACGAAGTCGAGCATGGTCATGATCACGCCGCCGTGAGTCGCACCCCAGCTGTTCAGAAGCTCAGGGCGCTTCTGCAGGGAAACCACCGCGTGTGACTGGGTCATCTCGACGAGCTGGATGCCGAGGTGCTCGGTAAAAGGGATCTTGATGCCGGCGGAGCCCGGCGTCGCCGGGGCTCCCTCAGGCGACACTCGCGCCTCCGTCGACCGCGATGATCTGCCCGGTGATGTGCCGCGAGGCATCCGAGGCGAGGAGCACGACCAACCCCTTCAGGTCCTCCCCGTCGCCGAGCCGGCGCAGCGGCGTGCGCGCGACGACCTTCTCGCCGAGCCTCTCGAGCGACGCCTTCGTCATTTTCGAGGGAAAGAATCCCGGCGCGACGGCGTTCACCGTGATGCCGTGCTCGCCCCATTCGGCGGCGAGCGCGCGCGTGAAATTCACCAGGCCTCCCTTGGTCGTGTTGTATCCGAGCGTCTCCAGCATGTCCACGGGGTTGCCGCGCAGCCCCGCGATCGACGCGACGTTGATGATTCTGCCATAGCGGTTCGGGATCATCGAGCGTTTTCCCACGGCCTGGGTGACGAGGAAGGTTCCCGTCAGGTTTAGGTCCACGAGCTTCCGCCACGCATCCAGGGGGTGATCCTCGGCGGGCGCGCCCCAGGTGGCGCCCGCGTTGTTGACGAGGACGTCCACTTTCCCGTGGCGCTCGAGCAGCTTCGAGACCATCGGTTCGATCGCTTCCGGCCGGGAAATGTCGCAGACGAGCGGCAGGGCCTCGATGTGCTGCCTGGCGAGAAGTTCGCGCGCCTGCTCGAGCTCGTCCGCTTTCCTCGCAGAGATCGCGAGCTTCGCGCCCATTTCGCCCAGCGCCTCGGCGATCTGCAGCCCGAGGCCGCGCGAGCCGCCGGTGACGAGAGCGACCTTTCCGGTGAGATCGAGGAGTTTCTTTACGCTCATGGCGGAAGTGTGAGCTTACGCTCGTTCCCGATTGTAGATTGACACGGGTTTGCGTGCAGGGTAATTTTCCCCGACCCCCGGCTGCCCAGGAGACCAACCATGCGCGCCCAAATGATGGACATGCCGCTGCTCGTCTCGTCGATCATCGCGCACGCCGACCGCAGCCACGGCGACACGGAAATCGTCTCGCGCACCGTCGAGGGTCCGATCCACCGGTACACGTACAGCGAGGCGCACCGGCGCTCGAAGCGCCTCGCGCAGGCGCTCGCGCGCCTGGGCGTGAAGCAGGGCGAGCGCGTCGGCACGCTCGCCTGGAACGGCTTCCGCCACTTCGAGCTCTACTACGGCGTCGCCGGAATGGGCGCCGTGATCCACACCGTCAATCCGCGTCTTTTTCCCGAGCAGCTGGTGTTCATCGTCAACGACGCGGAAGACCGCTACGTCTTCTTCGACCTGACGTTCGCGCCGCTCGCCGAGAAGCTCGCCCCGGCGTGCAAGGGCGTCAAGGGCTGGGTGGCGATGACGGCCCGCGCCAGCATGCCTCAGGTCAATTTGCCGAATCTGCTGTGCTACGAGGAGCTGATCGCGCGCGAGGATGGAGACTACGAGTGGCCGCAGTTCGACGAATGGACCGCGGCGGGGCTTTGCTATACGTCAGGCACGACCGGCAACCCTAAGGGCGTGCTCTTCGCCAACCGTTCCACGATTCTGCACGCCTATGCCGCCTCCTTGCCGGACGTGTTCAACTGCTCGGCGCGCTCGGTGATCCTGCCCGTGGTGCCCATGTTCCACGTCAATGCCTGGGGCGTTCCTTATTTTGCACCGCTGAACGGCGCGAAGCTGGTTTTCCCCGGAGCTGGCCTCGACGGCAAGAGCCTGTACGAGTTGTTCGAGGCGGAGAAGGTGACCGCGAGCGCGGGCGTGCCCACCGTGTGGCTCGCGCTGCTCGCCCACATGAAGCAGAACAAGCTCAGATTCAGCACGCTGAAGTCGGTGGTCGTCGGCGGGTCGGCCTGCCCGCCTGCGATGATAGCCAGCTTCCGCGACGACTTCGGCGTCGACTGCAAGCACGCCTGGGGCATGACCGAGATGAGCCCGCTCGGCAGTTTCTGCACGCTCAAGGCCAAGCACGAGCGCCTTTCGGCCGAGAAGCGTCGCGAGATCGAATGCAAGCAGGGCCGCACCATCTACGGGGCCGAGATGAAGATCGTGGATGGGGAAGGCAAGGAGCTGCCGCGCGACGGCAAGGCCTTCGGCGATCTTCTGGTGCGCGGGCCCTGGATACTCAAGGAATACTTCAAGGGCGCGGGCGGCGACCCGTTGCGCGACGGATGGTTTCCGACGGGCGATGTCGCCACGATCGACCCCGACGGTTACATGCAGATCACCGATCGCTCGAAGGACGTGATCAAGTCGGGCGGCGAGTGGATCAGCTCGATCGACCTGGAGAACATCGCCGTCGCGCATCCGGCGATCGCGGAAGCCGCGGTCATCGGCGTGCGCCATCCGAAATGGGACGAGCGGCCGCTCGTCATCGCGGTGAGGAAACCCGGCGCGAGCGTCACGCGCGAAGACCTGCTCAAGTTCTACGCGGGCAAAGTGGCGAAGTGGTGGATACCCGACGACGTCGTTTTCATCGAGCAGCTGCCGCACACCGCGACCGGGAAGCTCTTGAAGACGAAGCTGCGCCAGGACTTCAAGGACTACCAGCTGCCGGGGGCGTGAGAAGGGAAAAGGGAGTCATATAGAAATGGGAAAAATAATCGACTACCCGCTGCTGGTCTTGCTGCTTTCCTTTGTGGTGATGTGGCTCTCGGCCTGGCTCGGGCCATTTCTCAGGAGGCGCCTCGAGCTGCACCAGAGCGTGCGCGATGATTTCGGCCTGATCATGGCCGCCACGCTGACGCTGCTCGGCCTCATCATCGGGTTCAGCTTCTCGATGGCGACGAGCCGGTACGACCAGCGCAAGAACTACGAGGCGGCCGAGGCCAACGCGATCGGCACCGAGTACGTGCGCGCCGACCTGCTGCCCGCCGCGGACGGGGCGAAGGTGCGCACGCTGCTGAAGCGCTACGTGGACGAGCGCATCCTGTACTACACGACCCGCGACCTGGATGAGGTCCGGGAGATCGATGCCCGCACCGCGAAGCTGCAAGCCGAGCTGTGGTCCGCCGTCCGGGCGCCGGCCAGGGCGAACCCGACGCCCTTGACGGCCCTGGTCGTCTGGGGCATGAACGACGTATTGAACTCGCAGGGATACACGCAGGCTGCCTGGTGGAACCGGATCCCGACGGCGGCATGGCTCCTGATGGTGATGATCGCCGTGTGCTGCAACGTGCTGGTCGGCTACCGCGCGCACAACTTCAGGCAGGAAGCCGTCGTGCTCCTGGTTCTGCCGCTGGTCGTGTCGATCTCGTTCTTCCTCATCGCCGACATCGACAGCCCGCGCGGCGGCCTCATCCGCGTGAGTCCGCAGAATCTGGCCGCCCTCGCGGAATCCCTGCGCGCGCCCTGACCGGGAAGCTCTGGCAGAATAGTCGTCTGCCGAAGAACGTTTACCGGAAATTCATGCCGACCCCGCTCCGCCTCTCCCGCCGCGATTTCCTCAAGGTCTCGACCGCACTCGGCGGAGGGCTGGCGCTTGAGTTGACGCTGCCGCCTTCTGCTGCGCTTGCCGCGGGAACCCCGGGCCCCGAGCTCACCGCCTGGATCGTCATCAATCCCGACAACAGCGTCCTGATCCGCGTGGCGCGCTCGGAGATGGGGCAGGGCAGCTCCACCGGCCTCGCCATGCTGGTCGCCGAAGAGCTCGAGTGCGACTGGAAGAAGGTCCGCACCGAATTTGTCTCGACGAACGAACAGGTCCGCCGCAACCGGGCGTGGGGCTCGATGGCCACGGGCGGCAGCCGCTCGATCCGGGACTCGCAGGAGTATTTGCGCCAGGCAGGCGCTGCTGCGCGCGAGATGCTCGTCGCCGCCGCGGCGCAGAGGTGGAAAGTGTCCAGGGAGGAATGTGACGCGGAGAACGGCGTCGTCACGCACCTGCCGTCGGGGAGAAAGCTGCGCTTCGGCCAGGTGGCGCAAGCCGCCTCCAGGCTCGAGCCGCCCAAGGACGTGAAGCTGAAGGATCCCAAGGAGTGGAACCTCATCGGCAGGCCCGCGCGCCGCCTGGACATCCCCGACAAGGTCAGGGGCAAGCCGCTCTTCGGAATCGACGTGCAGCTGCCCGGCATGGCGTACGCCGCGATCGCGCAGTGCCCGGTGTTTCGCGGCAAGCTCGTGACCGTCGCGGACGAAAGAATCAAGGGGCTGCGGGGCCTTATCAAGGTCGTGAAGCTGGAGGACGCGGTCGCCGTGGTCGCCGACAACTGGTGGCGCGCGAACCGCACGCTCAAGCTTCTCGCGATCGAATGGGACGCAGGCCCGAACGGCGGGGCGTCGACGGAGAGCATTCGCGAGTTCGTGCGCTTCGGGCTGGAGGATTCCAGCGTCCCGGTCGCGCGCAACGACGGCGACGTCGAGGCGGCTTTCTCCTCCGCGGCCAAGGTGGTCGAGTCGGAGTACTACGCGCCTTTTCTGAACCACGCTCCGATGGAACCCATGAACTGCACGGCCCTGGTGAACGGCGACCGCGTCGAGGTGTGGGCGCCGACGCAGAATGCGGAAAGCACGCACGCGGCCGCGGCCGCGACCGCGGGCGTTCCGCTGGAGAACGTCGAGGTCCACCTGACTCACCTCGGCGGGGGCTTCGGACGGCGCGGCTTCCAGGACTACACGAGGCAGGCGGTTTCGATCGCAAAGGCGGTGGAAGGCAGGCCGGTGAAGCTCCTGTGGTCGCGCGAAGAGGACATGCAGCACGACTACTACCGCCCGATGACCCTGATGCGCTTCAAGGCGGCGCTCGACTCGGGCGGCAGGCTCACCGCCTGGCGCGTCCGCGACGCCAGTCACTCGATTATGGCGGGGGTCCGTCCCCAAGAAATCAAGGAAGGCGTGGACCGGCACGCGCTCGGCGGCATCGTCGACATGCCCTACGAGGTGCCGAACCTGAGGATAGAGTTCGCGATGAGGAACAGCCACGTGCCGGTGGGCTTTATGCGCACCGTGTTCCACTCGCAAAACCCCTTTATGCGCGAGAGCTTCGTGGATGAAATGGCGCACGCGGCGGGCAAGGACCCGTACGAATTTCGCCGCGCCATGCTGCAGGGAAAGCCGAAGGATCTCGGCGTGCTCGATGCCGCGGCCCGGGTCTCGGGCTGGGGCTCGCCCCTTCCCGCCGGCGTGCACCGCGGCATCGCGGTGCAGGACTCCCACGGCAGCTACGCCGCCGCGGTGTTCGAGGTATCGGTGAGCGGCGCGGGCGAGCTCGACATCCGGCGCGTGGTGGTCGCGGTGGATCCTGGCTACGTGGTGAATCCGGACTCGGCGGAAGCGCAGGTGCAGAGCTGCGTCGCCTACGGGCTCACCTCGGTTCTCTGGGGCGAGATCACCTTGAAGGAAGGCCGCGTCGAGCAGTCCAACTTCCACGACTACCGCATCATGCGCATCGCCGAGATGCCGAAGAGAATCGAGGCGGTGCTCGTCCCGAGCGGCGGCTTCTGGGGCGGAATGGGCGAGACGCCGCTCGCGCCGCTTGCGCCCGCGCTGTGCAACGCGATTTTCGCCGCGACCGGCAAGCGGATCCGCTCGCTGCCGCTGAAGAACCAGGGACTGCGCCTCGCCTGATCGGGTAAACTGGGCGCAGCCGTTTCAGCGACTTTCAAGAACCCCGCCGGTCAGCCATGCCAAAGGAGATTCCATGATCGAACTCACCGTCAACGGCAGGAAGCACAGCGTCGACGTCGAGCCCGAGATGCCCCTGTTGTGGGTGTTGCGCGACGTGCTCGACGTGAAGGGCCCGAAATTCGGCTGCGGCATCGCGCAGTGCGGCGCCTGCACCGTGCACCTGAACGGCGAGCCGGTGCGCTCGTGCTCGGTGCCGGTATCGGCGGCTGCGGACCAGAAGGTGCTGACCATCGAAGGGCTCGCGCAGCGCGGCCAGCTGCACCCGGTGCAGAAGGCGTGGATCGATCACGAAGTGCCGCAGTGCGGCTACTGCCAGTCGGGACAGATCATGGCGGCGGTCGCCCTGCTCGCAAAGAATCGCGACCCCAGCGACAAGGACATCGACGCGGCGATGACCAATATCTGCCGCTGCGGAACCTACGCGCGCATCCGCACGGCGATACACGCCGCGGCGAAGACCTTGAAGTCGACGAAGGCATAGGGGGCGGCCATGGCCAAGACATTCGCCCGTAAATTCGAACCTGCGCGCAGGAAGTTCCTGAAGGAGTCCGCCGCGATCGGCGGCGGCCTGACCGTCGGATTCAGCTTTCCCGCCGCGCTCGCGCAGAAGGCCGACGCAACGGCCGAGATCAACGCCTGGGTCGTGATCCGCCCGGACGACGCCATCATCATCCGCTACGCCCGCTCCGAGATGGGGCAGGGAAGCATGACCTCCGCCCCGATGCTGGTCGCAGAGGAGCTGGAATGCGACTGGAGAAGGGTGAAGGTCGAATACGCCTCGGCGAACGCGAACGTGAAGCGCAAGCGCGTCTGGGGCGATATGGCGGCGGTCGGAAGCCGGACCATACGCAATTCCCAGGAATATCTGCGCAAGGCAGGCGCGACCGCGCGCGAGATGCTGATCGCGGCCGCCGCGCAAGAGTGGAAAGTCCCGGCGTCCGAATGCACCGCATCGAACAGCTTCATCGCGCACGGTCCGAGCAAGCGCCGGGTGAGCTACGGAAAGGTGGCCGACGCCGCGTCCAGGCTCGAGCCGCCGAAGGACGTGAAGCTGAAAGACCCCAAGGACTGGAAGCTGATCGGCAAGTCCGTCAAGCGCATCGACATCCCCGACACGGTGATGGGCAGGCAGCGCTACGGCATCGACGTGCAGCTACCCGGCATGCTCTACGCCGCGATCGCGCAGTGCCCGGTGTTCGGCGGCAAGCTGAAGTCGATGGACGCGAGCAAGGTCGAAGGGCGGCGCGGCATCGTCAAGGTCGTGCCGCTCGAGACTTTCGTCGCGGTGGTCGCAGACAACTGGTGGCGCGCGAAGGAGGCGCTGCGCGATGTCCACGTCGAGTGGGACGTGGGCGCGAACGGCAACGTCTCCAGCGCGAGCCTGATGGAGTTCTACCGGGGCGGGCTCGATGCCCAGAGCGACATCGCGACGGCGCGCAAGGACGGCGATTTCGACCAGGCCTTCGCCTCCGCGGCGAAGAAGATCGAAGCCGAGTACTACACGCCGTATCTCGCGCACGCGTGTCTCGAGCCGATGGGCTGCACGGCGATCGTCAAGGACGGCAAGGTCGACGTCTGGACGTCCACGCAGAACGCCGAGGCCTCGCTCGCCAATGCTGCAGCGACGGCGGGCGTGCCGCTTGAAAACGTCGAGGTGCACCGCGTGCAGCTGGGCGGCGGCTTTGGCCGGCGCGGTGGAGCTCAGGACTTCGTGCGCCAGGGCGTGGCGATCGCGAAGGTCATGGAAGGCACGCCGGTGAAAATGCTCTGGACCCGCGAGGAGGACACGCAGCACGACTTCTACCGGCCAGCGAGCCTCATTCGTATCAAGGCGGGGCTCGACGACTCGGGCGACCCCGTCGCCTGGTATTCGCGCGTGGCGTCGACGTCGATTTTCGAGACGCTCGCCCGCGTGCCGCTCAAGCGGCCGTTCGCGCCGGCGGACGGCGTCGATCCGCAGGCGGTGGCTTCGCTGCACGACCTGCCGCACGCGATTCCGAACGTCAGGATCGAATACGCGCAGCGCACCGCGCACGTTCCGGTCGGGTTCTGGCGCACCGTGGGACATTCGCAGAACCCCTTCGTGCGCGAGTCCTTTATGGACGAGTTGGCCGCCGCGGCGGGAAAGGATCCCTACGAATACCGGCGCGCGCTGCTCGCAAAATCGCCGAAGGACCTCGGCGTGCTCGAGGCGACCGCGAAAGCGGCCGCCTGGGGCAAGCCGCTGCCGGCGGGCGTGTTCCGCGGCATCGCGCAGACCGAGGCCTACGGCAGCTACACCTCGGCCGTGGCCGAGCTCTCGGTCGACAAGAACGGCGAGGTGAAGATCCACCGGCTCGTGCTCGGCCTGGATCCCGGATACGTGGTCAACCCGGACAACGTGGTGGCGCAGATGCAGGGCAGCTCGGTGTTCATGCTGACCGCGATGTTCTGGGGCGAGATCACCATCAAGGAGGGACGCGCGGAGCAGTCGAACTTCCACGACT
>VBCH01000223.1 GCA_005884455.1 Betaproteobacteria bacterium
ATTCTGGCACTGTACCACGATGCCCGTCGGCAAATGCGTGATGCGCACGGCCGAGTCGGTCTTGTTGACGTGCTGGCCTCCGGCTCCCGATGCGCGGTAGGTGTCGATGCGCAGATCGGCGGGATTGATCTCGACCTCGATGTTCTCGTCGACCTCGGGATAGACGAAAACGCTCGCGAAGGAGGTGTGGCGGCGCGCGTTCGAATCGAAAGGGGACTTGCGCACCAGGCGGTGCACGCCGTTCTCGGTGCGCAGGTGCCCGTAGGCGTAGCTGCCGCTGATCTTGAGCGAGGCGCTCTTGATGCCGGCGACCTCGCCCGGCGACTCCTCGAGCACCTCCATGCCGTAGCCCTTGCGGTCGCAGTACTTCGCGTACATGCGCTCGAGCATCTGCGCCCAGTCCTGGGCCTCGGTGCCGCCCGATCCCGACTGGATGTCCATGAAGCAGTTGTTCGGATCCAGGGGATCGGAGAACATGCGGCGGAACTCGAGATCGCCGACCTCCTTCTCGAGCTTCGCGATGTCCTCTGCGATCCCGGAGAGAGTCGCGTCGTCGTTCTCCGCGCGCGCCATCTCGAAGAGGTCGCGCGAATCGCGCAGCGACGAAGCGATCGCGGCGAGCCGGGTGACGGTCGCGTCCAGAGACTTCTTTTCCCTGCCGAGGCCCTGCGCGCGCTTCGGGTCGTTCCAGACCTTGGGATCGGTCAGGAGCGTTTCGACTTCCGTCAGGCGTTTCTCTTTGCCCTCGAAGTCAAAGATACCTCCGCAGCTCCGCCGACCGTTTGTCCAGGTCCGAGAGCGTCGAGGCGATTTGATTGATGCGTTCGGCTTCCATTCGGCTTCTCTGCAAAACGCGCATTATAGGGCACTGCGACTCACCTTATCCGGCTCGACGGGAAACTTTCGTCGATCTTGTCCTCGAAAAAGCTCGTCGCCGAGGGTGCGGCCATGAACTGTCGATGGACTTCGGGGGAGACCCCTCGGTATTGAATCAGCCTGCCATCGCTGAATTCGACCTCCAGCGTCTGCGACTTCGGGTCGTAGCCGACCGCGCGGATCTTGCTCGAGTTGATGCGTTTGCGTTCCATGGTCACTCCAGGGATACGGTGATGCTGTCGCCACTGCGCACGGAGGCGAGCTGCCTTGCTTCACCGTCGATTTTTCCCAGAACGTTGCAGCGGGTCACGAGCTTCGGCTCGCTGCCTTCGGATATCGGAGTACGTCCCCAGGGCAGCGCGAGCGAGTTGCCTTCGGTCCAGAAGCAGACCGTTCCGGGCGGCACGACCTGCTTCGCTCCGGCTTCGAGTTTCGCCGTGACCGGGATCTCGAAATAGACTTCCTCTCCCCAGGTCTGCGCCCGGGCGCTGATCGGCAGCGCCGCGACAAGCGCGCGCGCGGTCGGTGTGTCCTCCAGCGTCGCGTTCGCCGCGCCTTTGGACCAGGAAATCTTGATGCGCGCATAGTTCATCGCGTGGGCTCCCAATGCTCGATCACCAATTGCAGATTCTGCATTCCGTTGAACTCGTTGACCGAGAGCCGATACGCCGCGCGCACGGGCGAGGGCAGGGGATCGAGCGCGTTGAAGCGCATCGCCTCGACGCTGCGCCCGGCGCGCGCGAGCCTGAGCTTCAGGTGTTTCTCGCCGACCACGCGCTGGCCGAGCACCTCGAACTCGTCGCAGAACATGGGTTGCGGAAAACCTTGTCCCCAGACTTGATGGTCGAGCAGCTGCGCGAGGCCGAGGTCGAGGTACGCGGGTTCCAGCGAACCATCGGTCTCGACCGCGCGCGCAAGCTGCGCGGACGAGAGCAGCTCGCGCGCCACGGCCTCGAAGCTCTCCGCGAATCGCGCGAAATCCGCCGGGCGCAGCGTGAGGCCCGCCGCTGCGGCGTGCCCGCCGAAGCGCAGGAGCAGGTCCGGTTCGCGCTTCGCGACGAGATCCAGCGCGTCGCGCAGATGCAGGCCGAGAATGGACCGGCCCGAGCCGCGGATCTCGCCGGCCCCGGCCGGGGCGAAGGCGAAGGTCGGGCGGTGGTGGCGGTCCTTGACGCGCCCGGCGAGGATGCCGACGACGCCCTGGTGCCAGGACGGGTCGTACAGGCTGATGCTGGAGGTCTCGCCCACCGAGAGCTTCGCCATGAGCTCGTCGGCCTGGACTTGCATGTCGGCTTCGATCGTGCGCCGCGCGCGGTTGAGCTCGTCGAGCTGCCGGGCGATCTCGAGAGCGCGCCCGCGGTCTCCGGTCGTCAGGCACTCGATCCCCAGGCTCATGTCGGACAGGCGTCCGGCTGCGTTCAACCGCGGCCCGAGCAGAAACCCGAGATCGAATCCGCTCGCGCGCGAAGGGTCGTGGCCGGCTACGGCGAACAGCGCGCGCACGCCTTCCTGCATGCGCCCCGCGCGGATGCGCTTCAAGCCCTGCGCAACGAGGACGCGGTTGTTGAAGTCTAGCGGCACCACGTCGGCGACCGTGCCGAGCGCCACCAGGTCGAGCATATCGCCCAGATTCGGCTCCGTCTTGCCCGCGAACCCTCCACGCTTGCGAAGCTCGGCGCGCAGGGCGAGCATCACGTAGAACATCACCCCGACCCCCGCCAGGCTCTTGCTCGGAAACGCGCAGCCGGGCTGGTTGGGATTGACGATGGCCGCGGCGCGCGGCAGCTCCGAGCCGGGCAGATGGTGGTCGGTGACGATCACCTCGATGCCGAGCCGGCCCGCCGCCGCCACACCCTCCACGCTGGCGATCCCGTTGTCCACCGTGATAAGGAGCTCCGGCTTCGATCGTGCCGCGAGCGCGACGATCTCCGGAGTCAGCCCGTAGCCGAACTCGAAGCGGTTGGGGACGAGATAGCCGACGTTCGCCCCGAAGGCGGAGAGCGCCCGCACGCCCACCGCGCAGGCGGTCGCGCCGTCGCAGTCGTAGTCGGCGACGATCAGCATGCGCTTGCCGGCGGCGATCGCGTCGGCAAGCAGCGCCGCCGCCCGCTCCGCGTTGAGCAGATCGGAAGGCGGGATAAGACCTGAGAGCGCGTCCTCGAGCTCGCCGCGCCGGCTGATGCCTCGTGCCGCGCAGACGCGCGCCAGCACCGGGTGCAGGCCTTCGCGCACGAGCCGGTCGTGCACGCGCAAGGGGACCGGGCGGATGA
The DNA here is from genome assembly GCA_005884455.1 of Betaproteobacteria bacterium. Taxonomy (GTDB): domain Bacteria; phylum Pseudomonadota; class Gammaproteobacteria; order Burkholderiales; family SG8-39; genus VBDM01. The sequence continues at coordinate 3,147 of VBCH01000223.1, forward strand.
TGATCTGGGACATCAGCTATGCATAGGCCGAAAGCGGCCTGCGCAGCCGCCAGAAATGGCGCAGGTCCGAGCGTACGGTCTCGACCTCGAGCAGGGAATCCGCCCCGCAAAGATGCAGGGTGAGCATTCCGATCCGGCCGGACTTCAGCGCGGCGAGCAGCGGCAGGAACCAGTCGCGCTCGAGGGCTGCGCTGCGCGCGCGAAGCTGCGCCTCCCGCGGAGCGTCCGGAACGGCCAGCACACGGCCTTCGTCCCCCAGCGCGGCGAGAGCGGAGCCGGCGTCCTTCGGCAACGCGAGCGCCGGGATTCCCGCAGCGAGCGCGAGTCCGCGCGCAAGGGGGTCGTCCGCGAAAACCGTCGAGAAAGGTCGAGCGCGCCCGGCGTCGATAACGCCCCCGCCCCAGAACCAGATGCTGTTCAACGCCGGTTCCCCGCGCGCCTCGCGCTCGGCGTTGACGGGGTGCTCGTGCAGCAGCATCTGAGCTTCGTTCATGAGCGCGTTAAAGCGCATCGCATCGGGCCCGGATGGAAGTTTCTCGTCGATCGCGGCGCCGCGCGCGGCGGCGGCCGGCGTGGTTTGCATGTCCGGCGCTTTCTCGAGCCGCAGGTACCAGCGCGCCGGCCGCAAGGGGTAGACGAGCATCGTCTGGCCGAAGTGACGGTTGAGCGCCTCGGCGAGCGCTTCGGACTCGGCGCGCGAAACCTCGAAGGCGGTGCTGTCGGCGAGGACTAGGCTGTCGCGGCCCACCTGCAGGTGCACGGGATCGGCGCGCATCCAGCAGTGCGGTCCGGGTGCCCCGCCGTCGGCGAGCAGCGTGTAGGGAGCGACGGGCCAGTCGCGCTGCCGCGGCACGCCGAAGCGCCCGAACAGCCAGGCTTCGCGCGAAACGAGCGCGGTGCGCCTGCGGCGTCCTCTCGCGATCAGCGTCTCCGCGGCCGCGAGGCTGTCGGCGCGTTGAAGTCCATCGCGGGAGAAGAAATCGGGAATATACAGTTCACAGTGCATTCGATTTCGAGTTTATCACCGGTTATGGCACACTTCGCGCGTGCAATACGAACTCCTCGTCGGGCTGCGCTACACGCGCGCCGAGCGCCGCAATCACTTCATCTCCTTCATCTCGCTCACTTCGATGCTCGGCATCGCGCTCGGCGTCGCCGCGCTGATCGTCGTTCTCTCGGTGATGAACGGGTTCCAGAAGGAGGTTCGCGCGCGCATCCTCGGCGTGGTGTCGCACGTGCAGATCACCGGGGCGGACAACCGGCTCGCGGATTGGCAGGTGGTGGTGCGGGAATCGGCCGAGCATCCGCAGGTGGCTGCAGCGGCGCCTTTCGTGAACGCGCAAGGGATGCTGGTGTTCGGCGCCGGCGTCCGGGGGGCGGTGGTGCGCGGCATCGTGCCGGAGCTGGAGCAGAAAGTCGCCGAAATCGGCCTGCATATGATTGCGGGGAAGCTCGAGTCGCTCGTGCCGGGGGGATTCGGCATCGTGCTCGGGTCGGAGCTCGCGCGCGCTCTCGGCGCGAGGGCCGAAGACAAGGTGACGCTGATCGCCCCGCAGGGGCTGGTCACCCCGGCGGGCATTCTTCCGCGGCTCAAGCAATTCACCGTGGTGGGCATCTTCGAAGTGGGCATGTTCGAATACGACTCGGGCCTCGCCCTCATCCATCTCGAGGACGCGCAGAAGCTCTACGGCATGGGGGATCGCGCCTCGGGCGTGCGGCTCAAGCTGCACGATCTGTTCCAGTCGCGAGAGGTCACGCGCGACCTGATGGCGCGTTTGCGCGGCGACCTGTACATCTCGGACTGGACCCGCAGCCACGCCAACTACTTCCGCGCGGTGCAGATCGAGAAGACCATGATGTTCATCATCCTGCTCCTCATAGTGGCCGTGGCGGCGTTCAACATCGTGTCCACGCTGGTGATGGCGGTCACCGACAAGCAGCCCGACATCGCGATCCTGCGGACGCTGGGCGCGAGCCCCGGCGGGATCATGAAGATCTTCATCGTGCAGGGCGCGCTGATCGGCGCGATCGGCACGCTGATCGGCGTCGCCGGCGGCGTCGCGCTCGCGCTCAACATCGACGTGGTGGTGCCGTTCCTCGAGCGCCTCTTGAACATCCAGTTCCTGTCGCGTGAGGTGTACTACATCACCGACCTGCCTTCCGATCTGCAGACGAGCGACGTGGTTGCGATCGCCCTGGTGTCGCTCGCGCTCTCGCTTCTTGCGACGCTCTATCCGAGCTGGCGTGCCGCACGCGTGAATCCGGCCGAGGCGCTGCGCTATGAGTGAGGTGCTCGCCTGCCGCGACCTGCGCAAGACTTTCCGCGAGGGAAGGGAAGCGGTGCACGTGCTGCAAGGGGTATCGCTGAAAGTCGAAGGGCGGGAAATAGTCGCGATCGTCGGCGCCTCCGGCTCGGGCAAGAGCACGCTGCTGCACCTGCTCGGGGGCCTCGACGACCCGAGCTCGGGAGAAGTCGACGTGCTCGGCCGGCCCACGCACAGTCTTTCGGACGCGGAACGGGGGCAGGTACGCAACCGCTCGCTGGGATTCGTCTACCAGTTCCACCACCTGCTGATGGAATTCACCGCGCTCGAGAACGTGGCGATGCCGCTCCTGATCCGGCGCACGCAGCCCGCCGAAGCGCGCGAAGCCGCTGCAGCGATGCTGAAGGAAGTGGGCCTCGCCGAGCGCCTCAGTCACACGCCGGGAGAGCTTTCCGGAGGAGAGCGCCAGCGTGCGGCGCTCGCTCGCGCGCTGGTCACCCGGCCCGCGTGCGTGCTCGCCGACGAGCCGACCGGGAACCTCGACCGCAAGACCGCCGATGCCGTGTTCGGGCTGATGCTCGAGCTCAACCGCGCGCACGGCACGAGCCTCGTGATGGCGACCCATGAACCCTCGCTTGCCGCGCGCGCGCACCGGGTGATGCGTTTGCAGGACGGGGTGCTGGTGCAGGAAAGGTGAGCTTTAGAGGCTCATCGCCCGAAAATAAGAACCAGCGCGATACCTGCGGCGATCGCGGACAAGACCGCCGAGACAACACACAGCAAAAGTGCTCGTCGAAGCTTCGCTTCCGCGATCGACGCAGCCTGTTCCAGAGCTGCCACCGTGCTTTGCAACTGCTCCGCCAGCTCCTTGATGTTCGCTGCGTTCTGGGACGCTGCGGATTGAAGCTCCGTAATGGCGACCGCATCGGCGTTCTTCCGCGTGAATACCGGCGCGGCGGCCGAAATGATCGTGCCGATGTGAGGCAGGACGGCCTTGAGCGCGGGGATTAGCCAGGCTGGCATAGATGATCCTTAACGTCGGCTTCAGACGCGCGCCGCTTGCGGCGCGTCGATCTGGAAGCCGCTGTTCGGTGGCTGGTGACCGCCCTTCATCGTTTAGCCTCTCTGTTCCTTGGGAGGATGAGGATGGGCGCGGCGTATGGTCGGAGACACGACCTTGTCCGAGACGTGAAAGTCCCAGACCGCGGCGCCGCCGCTTGCGGCGAACTCCGCCACCAACCGGGGCAGATCATCCAGATTCTTAAACGTCTTTCCGGGGAGCCCGAATCCGCGCGCGATGCCCGCGAAATCGCAGTAGCCGAACACCGACCCGTCCTCGGGCATCCCCTCCGAGCGGAGCTTGTGCAGTTCTGAGCCGTACGCGCCGTCGTTCATCACGACGATCAGGATGTTCAGCCGATGGCGCTTGATGGTTTCAAGCTCCTGCACATGCATCATCAGGCTGCCGTCGCCGTCGAACAGCACCACGGTTCGGTCCGGGCGCGCCGCGGCCACCCCCATGGCGAACGAGATGCCGTTGCCGATCGCGCCAAACTCGCGGATCGTGAGGAACTTCTCTTGTGGACGCGAAGGCATCTGCGCAAAGAACCATGAACAGTGGCCCCCCGAGTTGACCATCTCCCAGTCCTGCGGCAAGGCGGCTTCCAGCGCCTCGACCACGTCGCGCGGGTCGAGCAGCCCCGGCTCGATCTCGAATACATGGCTGTCGGGTTTCGCATCGCGGATGCGCGCGGCGATTGCATCGCTTCGCCAGCTCCGGTTGCGAGCCGGCAACGCCGCCGTCAGCGCCTCGACTCCTAGACGTGCGTCGGCTCGCAGGTGATGACGCGCCACTTCCTGGCCTTGACTGACCGCGACGGGGTCGATATCGACCTGCAGCATCTTCGCCTTCGGCCAGAGCTGGCCGCCGCCGCCCGCGTGGTAGGCGAGCGAACAGCCGACCGCGACGACGAGGTCGGCCTGCGCCAGGTATTCAAGGCCGGCCTCCGGCGTGTAGCTGCCCGAGATGCCGATGCAAAAAGGATCGTCGTGGAACAGCCCTCTCGCGGGAAGCGTCGTGGACAGCAGTCCACCCGTCTTGGCGGCCAACGCCCGGCAAGCGGGCCCCGCGCCTGCTTCGACCGCACCCAGTCCGGCAAGCACGACGACCCGTTCGGCGCCCACAAGCAGTTGCGCGGCGCTGGCCACGTCGTCGGGATGCGCCGGAAGCGGCGAAGGGCGCGGCAACAATTTGTGCGAGGGCCTGGGCGGATCCGCCGGTCCGTCCCAGGGCCGGGCCTGCAGATCGAACGGAACACCGATCACCACGGGCCGGCGTTCGCGACGCGCCTGGAGGAATGCGTCGCGTACCGCAACAGGCATGCGCTCGGGCATGTGCAGGCTGTGATAGGCGGCACCCGTTGCGGCGATGAGCGGCGCCTGGTCGAGTTCCTGGTTGTACCAACCGCTTTTCAACGGCGCTTCCCCGGCGAACACCACCAGCGGCAGATGAGCGCGCACGGCTGCGGGGAGCGCCGTGATCAATTGCGTCACACCGGGCCCGCACGTGACGGTCGCCACGCCCACGTCCCAGTTCTTTCGCGAGTACGCCATGGCGGCAGCGAGCGCGCAATGCTCGTGCCTGACATAGACCATGCGGCATCCCTCCTCGGACAAGCGCGCGGCCCAATTCATGTTCGCATCCCCGAGAAGCGCAAAACATGTTCGCACGTCCTCCTGCACGAAGGCCTTGGCGAGGATGTCGTACACGCGAGGCTTGGCTTCATTCTTCATCGTTGCAACTCCTGCATCGAACTCTCTTTTTAACCGTTTGTGATCAGCGCCGGAGTTCATGTACGCCAGTGGAGGGGATTTCGCATTCCGTAACGCTCATGTGAGCTGACGCCTAACTAGTATTAGTTGACAGTTTAGAGAGTTGACAAATTATTAGTTGCCAATTTAGTTGACAGATCGACGGCCTGTAAAGCGCCAACTACCCTGCGTCCCCTTCCGCGCGTCGCCGTCGGCGCCTGCGCCAGGCGAGCACCACGTGCGCGCGCCAAGCGAGCTGCACGACGACGTAACCGGCGATCGCGAGACCGATCGCGAGAACGACGAGCCCGACGGCAAGCGGCTTGCCGAGGGAGAGCATCCATTCGAGCGAGGCGCGCAGCCAAGCGCCGAGGTTCGACCAGTCGAATCCCGGAGGATGGTTGAAGGGCGCGCCGTCGCCCGGTACGAACACGGTGCCGATGCGGTACGCGATCAGGTACAGCGGCACGATTGTGAACGGATTGGTGTAGAGCGTGACGGCCACCGCGACGGGCAGATTGACGCGGAACGCCACGGCGAGCAGCGCCGCAAGGGCGAACTGCACCGGGTTGCTGCCCGGCACGAGTCCCGCGAACATGCCCGCCGCAACGCCGCCGGAGACCGATCGCCGGTTGACGTGCCACAAGTTGGGGTGAAGGAAGAGCGTGCCGAAGCGCGCGACGTGCCGGTTCTGGCGGATCGACTCGTGGCTCGGCAGGTACTTCTGGAAGAATTTTCGCGGCATGGCCGGCTAGCATATCAACCTACGCGACCTCCGGCCGTTAATCGCGGAATGAAGAGCGCCCCGAGCCGCCGATGAGATTTGCAGCCTTGGGGTTCACGCTCGGGGTGTGGCTGTTGCAGCAGCAGCCCGAGTTGCCGGGGGCTGCCTGGCTCGCGCTCGTCTCCGCGCTCGCGGCGATCGGCGGACTCGGGTTCTCCAGGCGGGTTTCGCCGATCGTCGCGGCCGGCGCGAGCTTCATCGGCTTCGCCGCGCTCGGTTTCGCCTGGGCCGCTGTGCTCGCGCAGCTGCGGCTCTCCGATCGGCTGGATCCCGCTTTGGAGGGGCGCGATGTGCTCGTCAGCGGCGTGGTCGCCGGGCTCCCGCAGTCCTTCGAGCGCGGCGTGCGCTTCGAATTCGACGTGGAATCTCCCGGGACCGGCGTGCCGCGGCGCATCGTGCTCTCTTCCTACGGCGGATTCGCCCCGGACGATTCCCAGGGCGTGCTTCCGGTGCGGGCCGGGGAGCGCTGGCGCTTCACGGTGCGGCTGCGCCGGCCGCACGGCGGCGCCAACCCGCACGGATTCGACTACGAGGCCTGGCTTCTCGAGCGCGGCGTGCGCGCGACCGGCTACGTGAGAATGCCCTCGCGCCGCGGGCTGGACGAGCGCACGCAAGTCCGGCCCGAGCGTCTCGCGGCCCGAGTGCCGCGGCCCCGGTACTGGATCGAGGGCTTGCGCGAGGCAGCGCGGGAGAAAATCGGCGGCGCGCTGCCCGAGCGCCCCTACGCGGGGATCCTCATCGCGCTCGCGATCGGCGACCAGAACGCGATCGACCCGCAGCAGTGGCAGCTCTTCGCCCGCACCGGGGTGAGCCACTTGATGAGCATTTCGGGGCTGCACGTGACGATGGTCGCGGGCCTGCTTGCGATGCTCGTGTCCTGGTGCTGGCGGCGCAGCGAGACCCTCGCTCTCGCATTGCCCGCGCAGAAAGCAGCGGCGCTCGCCGGTTTTCTCGCCGCGTTCGCCTATTGCCTCATTTCCGGATTCGCAGTCCCCGCGCAGCGCACGCTGTACATGGTCGGCGTGGTCGCCCTCGCGCTCTGGTTCGGACGGGCGACCAGCGCCTCGCGGGTGCTCGCCGCGGCGCTCCTCATCGTCCTCGCGCTCGATCCCTGGGCGGTCCTGTCGCCGGGCTTCTGGCTGTCGTTCGCCGCGGTCGCGGTGATTTTCTTCGTGGCTAGCGGTCGCACCGCCAGTCCCCATTGGCTCGCGCAGTGGGGAAGGGTGCAATGGGCGGTCACCGCGGGCCTCGCTCCCCTGCTGCTTGTGCTGTTCCAGCAGGTGTCGCTCGTCTCTCCGGTCGCCAACGCGCTCGCGATCCCGCTGGTGAGCTTCGTCATCACCCCGCTCGCGCTCGCCGGCGCGATGCTCCCGTTCGATTGGGTTCTCGAGCTGGGGCACGCGATTCTCGATATCCTGATGGCGACCCTCGAGTGGCTGGCCGCGCTCCCGAGCGCCGTCTGGCATCAGCACGCGCCTCTCGCGTGGACCGTGCCGCTCGCGCTCGCCGGGATCGCCTGGATGCTGCTCCCGCGCGGGTTCCCCGCGCGCTGGCTCGGTGCGCCCTTGGTGCTGCCGCTTTTCGCGGTCTCGCCGCCGTCGCCCGGTGCGGGCGGGCTGTGGATCACGGTGCTCGACGTGGGGCAGGGGCTCGCCGTGATCGCGCGCACGGAAAGACACGCGCTGCTCTACGATGCCGGCCCCGCGTTCAACGCGTTTTCCGACAGCGGAAGCCGCGTGATCCTCCCCTATCTGCGCGGCGAAGGCATCGATGGTCTCGACGCGCTCGTCGTCTCCCATGACGACCGCGACCATTCGGGCGGCGCGGGATCGGTGCTCGAGGCGATGCCCGTCGGCCTGCTCTGGTCGTCGCTTTCCCCGGATCACGCTCTGCTTGCGGCCCCTGCATGGCGCGCGCCCTGCGTCGCCGGGCGCAAATGGCTCTGGGATGGAGTCTCCTTCGAATTCCTCCACCCCTCCCCGGAGGCGCTTGAAAGCCGTGCAGCGCGCGCAAACAACCGCAGCTGCGTATTGCGGATCGAGGCCCCCGCAGGCCGCGTTCTGCTCACCGGAGACATCGAGCGCGACGCAGAGCGCGAGCTTCTGCTGCGCGCCCCCGCGCTGCTGCCCGCGGACGCGCTGCTCGTCCCCCATCACGGCAGCGCCACCTCGTCGACGCAGGAGTTCGTGAAGCGGGTGGCGCCGCGCCACGCTGTGTTCGCCGTCGGCCACCGCAACCGCTTCGGCCATCCGCGCGAGGACGTGCTCGAGCGCTACCGCGAGGCCGGCAGCGAGCTGCTCCGCACCGACACCGGCGGGGCGATCCAGCTGCGCTTTGCGCCGGGGGACCTGCGCGTCGACGCCGAGCGCGTTCGCGCGAGGCGATACTGGCACGAGTCCTCGAGCGGCTATGCTCGCGAGAGCGCCAGTGCTTGACCTGGCTCGCCTTGGGAGTGCATGATCGCGCGGAGCGTCGGCAGCGCGTGGATTGAATTTTCTTATCAGTCAATTCCAGAAGGAAAACCGATATGAGGTTACGATTGCACGCCTCTGCTCTCGCCACCCTTGCTGTGTTCTTCATCGCCGGACCCGCCGCCGCACAGGTCGAACCACCCGCGGGCGAGCCCGGCCAGCACACCCTCGTCTTCCGCAGCCTCGAGGACCCGAATGTCTCCAGCCACCCCAATGCGTGCCCGTTCCCGGGCGCGAATCTCTTCCTGGGTGCCACCCTCTCGTCGATAGAGACGGACGCCGGCGACAGCCGCGTCGTCAACGAGGCCGTGCATCAGATCGGCACCGCGGCGGCGTGCGGCCTGATCACGACTGCGCCGCTCGTCCCGTTCTACATCGAGTTCGCGCTCAACCAAGGGCACCACACAGGTAATACTTTCGTCGCGGTCGGCGCCTGCCAGGTGGTCTCGGACAATGTCCCGAGGCCCGGTATCGCCCTCGCGGGATGCGCGCTGCGCGTAACGCAAGGCCCAGAGGGATTCCTCGGCGGCATCGCGGCGAGCATGAGTATCTTCAACCCGCTTCGGCTGCAAGGCGCCGGCACCGGATCGTTCTGGACGCTCCGCGCCTACACGACGGAGAACTGACCCGGATCGTCCTACTCGTGCCGGTTTGAACCTGACTGCGACGATCACGATAAAGGGCGATCCTGGGCTGCTCCGGGAGTACCGCGCTCACGTCAACCGCCTCCTCGATGAAGAAGGCGGCGATTCCTACCGCGAGCTGCACACCGGGGAGCGGCTCGAGTACCAATTCACGCTGCGCGGAGGTATTCCCTTTCCGCCTTTCATCGCGGCTTCGCAGGCGTTTCCGGAGCTGACCGTCGAGGTCGGCTGGAACGCGGCGGGCGAGGGTCGAAGCGGCCGCGCGGTCATCCAGAACGGCATCCTGCGCGAGCAAGCGGCGCAGACGCACTCTCCGGCCGGAGCCGCCCTGCGTGACGCGCGCGCCGATGCCGACGGTCGCCTTCGTTTCGCCGTGATCTGCACGCGCTGGCGCGAATTCTGGCACGGATACGCGATCGCTTCGGACCAGCATGCTTTCTTCAGGATCGCCGGGAGTTCCAGCGCCGGTGAGCTCTTTGCCTCCGATGGGATCGAGGCGCAATGGGCGGAGCGCTGGACGGTCTCCGCAGGCGATGCGGACTACTCGGAGCTTGCGCCCCGCGAGCCGATCGCGGAGGACGAGCTGCGCGAGCTCGACCGGCTCGCGCAGGAGTTCTCGCGCGAATGGATATGGTTCGAGGAGAGCCCGCTGGAGGAGACCGCGGTCGAGCGGGCGCGCTTCGCGGACTACGGCTATCCGGTCCGCGCGGCGAACCTGCGCTCGGAGAAGCTGCGCAAGGTGCTCCGCCCGGAAAGCGGCGGCCTCGCGTTCGGCTCCTTCGGGGAAGACACGCGCTGGATTCCGGAACTGCTGCGGCGCTGCTGGCTGCGGCCCGCGAAATGAGCGAACCTTTCCGGCGCCGCAAGGTGCAGTGCGCAAGCGCCGGCGGCCTGCACCGCGTCGCCTACCTCGAATGGGGCGAGCGCGAAAGCAGCAAAACCCTGGTCTGCGTTCACGGGCTCACCCGCTGCGCGCGCGATTTCGACCGCCTGGCCGCCGAAATGGTCCGCCACGGTTACCGCGTCGTCTGTCCCGACGTCGCCGGGCGCGGCGATTCCGACTGGCTCGAGAATCCGATGGAATACGCGGTGCCGACCTACGTGTACGACATGGTGACCCTGATCGCGCGCCTGGACGTGGAGTCGGTGCACTGGGTCGGCACCTCCCTCGGCGGGCTGGTCGGGATGAGCATCGCGGCGATGCGCGGGTCGCCCATCACGAGGCTGGTGCTGAACGACGTCGGGCCGGTGCTCACGGCGGTGTCGCTCGAGCGCTTGAGCTCCTACGTCGGCAAGTGGCCGCCTCTTCCGAACATCGAAGCGGCCGAGCTGTTCGTGCGCTCGACCAGCGCGTCCTTCGGTCCGCACACCGACGCGGAGTGGCGTTTCCTCACCGAGCATGTCGTGAGAAAGAATGCCGACGGGTCGCTGCGCATGCACTACGACCCGGCGATTGCCGTGCCGTTCAACGCCGAGCTGTCGCGGAAGGACGTGGAGCTGTGGAGCTTCTACGATGCGATCCGCTGCCCGACGCTTGTCCTGCGCGGCGAGCAATCGGACCTGCTCAGGCGCGACACCGCGGAGCAGATGGCGGTACGCGGCCCGCGGGCGAAAGTCGTGGAAATCGCCGGCGTCGGCCACGCGCCGACCCTGCTTCACGACGATCAGATCGCGATCGTGAGGGATTTCCTGCTGGAACAGTAGCAGCCAAGGCGAATTGATTTTGCTATCATCCTGTCTCTCCCAAAGGGGTTCCGATGTCGATGATCCGCCATTTCTGTGGTCGCATCGGGCGCGCGTCAGTAGCGCTCGTTCTCGCCGTCACGTCGGCGGTCGCGCTGGCTGCGGGTGTGGGCGTGAGGCTCGATCGGTCGAGCCCCGACAAGGGTCCGTTCCCGAGCGACCGCTTCACGCGCTTCGATTTTTCCCAGAACACGTTCCGGCGCGTGCGGCTGCCGAAACCAGACTGCAACGCACAGCCGTCGGACTGCGCGGACATCGATGTCCTCAACACGCTCGACGGGTTCAACGTGCAACCGCGCATCACGGTGCCGTTTACCGGCGCGATCGACGTGAACTCGGTCAACAGCGAGACAGTGTTTCTGATCAACCTGGGCGATACCCGCTCGGGTGACGGCTTCGGCCAGCGGGTCGGGATCAATCAGGTCTCATGGGATCCGGGCACGAACACGCTGGTCTTCGAGTCCGACGAACAGCTGAACGAGCACACCCGCTATGTGCTGGTCGTGACCGACGGGGTGCGCGACGCGAAGGGAGATCCGATCGAGGCCGGCCGCTGGGATCGCTTCGATCCCGACGACCGCGACGCGGGGCGCCACGTACCGCCCGCGCGCCACCGCATCGCCGCCTTGAGCGTCTTCACCACGCAGAGCACGACCGCCGACCTGGACAAGATCCGCGATCAGATCAAGCGCTCCCAGCCTGCACCCGCGGACTTCGTGGTCGGCCAGGGTCCGGGCGGCCCGGTGCGCGCGGTATTTCCGCTCCCGCAGGTCGCGGCGATCCGCTTCGACCGGCAGGTCGGTACCGCACCGGCTTTCGCGACGAGTTTTCTCCCAACGCCGGCGCTGAATGTCGTGCCGGGCTCGATCGCGCAGATCGCGTTCGGAAAGTACCGTTCGCCGGACTACGAGACCGCCGACAAATTCATCCCTGCGACACCGACGCGAACGGGCCGACCGGTCCCGCAGTCGGCGAACGATATTCACTTCGAGCTGTTCCTGCCGGCCGGGCCGAAGCCCGCAGGCGGCTGGCCGGTCGCGATCTTCGGACACGGCTTCACCGACAGCATGTACGGCGCGCCCTGGGCGGTGGCATCGGTGCTCGCGTCCCGGGGCATTGCGACGATCGCGATCAACGTCGTGGGACACGGCGGCGGCGCGCTCGGCACCCTGGCGGTGCTGCGCACGAACGGCGATGTCGTGGTCGTTCCGGCAGGCGGTCGCGGCATCGATCAGGACGGGAACGGCACGATCGATTCGACCGAAGGAGTGAACGCAACTCCGCCGCGCAGCCTCATCGGCAGCCGCGACGGCCTGCGCCAGACGGTGATCGACCTGATGCAGCTCGTTCGCCAGATCGAGGCGGGCGTCGACGTCGACGGTGATGGCGCAGCGGATCTGAACGATTCACGGATCTTCTACGCCGGGCAGTCGTTCGGCGGCATCTACGGCACGATCCTGCTCGGCGTGGAGTCGAACATCCAGGCCGGCGTTCCGAACGTGGCGGGGGGGTCCATCGCGGAAGTCGCGCGGCTGGGCGTTTTCCGTCCGCTCGTCGGAATTGCGCTCGCGACCCGGATACCGTCGCTCATCAACGTCAGCGATCCAAGCGGGATCGCGTTCAACGAGAACATCCCGCTGCGCGACCAGCCGGCAGTCGTGAACGATATTGCGGGTGCGATGGACATCCAGAAATATCTCGAGCACAGCGAATGGGCCCAGCAAGCGGGGAATCCCGTCGCGTACGCCCCTTACATTCGCAAGCACCCGCTGGGCGGCAACGCGCCGAAGCCGGTGATCTTCCAGTTCGCGAAAGGCGACCAGACGGTCCCCAATCCCACCGCCAGCGCCATCATCCGCGCGGGCGATCTCACGGGACAGACGACCTACTTCCGGAACGATCTCGCGTTCGCCGCCAACCCGGCGATATCGAAGAATCCGCACACTTTCCTGACGAACATCGCGAGCCCCGCGGGCGCGCCGTTCGCGGTGGGCGCGCAGACTCAAATTGCCGTGTTCTTCGCCTCCGACGGCGTACTGGTGATCGACCCCGACGGCATCGGTCCGTTTTTCGAAGTCCCGATCAACGGTCCGCTGCCCGAGACTTTGAACTTTATTCCCTGAACTCAACAGAGGACCGTGTCAGCCGCCCGCCCGTCCCGCCGGATCCTGCCGGTAGAAAAGCGCGAATTGCCGGTATAGCTCCGGCCAGTCGCGCGCGAGCACGGCCGATTCGGTGAAGAAGGCTTCGCTCATCACGGCGAAGAACTCGGCCGGGTGCTCGGCGGCGTACTCGTCGATGAAGGTCGGTTGACCCGAGTCGACCTCGCTGCAAAAACGCCCGTAGGCCGCTTCGAGAATCCTGCGCCATTCCGCCGCGTCCATTCCGGGGCGCGCCGCCGGAAAGTCCGCATCGCCCGCTCCATCCATGTGGATCTTGTGCGCGAATTCGTGGATCACCACGTTGTAGCCGCGTTCGGCCGATCCCACGTCTTCCCAGGAGAGGATCACCGGCCCGCCCGGCCAGGCCTCCCCGGCGAGTTCCTCGTCGAAACTGTGCACGATTCCGTGCTCGTCCATTTCCTCTTTGCGCACGCGGAATTCGCCGGGATAGACGACGACCCCCACCCATCCGTTGTAGACGTCCAGGCCGAGATTGAGAATCGGCAGGCAAGCCTGCGCGGCGATCGACAGGCGCACTTCGTCCGTCAGTCGAAAGCCCTGCGCACCGTGCATTTCCTTTTCGGCGAGGAAGAGGACGACGAGCTGCTTCAGCCGGGCCGTTTCCTCCTTGGACAGGCCGCGCAGGTAGGAGAGCCTCGAGGCGACTCGGTCCCAGAGCGCCTCGTCGAGGCGGGCCCTTCTCAGCACGCGCTTGCGGCACCAATCGCGGAAGAAGCCCATCTCTAGCGGCGGGAAGTTCCCGGAAAAAGACGGATTATCCGGGACGCCGCGCTGCGGCGCTACGGCGTGGGATAAACTCCGAGCATGGTCTCCACTATGCGCCCGGATCTCGCCGAAATTGTCGAGTCCGACATCCTCAACGCCGGAATCTCCGACGAGGACCGGAGCTCGCTCGCCCGCGCGCTGGCCTTCGCTGCCGACCTCTACGGCGGAAAGCTGCTGGGCACCGGCGAGCCGGCCTATGAGCACGCGGTGGGGACGGCGCGCAGCGTGGCCGAGCTCAGGCTCGACGCCGATGCGCGCGCCGCCGGGCTTCTTTTCGCCGTGCCCGCCTATCTTCCCGCGGCGGAGGAGACGCTGACGGAATCGTTCGGAGGGGCGGTCACCTCTCTGGTCATGGGAATCAGCCGGCTCAACGCGCTGCGTGTGATCACGCGCACGGCGGCGCAGGGCAAGGACTCGCAGGCGCAGGCGGAGGTGCTGCGCAAGATGTTGCTCGCCATGGTGGAGGACATCCGCGTGGTGCTGCTGCGCCTTGCGAGCCGCACGCAGACGCTGCGCTGGCTCGCGCGCGCCCCGGATGCCGAGCGGGCGCAGCTCGCGCGCGAGACGCTCGATATCTACGCCCCGCTCGCCAATCGCCTCGGGGTGTGGCAGCTCAAGTGGGAGCTCGAGGACCTGTCGTTCCGCTACCTCGAGCCCGAGCTCTACAAGCGCATCGCCGGCCTTCTCGAAGATCGCCGCAGCGAGCGCGAGCGCTTCGTCGAGGAGGCGATCGGCGCGCTCGCCGACGAGCTCGCCGGCGCCGGAATCCGGGCGGAGATCAGCGGCAGGCCGAAGCACCTCTACAGCATCTACAGCAAGATGCGCGCAAAGTCGCTCGATTTCTCGCAAATCCACGACGTGAGCGGACTTCGCGTGCTGGTGGACGAGGCGAAAGACTGCTACACGGTGCTCGGCGTCGTGCACAACCTCTGGGCGCCGATCCCCAGGGAATTCGACGACTACATCTCGCGGCCGAAAGCGAACCTCTACCGCTCGCTGCACACGGCGGTGATCGGTCCGCAGGGCAAGGCGCTGGAAGTGCAGATCCGCACCCGCGAGATGCACCGCGACGCGGAGCTGGGCGTCGCCGCGCACTGGCGCTACAAGGAAAGGGCAAGACGCGCAACCGGCAAAGGCGATCCTTTCGACGAGAAAATCGCCTGGCTGCGGCAGATGCTCGCGTGGCGCGACGAGATCGTCGATGCGTCGAACTGGATCGAGCAGTCCAAGCACGCAGTGCTCGACGACACCGTCTACGTGCTCACGCCGCAGGGCAAGGTCATCGACTTGCCGCAAGGAGCGACGCCGGTGGACTTCGCATACGCACTGCACACTGACATCGGGCACCGCTGCCGCGGCGCCAAGGTGAACGGGGCGATCGTCCCCCTCGACTACCGGCTGAAGAATGCGGAAGCCGTCGAGATCATCACCGCCAGAACCGGAGGCCCGAGCCGCGACTGGCTCAATCCCGCGCTCGGCTACATAAGGAGCTCGCGCGCGCGCAACAAGGTGCGCCAGTGGTTCAACAGCCGCGAAGTCGCAAGCGTGGTCGCGGCGGGGCGTGCTGCCGTTGAGCGCGAATTGCAGCGCGAGGGCAAACGCGCCGCCAGCCTCGATGACCTGGCGAAGACCCTCGGTTTCGACGAGCCCGAGGAGCTTTTCGCGGCGGTCGGGCGCGAGGAAGTCGGATCGCGGCAGCTGCAGACCGCGCTGCGCGGAGGTACGGAGCGCTCGCTTTCGCAGGAAATTCCAGCGCAGCGTGCTCCGGCCGGACAATCGAGCAGCGGGGTTCTCGTCGTGGGCGTCGAGCGCCTGCTCACGCAGCTCGCGCGCTGCTGCAAGCCCGCACCGCCCGACCGGATTTCGGGCTTCGTCACCCGGGGACGCGGGGTCTCGGTGCACCGCCGCGACTGCACGAGCCTCGCGCGCCTCTCCGAGCGCTTTCCCGAGCGCATCATCGGCGCCGATTGGGGCAAGCGCGGTGCCCAGGCCTACCCTGTGGACATCGTCGTGCGCGGGAACGACCGGCAAGGGCTGTTGCGCGACGTGACCGAAACCCTGGTGCGGGAGAAGACCAACGTGATCGCGGCGAAGACGCAGACGCGCAACGACATCGCTTCCATGTACTTCACCGTCGAAGTCGAAGACATCGACCAGCTGCAGCGCGCACTGTCTGCGATCGAGGACGTGCGCGGAGTTCTCGCTGCGGCGCGGCGTTGACCAAACCGGCCCGGAAATTGCTCCGCTTTCCCTTCCGCAACCCTGAGGGAGGGAACGTGAAAATCTTGCCCAAAGAGGAGTTCAGGGAGTTGGCCGCGAAGAACGGCTGGTCCGAGGCTTTTGCGGAGGGCTACCTCGATGGCACCGCGGCACGCAGATACGGGACGCAGACTCCAAGCTATCCCCTAGGCGATCTGGACGAATATCGCCAGGGATTTCTGGCCGGCTACTCCTTAACAAGGATGAAAAGATGCTGAGTCAAGATCTGACTTCGGCGGAATCCATTCTAGGGCGTCGCCTCGAATCAGCTTCATTGGCACGCTGCTTGCTGAACTGAGGGAAGGCATTACTTAAGGGAAGCGGTCATGGGAACGGTGACAGAGTTCAAGGCCCTCGGGAACGGTAGTCCTTCGGCCAATTATGTCAGCGGAGTCGCTGACGGGCGGTCGGCCCGCGGCGGGGGCAGCGCGCTCACTCTGTATCTCCAGGTCGGAATCGACGATTACGCCAAAGGCTTCCGCGCGGGGTTCTTTGGTCAGCTGGGCAACGCTGGGACCGTAGACGAGCGCTAGCTTTCTTCGTAACACAGGGCCGGAAGAGGGGGATTCAGCGCAGGGTGTGCGGGATCCGACACTTTTTGACGCCCAACCAACACAAGCGAAAGCCCAGACACGAAGCCTGGGCTTTTTTCTTGTTCGGATGCCCCGGCTGAGGATTCTGCAATCGACTGATTTCCGGATTGTTCCGGTGTCGCCGGCCGGCAACAACCGAGGAGGATGAGTCGGCCCGGCTGGTAGAATGCGTCGCGTGTGCCCGCGCTTCCAAGCAATCGGACTCTGATCTTTCGATAGGCCAGGGTTAGAGCAAAAGTGCGCATTCTGCTCAGCAATGACGACGGGTACTTCGCGCCCGGCATCGCAGTCCTTGCAGAAGCGCTCTCCGATCTTGCGAGCGTCACCGTGGTCGCGCCCGAGCGTGACCGCAGCGGCGCCTCCAACTCGCTCACCCTGGATCGGCCCCTTTCGGTGCGCACATCCGCGAACGGCTTCCGATTCGTAAACGGCACGCCGACGGACTGCGTTCATCTCGCGGTCACCGGATTGCTCGAGGAGATGCCCGACATGATCATCTCGGGCATCAATCTGGGCGCGAACATGGGCGATGACACCATCTACTCGGGCACCGTCGCAGCGGCGACCGAGGGGTATCTGCTCGGCATCCCGTCGCTCGCGATCTCGCTCGCCAGCAAGGCGGGAAAGCACTATGCCACGGCGGCCCGCGTCACGCTCGAGCTGGTCGAGCGCTTCCAGAAGCGGCCACCACGCGAGCCCGTATTGCTCAACGTGAACGTTCCCGACGTCGCCTACGACGCGCTGAAGGGTTTCGAAGTAACGCGGCTCGGCCGACGCCACAAGGCCGAGCCCATGATCAAGACCAAGACTCCCCGCAACGAGACGGTGTACTGGGTGGGCGCCGCCGGGAGCGCGCAGGACGCCGGGCCGGGGACCGATTTTCACGCTGTCGCGTCCGACTGCGTGTCGCTCACGCCGCTGCAGATGGACCTTACGCATCAGCAGCAGATTCCCGCGATCAAAACGTGGCTGGCGGCGAAATAGTGCTCCCGAAGACCCGCGGAATCGGGATGACTTCGCAGCGCACGCGCGACCGCATGGTTGCGCGCCTGCGGGAGAAGGGCATACGCGACGAAGCCGTGCTCGCCGCGATGGCCGCCATCCCGCGCCATATTTTCATCGAGGAAGCGCTCGCGAGTCGCGCCTATGAGGATACCGCCTTGCCGATCGGCTTCGAGCAGACCATCTCGCAGCCCTTCGTGGTGGCGCGCATGATCGAAGCCTTGCGCGGCGAAGTGCCTCTGGGAAACGTGCTCGAAATCGGTACCGGCTGCGGCTACCAGGCGGCAGTACTCGCGCGGCTCGCAACAGAAGTTTATTCGGTCGAGCGCATTGCGGAATTGCTGGAAAAGGCGCGCGGCAACCTCCGCCCTTTGCGTCTGTCAAACCTGAGGTTGGTGCACGCCGACGGGACGCGGGGATTGCCCGAGGCAGCGCCTTTCGACGGCATCATCGTCGCCGCGGCGGCTCCCGAGGTTCCCGGTGCGCTTTTGCAGCAGCTGGCGCCGGATGGCAGAATGATCGTGCCCGTGGGAAGCGGCGATCAGGCGCTGTGCCTCATCGAGAGGACTCCGAGCGGATTCACGGAAAAATGGCTCGACGCCGTGCGTTTCGTACCTTTGAGAGGAGGCAAGCAGTGAGGCTGGCCGGGATTTTTTTCGCCGTACTCGCGTGCGCTTACGTGGCCGGATGCGCGAGCCCGTACCGGGCGCCGGTCGTCGAACGGACCGTCGGGCGTCCCTCCGCCGCGAGGCCGGCGCCGCTCCCCGCGGAGCAACGCCCCGAGAGCTACACCGTCAAGCGCGGCGATACCCTTTACAGCATCGCGCTCGACAACGGCCTCGATTATCGGGAACTCGCCGCTTGGAACAACATCAGCGATCCGGCAGCCATCAAGGCCGGGCTGGTGCTGCGCATGCGGCCGCCGGGGCCGGTCGTGGCGGCGCAGCCGGAGGCCGGCGCGCAAGTCCAGCCGGACGCCCGTGTGCAGGTGCAGCCGGTGACCGTACCGGGCTCGGTGGAGACACGCTCGCTCGGCGGGGATTCGCGGGCGGGCGCGGAGCCGCGGGCGGGAACAGAACCGCCCAGGCCCGCGGGCGACCTTCTCAAGACTGGCCCCAAGGCGATGAAGCTGCCCTATTCCGAGGAGAATCTCGCGATGCTGTTGCGACAGTCACCGCCCCAGCCGAGGGCCGAACCGGTGGCGCCGCAGCCGGGCGCCGAGGATGGGCAAGACACGGTGGCATGGATCTGGCCGGCGACGGGCCGCGTTCTCGCGGGATTCTCCGAGGCGACCAACAAGGGCGTGGACATCCTCGGCAAGGTCGGCGATCCGGTCTTCGCTTCGGCCTCCGGACGCGTCGTCTACAGCGGCATCGGGCTGCGCGGCTACGGGAAGCTCATCATCATCAAGCACAACCAGACCTATCTGTCCGCCTATGCCCACAACAGCAGCCTGCTGGTGAAGGAAGGACAGAATGTGGTGAGGGGCCAGAAGATCGCCGAGATCGGCAATACCGATTCCTCCCAGGCGAAGCTTCATTTCGAGATCCGGCGTCTCGGCAAGCCCGTCGACCCCCTGAAATTCCTGCCGGACCGGCCGTCGTGAACTCGCGCGCGCCGGAGCAGGAACTCCAGGCGGATTGGGGCGGGAGTGACCTCGCGGACGCCGTCGAGCAAGCCCCCGCTGTTTCCGAGGAACCCGGGCGCCTGGCGCCCGATGGGGTGGCGGAAGCCCGCTCCCGCGCGGAGCGGGGTGAAGATGCACCGGAAACCGACGCCCTCAGCGATGCGACCCAGCTCTATCTGCACCAGATCGGTCTCAATCGCTTGTTCACCCCGGCGGAGGAGCTGCATTTCGCCCGACGTGCCGTCGCCGGGGATTTCTCGGCCCGGCAGAAAATGATCGAGCACAACCTGCGCCTGGTGGTCAACGTCGCCAAGGCTTATCTCAACCGGGGAATGCCGCTTCTGGACCTCGTCGAGGAGGGCAACCTCGGGCTGATGCACGCGCTCGACAAGTTCGATCCCGAGCGTGGTTTTCGGTTTTCCACCTATGCCACTTGGTGGATCCGGCAGAACATCGAGCGCGCCATCATGAACCAGTCGCGCACGATCCGGCTGCCGGTGCACGTGATCAAGGAGCTGAACACCGTGCTTCGCGCGAAGCGCCATTTGGAGGCGCACGCCGAGAGAGAACCAACCGCCGAGGACATCGCGCACCTCGTCGGCAAGGACACCGACGAAGTGCTCCGGTTGCTGTCGCGCAGCGAGCACACCGCTTCTCTCGATGCGCCGCTCGAAGTCGATCCGATGCTCTCGATCGGCGAGTCGATCGCCGACGAGAGCGGCATGAGCCCCGAGCTGCAGCTGCATGCGAACGAAATCGAGTCGCTCGTTCGCGAATGGCTCGCAGAATTGAACGACAAGCAACGCGCTGTGATCGAGCGGCGTTTCGGCCTGAACGGGGGGGAGTTGCTCACGCTCCAGCAGCTCGCCTCGCGGCTCATGCTCACGCGCGAACGCGTGCGCCAGATTCAGCTCGAGGCTCTCGCGCAGCTGCGGCGCATCCTGTGCCGGCGCGGCCTGTCGAAGGACGTGCTTCTCTAAACTTTGGAAAGGCAGCGCGGGGAATCCCCGCGCCTGCGATCAGCGGACGTCGTCCGTGATGGTGTTGGGGGGATTGCGCTTCAAAGCTGTGCCGTCGTTGATGGCTTGCGCGAACTCGATGTTCTTCGTGAGCTCCTCCAGGTACAGGTGCTGCCCGCCGAAGTGAGCCTGCGCGTACTTGTGGGCTCCGCCGAGGTCGGCGTCGAGCCGGCGGCTCGCGCCCTCATAGAAATGCGGGGTTTTCCTTACCAGGTCCTCACCCGATTCGTACAGGACCGCCTCGCCTCCCTCCGGAAGACGCTTGCGGGTGATGCCGCCGGCGAGGAATTCCGGATAGAGTCGGTCGCGGCACTTTTCCAGGTAGCAGCGGTCCGACATCTGCGCGATGATGTCCGCGGAGCCGAGCAGGCTGCCAAGCAACTTGTAGCCGAGGGACGGCACGTTGATCTCGGAGACCGAGATCTCGTAACCGGTGAAGTGGATCAGCGAGGCGGCGACGTCGGCCACCTCGCCCATACCGATCTTGGGCAGGTAGTCCCTCAGAAAGCGAGCGCCGCGCGAAACGTGGGTCAGCGTCAGCTCGCCCCCGTTCTTGTGCTGACTGTCGTCGAGCGTTCGTATGTAACCGCAGTCGTGGAACAGGGCCGTGACAACCCCCAGCCGGAACATGGCCGCATCGAGCGGCTCCAGGCCCATGCGCGCGCGTTCGTAGCCGTCGATCAGCCGCGCCATCGCCAGGGTGACTTCGAGCACGTGCTGGATGTCGTGATAGGCCGTGTCGCAGGCGTGGTACCCCGGGCGGTCCCCGCGGTACATCGTGGTGAGGTCGCGAAACGCCCGGTCGATCTGGGCGGTCGCCGACCGGGGATACAGTTCGAGGAAGATCCGGTCTACTTCCGCGTTGACGAGCGCCGAGTCGGTGGTGTTTACCCGGCAAGAAACATCGTACTCGTTGCCGCGACGGTTAGCTTGCACTTGAATCGCGTCCTCCGGTTGGTTTGCCCTTGGGGGAAAACGAGTGCAATTCTACCGCCGATTTTCAGGCGAAAACGTGAATTGTTGGCATTTCGCGCCTGGTTTCTCGAGATCGGTCGATCAGGTCTTGAGAGTAAAGGGGTTGAAATCCGTATCCCTGTCGTAGTAGTCCTCGTGTTCGGCGCGCTTCAGCCAGCCCACCACGGCGTATGTCAGCGGCGTAAACACCACTTCCAATCCGACTTTGGAGACGAACTGGACGAGCATGATCTGCGGCAACCTGTCATCGGGAATCAGTCCGCTTCCATAGAACGCGAGCGGGTAGAAGATCAGGGAATCGACGCCCTCGCCGAAGATCGTCGAGCCGATAGTGCGCGTCCACAGCCACCGGCCCCGCGTGAGGATTTTCATCTTCGCCAGCACGAACGAGTTGACGAATTCCCCGCACAGGAACGCGATCAAGGAAGCCGCTGCGATGCGCCAGGTCGAGCCGAATGCGATTTCGTAGGCCTCCTGGTTTTTCCAAAAGGGCGCTGGGGGCAAGCCAACCACGATCCACGCCATGAAAGCTGCGAAGGCGAGACCGGCGAAGCCGGCCCAGATCACGCGTCGGGAACGGGCGTAGCCATAGACCTCGGTGAGGATGTCGCCGAACACGTAGGAAATCGGAAAAAAAAGTACGCCCGCCCCGAACGACACCGACCCGATCAGCGGAAGCTGAACTTGACAAATCTTTGCGGGGCCGATCAGGTTCGAGCAGATCAGCACCGTGACGAACGCCGCCATGACGAATTCGTAGTAGCGATAGGAACGCGGGTTCACGAGTCTTCCCGGCCGGGATTTGGCGGCGGAGCGGGCAGTCCGGGCCTCGCCCGGGCCAGCTCCGTGGCGAGATCCATGACCGCGGCGGCGTAGAGGTTGGATCGGTTGTAGCGCGTCAGGACGAAGAAGTTCTGCAGTGTCACCCGGAAGTCGGACGGCTGGCCCGGCGTTTCCAGCTCGATCAGCGCGCAGCGGGTGTCCGGAGGCATGGGAACGGCGAGTTTCACGCCGAACCCCGGAAGGTCGGCGGCGCGATTGGCCGGCGTGACTCCCGCCTCGGCAAGCTTGCGCCAGCCCTCACCGCTCACCTCGGCGGAGAAACCCACGGGCTCTCCGCGAACCCAGCCGTGCGCCTTCAGGAAATTGCCGATGCTGCCGATGGCGTCCGCGGGGCTTGTCGCGAGATCGCTCAGTCCGTCGCCGTCGTAATCCACCGCGAAACGCCGGTACGACCCCGGCATGAACTGGGGAATGCCGATCGCCCCCGCGTACGATCCCTTGACGCGCAGGGGATCGATCTTCGCCTCGCGACTGAGCATCAGGTAGCTCTCCAGCTCGCCGCGGAAGAACTGCGCGCGCTTCGGATAGTCGAACGCGAGCGTGGCGAGAGCATCGATCACCTTGTAGGTCCCGATATTGCGGCCGTAAGTGGTCTCCACGCCGATGATGCCCACGATGATTTCCTCGGGCACGCCGAACTCGCTGGCGGCGCGCGCAAGGGGCTGGGCATTGCGGTTCCAGAATTGCACGCCCGCCTCGACGCGCTGGGGGTTGATGAAAATCGCGCGGTAGGCCTGCCAGGACGCGAGCGCGGTTTCGGCGGGCTGCTCCATCGCCTTGATGATCGCGGGCTGAAACTGCGCCTTGCCGAAGACGCGGTTGAGCTCCCTGCGGGTGAAGCCATGCTTCTTCACCATTTCGGCGATGAACTCCTTCACTTCCCTGCGATGCGGGTAAGGCGGAGGATCCGCGGCGGCGGCCGAGCCGATCTGCAGCGCGAGGGCCGCGGCCGCGAAGAACGCGTGACAGGCTTTCAAGGAGCGAATTCCCGCACCAGGTGCGTCAGTCGGGCGATCGAGCGGGCGTCGGGTCCCGGGCCGTAGCGCTGATCGACATAGAGTGAGGCGATGGCACGCACGGCGTTCTCGCGCGCCGGGAGCACCCGGGCAACGCGGTCCGCGTAGTCGAGCGGGCCCTCGGCGCGCGCGCGCGCAAGACCCTCGCGCGCGAGCTTGTCGCAGAAGCGCAGCCAGGCGCGCTGCACCGTATCCTCGCGCCGTATGCCGCGAAGCAGCCAAAGCGCGGTCAGCAGCAGCACTCCGGCCACGCTCCAGAACAGCATCACGGTCATCGTTTGCCAGCTCGGCTGCGGCACGCCCAGCCACGAAAGCATCTCGCGCTGGCGATCGGGGTTGTAACCGAGCACCCACTGGTTCCACTGGTTCGTGAGAGCCTCCCAGTTGTTGCGCAGGCCCTTCAGCCAATTGAGATTGGTGCGCATGAGCAGCGGAAGCGTCGCTCCTGCTGGCGCCGCGGCCGTGATGCCGAGCTCGACTCGGACCGGGACCGCTGCGGCGGTGGGATCGACGCGGGTCCAGCCGCTCCCGGCAAGCCACACTTCAGCCCAGGCGTGGGCGTCGGCCTGGCGCACGACCATGTAGCCGTCCACCGGATTGGTGTCTCCTCCCTGGTAACCGGTTACGACGCGGGCGGGCACGCCGGCAGCGCGCATCAGAAACACGAAACTCGAGGCGAAGTGCTCGCAGAACCCCTGCTTCGTGTCGAACAGAAACTCGTCCACGGAGTTCCGGCCGAGCGCCGGCGGCTGCAGCGTATACTCGAAGCGGCTGCCGCGGAAGAACTCGATAGCGCGGCGCACGATCGCCGAATTGTCGGCGAGCGACTCGCGCCACTCGCTCGCGAGCGCAAGCGAACGCGGATTGACGCCACGGGGGAGCCTGAGCGCCATCGCGAGGTCCTCGGGATTGCCTCCGCTCGCAGCCTGGAATTGGGGAAAGGAGCGCATTTCGTAGCGGATCCGGCTGCGGATCGGCGTCAGGGAGATCACGAGGTATTCGGAGGTGAGACGCGCGCTCGGCGGGATGCGCGCCGGCATCTCCAGCGCGAACATCCAGTTGCGGTTGTGCGGCTCGAGGGTCACCTCGTAATCGACCGGCGAGCCGGCGGCCTCGATGCTCATGTTCCGGCGCAGCTGCGGCAGGCCCACCCGCCAGGCGAGGCCGTCGAAATCCGACAGCACCGGGCCGCGCCAGTACAGCAGCGCGCGCGGCGGCGAATCGCTTTCGAATTTGACCCTGAATGCGATCGCGTCCGACAGGGACAGGTCTCTGATCGAGCCGGGCGACATGGTCTCCGACAGGCCGGTCACGCCGCTGTAGGCGTCCTGCGGCATTCCCCATAGGGGCCCCTGCACTCGAGGGAACAGGAAAAACAGCAGCAGCATCACCGGGCCCGCCTGAGCCAGCATGCGGCCGGCTGTTTTCAGATCGTCGACGACGGGCCGCAGCGGCGCGCTGAACCCGACGAGCGCGGTCGTGGTGACCAACACGGTCAGCAGCATCAGCCCCGCGATCGGAATGGACTGGGAGTAGAAAAAGTTGGCCAGAGCGACGAAGTACACGAGAAAAGCCACGACAAAGATGTCGCGCCGGGCTCGAGTCTCCAGCAGTTTGAGAAACAGGAGCAGCACGAGGAGTGTCACCCCTGGATCCCGGCCCATGATCGTGCGATAGGAAAAAAAGACCCCGATTGCGCCGGAGAAAGTCAGCAGAATCAGCAGCCAGCGCCGAGGCAGGGCACCGGCGCGAATCGACACGATAGCGCGCCAGATGAGGAGCGCGGTCGCGGCGAAGTCGGCCCAAAAAGGCAGCCACAAGGTGTGCGGGGCCACCGCGAGGGTCGCGCCGGCGATGAGCATCGCGAACGGCAGCGGCGTCAGAGTTTCAGTGTTTCGCGGCTCAGCCACGGTAGAGAGCAAGCTCTTTCAGACAGCGCTCCCGGTGCGCGAATCCTTCACCCAGGGGCACCTCGACGCCTGGCAGCCTCAGACCGTAGCGCAGGCCGCGTTCCTCGGCAAGCATGACCCAGCGGGCGAGCCGCGACAGCCGCGCCTCCGCGTACATGCCGGCGGGGAGTCGATCCCAGTCGAACCAGAGCTCAGAGGCGGCGCGCCCCGCGAAGAGCTTGGTGAGCAAGACCTCGCTGCGTGCCGAGGCCTTCCAGGCTATGTGACGCGGAGAATCGCTCGCGTGGTAGGGGCGCAGGCCGGCGAAATCGTCCGTGCCCGCACCCGCCGAAATCGCGTTGCCGGTGTCCGCGTCGGAATGCTCGGGAGGCAGCGGGGCCAAATCGGGTCGTGGGTACACGAGCGCGCGCATGTCCGGCTGCACGTAGCTCCAGGCGCGCATCAGCCCCAAAGGAAACCGCGTATCCACGGTCACCCGCTCGAGCTGCAACCAGCCCCGCTTCTCGGCCTTTACGGGCAGCGCCACCGAGCAGTGCTGGTGCGCGGGCGCGTCGCAGCTCACCCGGACTCCGCGACAGGCGAGATCGAGGGAATGGCGATCGAAGTCGCTCTTGTTCTCGAAAACGAGCTCGAACTGCGCCGTGTCCCCTGCGAACACGGGCGCGACGCGCCCGGCGCTTACGTAGAGGTGCGCGAGATTTCGGAACGTATGCAGGATCGAGACGATGCCCAGGCCCGCGAGCAGAAACGTGAGCACGTAACCGAGCGAGAGATTGTAATTGATCGAACCGATCAGCATCAGGATCACGGCGAGCCCGAAGGTCAAGCCGTGGCGCGTGGGCAGGATGTAGACGCGGCGCTGGCTGAGGAACACGACCCCCGGTTCAGGCGCGTGCTTGCGGAACACCCACTGGAAGAAATTGTAGGCCTGAGAATACTGCAGGACCCGGTCGAGCTTCACGGGATGGGCACGGCGGAGATCAGGCCGTGCGCCTTGTCGAGGCTCGAGGCGCGAACCCCGTCGTGCACCGGCCGCAGGCGGTGGCCGGCCACGCCGGGGAGCACGGCCTGCACGTCCTCCGGGAGGACCTTGTCGCGGCCTTCGATCAGCGCCCAGGCGCGCGACGCGTGCAGCAACGCGAGCGCGGCGCGCGGAGAGAGGCCCGCCGCGTACTCGGGCGAGCGCCGCGAATGCTCGACGAGCGCCTGGATGTAATCGAGCAGCGGCGCCGCGGCGTGCACGGTCTTCACCATCGCCTGCAGATCCATGAGATCGCCCGGAGCGAGGCAGGCGTCGAGCCCGGCGATCATGTCGCGGCGGTCCGCGCCCTGCAGCAGCGTGCGCTCGGCATCGCGGTCGGGATATCCGAGCTCGATCCGCATCAGGAACCGGTCGAGCTGGGATTCGGGCAGCGGAAAGGTGCCTACCAGGTGCGAGGGATTCTGCGTCGCGACGACGAAGAAGGGCTCGGGAAGCCTGCGCGTCTCGCCTTCGGTCGTGACCTGATGCTCCTCCATCGCCTCGAGCAGGGCCGACTGCGTCCTGGGCGTGGCGCGGTTGACTTCGTCGGCGAGGATCAACTGCGAAAAAATCGGCCCCGCATGGAACTTGAAGGTGGAGCTTTCGCGCTCGTATACCGATACGCCAACGATGTCGGCGGGAAGCATGTCGCTTGTGAACTGGATGCGGTGGAAATTCAAGCCCAGGAGCTTCGCGAGCACCTGCGCGAGGGTGGTCTTGCCGACGCCGGGCAGGTCTTCGATCAGCAAGTGCCCGCTCGCGAGCAGGCAGGCGAGCGCGAGACGGATCTGGCGCTCCTTGCCGAGAATGATTTTTCCCGCCTGCTGTACGACGCCCTGAATGAGCGGATAGGACATCCGATGCGGCTCGAGCCGGCATGCCACCTGTTAAAGTCGTAAGTTTACTGGAAAGCCGTTATTATTGGACGGAAGGAATAAAGCTCATGGCGACGGCGTTTATCACGCATGCCGACTGCGCAAGGCACGACATGGGCCGCCAGCACCCGGAGAGCCCGGCGCGGCTCGCCGCGATCGAAGACCATCTCATCTCCTCGGGGCTTGCCGGACTTCTCGAGCGCCATGACGCGCCCCCTGCCAAGATGAGCGAGCTCGCCCGGGTGCATCCTGTCGAATACATCGAAGCGATTCGCGAGGCCTCGCCGCGGAGCGGGATCGTGCACCTCGATCCCGATACCGCGATGTGCCCGCACACCTGGGATGCGGCCCTTCACGCGGCGGGGGCCGCGGTGCTTGCGACCGACCTCGTGATCGGGGGGCGCGCCGGCAGCGCGTTTTGCGCGGTGCGCCCGCCCGGCCATCACGCGACGCGCACCCGCGCGATGGGGTTTTGCCTCTTCAACAACGTCGCCGTCGGGGCCAAGCACGCGCTCGAGCATCACGACATCGAGCGCGTGGCGATCATCGACTTCGACGTGCATCACGGCAACGGCACCGAGGACATCTTCAGCGACGACGAGCGCGTCGTGATGGCGAGCATATTCCAGCATCCGTTCTATCCCTACAGCGGCACCGAGGATCCCGCGCCGAACATGGCCAACGTGCCGCTCCCCGCAGGCTCGGACGGCAAGGCCTTGCGCAGGGCAGTGGAGAAAATCTGGATGCCGGCCCTCGACGAGCTCGAGCCGCAGATGATCTTCGTCTCGGCGGGCTTCGATGCCCACGTCGAGGACGACATGGCCGGCTTGCGCTTCACCGAAGCCGACTACGCCTGGGTCACGCAGCGCATCAAGGAAGTTGCGGATAAATACTCTGAAGGAAGAATCGTGTCGGTTCTCGAGGGAGGCT
>VBCH01000136.1 GCA_005884455.1 Betaproteobacteria bacterium
CTTACCGTCGAAGGACGCGGGCATTTGATTTGGAGCGGGTGAAGGGAATCGAACCCTCGTCTTAAGCTTGGGAAGCTTTCGTTCTACCATTGAACTACACCCGCGGTCGATCGATTTTACGACGTTTCCGTTCGCCTCGGAACCGCGGCAAGGGGTCGTCGTTGCGGCGGGTCAGAAATGCAGTGCCTTGCCGTACAGGAGAGTGAGGTTGACTCTTCGATTGGAATACCCGGGCTTGAAGTGCAGCTCGTCGGTCGCATGGAACAGGGTCGAGTCGAACAGGACGCAGCGATTCTCCCTGTACGGAACGCGGTGCGGCCTCGCTCCCCGCTCCTTCATGTACGCGTCGATCTTGGCGCGGTTGTTGTTGTAGTCCTGAAAACTCCAGTTCCTGGGAGCCGGTACGTCGTAGACGACCATCCCGCCGGTTTCCCGGTCCTCGCATGCCGAATCGGGGGTGATCCAGAAATTCACGTTGACTTTGGCGAGATCGGCATGAAGGTTGGTTCCCCGCATCCTCTGATCGTACTTGAACGCCCACGCCTGGATGAGGGCGTGATCTCCGAAGACGCTCGGCATGGCCCGCCTCAATTCGTCCGCCACCGCCAGCAGCACCCTCGGACAGAATCCTTCCGACAGGAAAGTCCCGACGTAGCCATTGCCGTATTGGGATTTCCAGACGGTCGCCTCCTCGCAAAACCTGCGCAGCTCCAAAAGGGCCGAGCTCGTCAGGAAATCATCGATGACGACCAGAGAGGGCGCGTTCCTGAAATACGACGCCTCCAAGGCGTCGTAGTCGGTTTCACCCAACGCCTTGCCCGAAAAAGGAGCGTCCGGCCAATAGTGAAACTCCCCCAATGCCCCTCTCAGGGCTTGCGCGTCGTTGCCCTCCGGATAGAAGGCTTTTCCGACATCCCCGGTCCGGTCGTAGTAGCGCTTCAATACAGGAAGGGCAAGCGCCGCGCTCTCAGTGAGCCTGCCTCGCTGCTGCAGGAGCTGGAGCTGCTCGTAATCGTGGCGGATCCGCGGCTCGGGAACCGGCCAGCCGGGAAAGTAGTCGACCCTCCTCGTCAGTGAAAGGCACTTTCTGAACATGTCGAAGCTCCCGTCCAGGTCTCCCCGCTTGAGACAATCCAGCCCGAGCAACTGCACGCAATCGGTGTTGCCGTGGATATCGGCTTCGTGCTGCTTGACGAGCCTGCGCAGGTCCTCGCCGGCCCCTGAATTCACGTAGAGCTCCAGCAAATTGCGCAAGGCGAGGATCGACTTGCGTTCTGTGCGGAGCGCGTTCTGGTAGGCATCGACAGCCTTCTCCCGATCGCCCAGTCCGGAATAGGCAACGCCCAGTTCCGCATGAAGCTCCGGAGGGACCTTCTCCGCGCTGCCTAGTCCGTTGAATGCCGCTATCGCGGCATAGTAGTCCCCGATCTTGTTCTGGCAGCGCATCAGCTGCAGCGCAACCGCCGGCACCGCCTGCGCGATCCGATGGGCCCTGATTGCGTATCCCAGGGATTCGTGGATGTTGCCCAGCTCATAGCCGGCGAGGCTGGAAATCAGGAGCGCCCGAAAATTGTTCATGTCCCGCGACAGAACCGACAAGGCGAGCGAATAGGCGCCTACCCAGTTGCCCGTCGCGCAGGCGATTTCCGCCAATGCGACGCACAGAAGGACCTCGCCGGGCGGCGGGTCCTGCAATCTCGCCCGAATGTAGGCCTGGGCCTCGTCGATCAGCCTGTTGGTATGCAGGAGAATCAGGTACAGCGCGACGGCGTCGTAAGGGATGCCGGGCTCGCTTGCCGCGGTTCTCGCCAGCGACAGCGCCTCCCGGGAGTCCTTGTGGGCAATCAGGCCGACCAGCGCCTGGCTTGCATTGCGCGACCATTTGCTCTTCCATTCGTGCCTGCCGACCTGCCCGAGGACGGCCTCGAGATTCCCCGAGACGAACAGGCAAATCATCGCTTCGAACGCGTCTTCGTCGGATTCTATTTTGCTCGAGTGGACGAGCGGCAAGGCGGAAGCGAAGTTCCCGGCGGAACGCAGTTTCTTGACTTCGGCAAAATCGCGGGAAAGCATGGCGTGGTAAGATAATTCTACCGATCTGCCTCTGGGTTTCAACGTGATTCAGCTCTCCGTAAACGGCCAAGCACGTCGTCTGGAGCCGGGCGCGAACGTCGCGCTGCTCCTCGAAGCGCTCGAGCTCTCCGGAAAGCGCGTCGCGGTGGAGAAGAACGGCGAGATCGTGCCGCGCAGCCGCTATGCCGACACCGCGCTCGCCGACGGCGATGCGCTCGAGATCGTCGTCGCCGTAGGCGGAGGCTAGCGATGAACGCTCCGACGCGTATCGCCGAACAGATCGCGGACCCGCTCCTCATCGCCGGGCGCGCGTATCGCTCGCGCTTGTTGATCGGCACCGGAAAGTATCGGGACTTCGACGAGACGCGCCGCGCCGTGGAAGCGAGCGGCGCCGAGATCGTCACCGTCGCGATCCGCCGCACCAACATCGGCCAGAACGCCGGCGAGCCGTCGCTCCTCGACGCGCTGCCGCCTTCCCGGTTCACGATCCTCCCCAACACCGCGGGCTGCTACAGCGCGGAGGACGCGGTGCGCACGCTGCGCCTCGCGCGCGAGCTGCTCGACGGCCACGACCTGGTGAAGCTCGAGGTGCTGGGCGATCCGGACACGCTCTACCCGAACATCGTCGAAACGCTGAAAGCCGCCGAAACCCTGGTGCGGGACG
Source organism: Betaproteobacteria bacterium (assembly GCA_005884455.1). GTDB lineage: Bacteria > Pseudomonadota > Gammaproteobacteria > Burkholderiales > SG8-39 > VBDM01. The sequence continues at coordinate 2,738 of VBCH01000136.1, forward strand.
GCTTCAAGGTGATGGTCTATACGAGCGACGACCCGATCATCGCAAAACAGCTGGAAGGCATCGGTTGCGTCGCGATCATGCCGCTCGCCTCGCTGATCGGCTCGGGGATGGGGATTCTCAATCCCTGGAACCTGCAGCTCATCATCGCCAGCGCCAAGGTGCCGGTGGTGGTCGATGCCGGCGTGGGCACGGCGTCCGACGCCGCCATCGCCATGGAGCTCGGCTGCGACGCGGTGCTCATGAACACCGCGGTCGCGAAGGCGCAGAACCCGGTGCTGATGGCGCAGGCGATGAGAAAAGCCGTCGAAGCCGGGCGGGAAGCCTTCCTCGCCGGGCGCATGCCTAAAAAGCTCTACTCCGCCAGCCCCAGCTCGCCGGCTTCGGGCCTGATCTCGCCGAAGGCCGCGTAGCCAAGATATTTCTTGCAAGAATACCGGCGCCAGATTCGAAGCTTCGTCTTGCGCCAGGGGCGCGTTTCGAAAGCCCAGCGCCGCGCCCACGCCGAGCTGCTGCCCGTCTACGGCGTGCCCTTCTCGCCGGTCCTGCTCGACCTGGACCGCGTGTTCGGCCGCGCCGCGCCCCGGATCCTCGAAATCGGCTTCGGCATGGGCGAGACCACCGCGGCGATCGCGCAGGAGCATCCCGAGAACGACTATCTCGGAATCGAGGTCCACACCCCCGGTGTCGGCAGCCTCCTGAAGCGCATCGCCGATCTGCGTCTCGCGAACCTGCGCATCATCCAGCACGACGCGGTCGAGGTGGTCGAGCACATGATCGCTCCAGCGGCGCTCGACGGCGTGCACGTATTCTTTCCCGACCCCTGGCCGAAGAAGCGCCATCACAAGCGGCGCCTCATCCAGCCGGCGTTCGTCGCGCTGCTCGCCTCGAGAATGAAGCGCGGCGCGCGCGTGCATGCCTGCACCGACTGGGAGGAATACGCCCGGCAGATGCTGGAGGTGCTCTCCGCCGAGCCGGCGCTGCGGAACACCGCGCCCGGTTACGCGAGCCGGCCGGAAGCCCGGCCGGAGACCAAGTTCGAGCGCCGCGGCCTCGCGCTCGGCCACCGCGTCTGGGATCTCGTGTTCAGAAAAGTCTGACCACCCCGGCGCTTCGCGCCACCCCTCCTTAAGAAAGGAGGGGAAAGGCCCGACATTCTTTCCCCTCCTCACTTGAGGAGGGGCGCCCGCGCGAGCGGGCGGGGTGGTCAGGTTTTCTTTGCGTCCGGCAAGAACAGCTGCAGCAGATCGTTGAGGAAGCGCTGCCCCAAGTCCGTCGGCCGGATGCGCTCGTGGTCCCGCACGATGAGTCCGCGCGCCTCGGCTTGCCGCAGCGGCCTTTCAGCGACCGCGATCTGCAGACCGGTGCGTTCCACGAACGAGGCGACCGGAAAGCCCTCGGTGAGCCGCAAGGCGTTCATCATGAATTCGAACACCAGGTCCTCGCGCCCGACCTCGCGGATTTCCTGCACCGGGCGGCCTTCGGCGACCCGCTGGAGATATTCCCTGGGCTGCTTCCAGCGCGCGGTGCGCGTGACGCGGTCGGGGAAACTCAGCTTGCCGTGGGCGCCGGCGCCGATGCCGAGGTAGTCGCCGAATCGCCAGTAATTGAGATTATGGCGGCATTCGCGTCCGGGCTTCGCCCAGGCAGAAGTCTCGTAGTGCGCATAGTCGCGCGCAGCGAGGGCGGTGCCGACGGCGTCCTGCATCGCAGCCGCGGCATCCTCATCCGGCAGCGCGGGCGGATGCCGGTAGAAAGCCGTGTTCGGCTCGAGCGTGAGATGGTAGAAGGACAGATGCGTCGTGCCGGCCGCGAGCGCGGCTTCGGCGTCGGCGCGCGCCTCGGCGAGCGTCTGCCCGGGGAGCGCGATCATCAGATCGAGATTGACGTTGTCGAAGGAGTCCCGGGCGATCTCGATCGCGCGCCGCGCTTCGTCGTCGTCGTGGATGCGGCCGAGCGCCTTGAGGTGTTTCGGGTTGAAGCTCTGGATTCCGATCGAGAGCCGGTTTACGCCGGCTTCACGGTATCCTCGGAACTTTTCCGCTTCGAAAGTCCCGGGATTCGCCTCCAGGGTGATCTCGCAATCGGCCGCGAGCGCGAGGCGCGCGCGGAACGCCGAGATCAAGGTCTCGATCGCGGCCGCCGAGAAGAGGCTGGGCGTGCCGCCTCCGAAGAAAATGCTGTAGACGCGCCGCCCCCAGACGTCGGGAAGCGCAAGCTCGAGATCGGATACGAGCGCCTCCACGTAGGCCCGCTCCGGGACATCGCCTCTCACCTGATGGGAATTGAAATCGCAGTAGGGGCATTTCTTCACGCACCAGGGAATGTGAACGTAGAGGGCGAGCGGCGGGAGCACGCCAAGCCGGATACCGGCGGGAGAGGGGGTCATTACTTGTGCCACTTACCACCCCGCCCGCTTCGCGGGCACCCCTCCTCATGTGAGGAGGGGAAGATGACCACGGTGATATAGCTTTCCCCTCCTCGCCGGATACCGGCGGGCGAGAGATTATTGTTTTCCCCTCCTCGCTTGAGGAGGGGTGGCGGCCGAAGGCCGCCGGGGTGGTCCGGCATCAAACGCCCTCCCTCAGCTTCGCCAGGAGCCGCCGCAGCGCCTTCCCGCGGTGGCTCACGAGATTCTTCTGCTCGGGCTCGAGCTCGGCGGCGGTCTTTCCGAAGTCGCGCAGGAAAAAATGTGGATCGTAGCCGAATCCGTTCGCGCCGCGCGGCTCGGCGACGATCTCGCCCGCCCAGATTCCTTCGGCGATGAGCGGTTCGGGATCCTCGGCGTGGCGCAGGAGAACGACGACGCAGTAGTAGTGAGCGCGGCGATCGTCCTTGCCGGCGAGGAGCTGCGCGAGCTTTTCGTTGTTGCGCGCATCCGACTTCGGCTCGCCGGCAAACCGCGCCGAGTGCACGCCGGGTTCTCCGCCGAGCGCGCCCACGCAAATGCCCGAGTCATCGGCGAGCGCGGGAAGACGCGAACGGCCGCTCGCGTGGCGCGCCTTGGCGAGCGCGTTCTCGACGAAGGTGCCGTGCGGTTCTTCCGCATCGGCGATGCCGAGGCTCGCCTGGGGGACGACCTCCATGCCGAGCGGTGCGAGCAGCGCCTCGAACTCACGCAGCTTTCCCGGATTGGAGGAGGCGAGCACGAGCTTCTTCACGCATACATTTTAACTGGTGAGGCTTCAAACCCGACCACCCCGCCCGCTGCGCGGGCACCCCTCCTCAAAAGAGAAGGGGAAGGTGATCACGGCGCCACTGCTTTCCCCTCCTCGAATGAGGAGGGGTGGCGGCCGAAGGCCGCCGGGGTGGTCACGCAATCGTGAATTGTCGCGCAATGACTACCAGAACTGCTTCGAGATTCTCGATGACTTCGCGATTCTCGAATCGGACCAGCCGGATTCCGGTGCGTTTAAGGAAGCGCGTCCGGGTGGCATCGTGGTCTTGTGCAGCTTCATGGTCGTGTGCCGCGCCGTCCAACTCCACAGCGAGCCTTTCTCTGGGACAGTAGAAGTCCAGAATATAGGGCCCGACGCTGTGCTGACGTCGGAATTTTCTGCCCCGCAGACTCCTCTCTTTGAGATGGTTCCACAGGCGAGCTTCCGCGATCGTGAGTTGTCGGCGCAGTTCCCGGCGGCGCGGTTTCAGTGGCGCAACATTATGAACAAGAGCCATGCACGGTCAACGCTCGTCCGCGACGAGAGTTGACGATCCCGGTGAGGTCCGAACCCCACCACCCCGCCCGCTGCGCGGGCACCCCTCCTCAAGTGAGGAGGGGAAACCCCATTACTCCGCTCGCCGCCCCACTACGCTGCTCGCTCCCCCACCACCCCGCCCGCTGCGCGGGCACCCCTCCTCAAGAGAGGAGGGGAAATCACTAGAGCCCCAGCATCAGGAGAGCCCGAGCGCCGCTTTCTGCTTGGCGATCAGCTCGGCGATTCCCCGCTTCGCCAGCGCGAGCAGCGCATCCATCTGCGCCGCCGAGAAGGGCGCGCCTTCGGCCGTTCCCTGCACCTCGACGAAGCCGCCCGAGCCCGTCATCACCACGTTCATGTCCGTTTCGCATTCCGAATCCTCGGCGTAGTCGAGATCGAGGACGGGCACGCCCCCGAAGAGGCCCACCGACGCGGCGGCGACGAAATCGCGGATGGGCGACGCGGCGAGGATTCCGCGCTCGAGCAGCGTCGCGACCGCATCGTGCAAGGCGACGAAAGCTCCCGTGACGCTCGCGGTGCGCGTCCCGCCGTCCGCCTGGATCACGTCGCAGTCGAGCTTCACGGTGCGCTCGCCGAGCTTCTCGAGGTCGGTCACGGCGCGCAGGGACCTGCCGATCAGCCGCTGGATTTCCTGCGTGCGCCCGGATTGCTTGCCGCGCGCCGCTTCGCGGTCGGTGCGCGTATGAGTCGCGCGCGGCAGCATTCCGTATTCCGCGGTCACCCAGCCCTGGCTGCGCCCCCGGAGGAACCCCGGCACGCCCTCCTCGACGCTCGCGGTGCAGATCACGCGGGTGTCGCCGAACGCGACCAGCACCGAGCCCTCCGCGTGCCGCGTGTAATGGCGGTCGATGGCGACGGGACGCAGTTCGTCGGGCTTGCGCCTGGAGGGCCTCATCAGCGTTTTTGCGGCGTATGTTTGCGGATCGCGGCGCGAATCTCCTCGATGGCCTGCTCGATCTCCGCGTCGGTCAGATCGCTGTGGTCCGCCTTGCTGAAATCCTCGAGCTGCGTGGTGACGCCGTCGCGCCTCAGCGTCCGGGTCGACACTTCGCCGGCGAGCGCGCCCGGATGCGTTTCCGCCCAGGTCATCGCCACGACGGAGATGTTGTCGGAATCCGCCCCGGCCCGCAGTTCCGCAAGCTCGAGCAGCGCGGGAATCGCCTTCATGAGGTCGCTCTTCATCAGCGTCCCCGTGATGAGCTTTCCCGTGAGCGGGCCCCACAAGCCGTCGGTGCACAGAATCAAGGTGTCGTCCTCGCGCAACGGAGTGGCCTTCGACAGCTCCACCTGCGGGAGCGCCGTCGCCCCGATGCAGTTGAAGATCTTGTTGCGATCCGGATGGGCCGCGACGGCCTCCTCGCGAACGCGCCCCTGGTCGACGAGCATCTGCACGCGGGAATGATCCCGCGTCTGCGCCTGGATCCGGCCTTGCCGGATGTGATAGAGCCGCGAATCGCCGGCGTGCGCCCAGTACGCGGTCGAATCCTGCACGACGCAGGCCACGCAGGTGGTCCGCGGGGACTCGATCAGGCTGCGCGCATTGGCGTACTCGCCGAGCGCGAAGTGCGCGTCGGTGATGCTCTTCTGCAGGAAACCGGTCGGGTCGGCGAGCTTGGGCTTCGCTTCGCGCTGGAACGCTTCGGTGAGGAGCTGCACGGCGATCTGGGAGGCCACCTCCCCGTGCAGATGTCCGCCCATGCCGTCGGCGACCACCATGAGCAAGGCGTCACGGGTGTAGGCGTAGCTGGTGCGATCCTCGTTCGCCTCGCGGCCCCCCTTGCGGCTTTCCTGAAAGATCGAGAATCTCATTGTCCGGACCGCTTCTTCTTCCACGCGCTGCGAAGGCTTTCGATGAGAGAGCTCTTGCGGTGCACTTCGGGGTCCTTTTCGCGCAGCAGCACTTTCTGCAGCGCAAACACGCTTTGCGGGCGCTTCAAGTGATCGAGCTCCAGGCACCAGTCGATCGTTTCGAGAAGCTGGCGGGAATACTTGCCGTCCCAGATTTTCGTCGCGGAAACGTACCGGTCTTTCTCTGCGCGGTTGTCGGCCGCCTGGGGCGCGGCGCTGGCGAGGCAGGCGAAAATGCTCGCGCCGATGGCGTAGCAATCGCTCCAGGGCCCGAGCAGGTCGCGGTTCTTGTACTGCTCCGGCGGCGCGAAGCCCGGCGTATACATCGGGTTCAGGCGCGGGCCCTCCTGGGCGAGCGTCTGGCGGGCGGCGCCGAAGTCGATGAGCACGGGCGTGCTGTCGTTGCGGATATAGATGTTGGCGGGCTTGATGTCCAGATGCAGGAGCTTGTTCGAATGCACCTCCCGCAGCCCGTTCAGCAGCAGCGTGAACACGTGGCGGATGAATCTCTCCTTGATCGCTCCGCGGCGCGCGTGGATGTGCTCCTGCAGCGTGCGCCCGCGCTCGTAGCGCATCACCATGTATACGGTCTCGTTCGCGCGGAAGAAATTAAGCACGCGCACCACGTTCGGATGCGACAGCCGCGCGAGCGAGCGGCCTTCCTCGAAGAAGCAGCGCATGCCGTAGCGAAACGTCGCCAGGTTCTCCTCGGCGATCGAGGGCAGCGCGTCGCCCTCTTTTCGCAGCGCGAGCTGGCTCGGGAGGAATTCCTTGATCGCGACCGGCTGGTCGTTTTCGTCGTA
>VBCH01000289.1 GCA_005884455.1 Betaproteobacteria bacterium
CGTACCTCGCCGATTCGGACTGCAACAAGGCGTTGAACTGTTCCGGCGTGCCCGGGGCAGGGGACATTCCGTAAGTCTTGAGCTTTTCCTGTATCTGCGCGCTGCGCAGCGCACTCACCAGCTCCGCGTTCAGGCGCGAGATCGCAGGGAGCGGAGTCGCGCTCGGAACGACGAGCCCACTCCAGTTTGTCGATTCGACCTCGGGATATCCGGCTTCGCGCATGGTCGGCACGTCGGGCAACACCTCGGTGCGCTCGGGCGTCGTCACCGCGAGCGCGCGGATCTTGCCGCTCTTTGCGAACGGAGCGACCGCGGACGCGTTGACGAACACCATGGGGATATGGCCTCCGGCCGCGGCCGTGAGCGCCGGCGCCTCGCCCTGAAACGGCGCGTGCACGATGTTGATGTTTGCGGCGAGCCTGAACATCTCGCCGATGACGTGGTGAGTGGTGCCGGCGCCAGGCGTTCCGTAGGCGATTTCGCCGGGCTTCGCGCGCGCGAGCGCGACTAGCTCCTGGATCGACTTCGCCGGCACCGAAGGATTGACGGCGAACGCCATCGAAAGCGAGATCGTCTGGCCCACGGCCCTGAAATCCTTCAGGGGATCGAACTGCAGGCTCTGCTTCACCGCCGGCTGGATGATGAAACTCGGGAAGACCACCAGCAGCGTATGGCCGTCGCCTGCAGCGCGCGCGGCGAACTCGTACCCGATCACCGCCCCCGCGCCCGGGCGATTCTCCGCGATCACGGGTTGACCCAAGCCCTTCGCCATGTGCTCGCCGAGAAGCCGGCTCGTCACGTCCGCCGCTCCGCCGGGAGGGAAGGGCACGATGATGCGCAGGGGCTTCGAGGGGAAGGGCTGCGCGTGAGCGGCGTTCGCGAGCGCTGCGAGGCAGAGGAGCAGCGCGACGAGAGTGCGCGGGTTCATTGAATAGTCCTCCGCTGGGAGTGCTTTCTGTAAATAAGGTCCCCGTTCACCAACAACTCAAGCGTCCTGTCCCGCAGGTGTCTTGCGAAAGCCAGTCAAAATCGTCCGCAGTCAGATTCGCGTCCATGACCAGTCAAAAGGTACGCGCCGGTGACACACTCGATGCCGTCTAACGTTGTTAGGCGTCACTCATCACGCCGCTGGCGGCGGTTGTTTCACCACTTGCGGCAACTCTGTGTCGATGCAGGCCCAGCGGGGTGCAGACGATGTCCAGATCGTCATCGCAGGAGTGGCGAGATTGGGGTCGTCGAAAGTGCCGACGCGGACGAAGATCAGGTGAGGACGCGCCTCTGCCTCGCTGAAGAGCGGCGTCCCGCACGACGGACAGAATCGCCGGTGCATTTGGTTGCCACTGTCCGCGACACTTGGATAGTCGCTGGTCTGGCCCGTCACCGTGAACGTTGCTGTACGGAAGCAGGTATTAACCGTTCCGCTGCCGGCACCGAGATACTGGCACTCCCTGCACCAGCACACGCGCGTGACAACCGGGGGCGCTGAGCTTCTCCAATGAATTGCCCCACAGAGGCATCGACCTGTTATCGTCATAGGGTGCTCCAGGTAACAAGGAAAAGGCGTTGATCGCCGATCCTGCGTCGGAGAGCACAGGGCCGGCAATCACGCAGACATCCACCGAGTCTGTCTGTTCCCACCGGAGACGTGACGTCTAACGTTCCGGTTTAGGCGCGCGCCGCTTGCGGCGCGTCGCCCCAGCAACCGGGGGTTAGCGGGCTATCCGCGCAGACGGGTGAGAACATTTACGATGGCTCGGTTCCCAATCAGCAACCAGAGCCCGATGATCAGTTGAAGCCCCGACGCGAGAAGACCTCCGAAATCATCGGGCGACAAGGGTGGGAGCTTTGAGTATGCGGGCATATCCTGAAAAAATCGGAAATACAGGCGCGCCCTGGAATAGAAATACACGGCATCAATCACGGCGTACAGCGTCAACCAAAGACCGATGGTGGTAAAGGCGACGCGCTGTAGTGCTTTGGTGTCACTTTCGCTTCCCGATTCCAAGCCTTCAATCCTTAGCACGCGCGTTGTTATCATGCCCGGAAAGTAGACGAGCACTAGACCCAGAGCAATGGGTATTACGACAGAAACAAAGGCCGATGCGAGCAAAAGCTCGACGCCGACCTTTTGGGCGGTGTCTGCCACAAAAAATGGTCCAAAGGATTTTGTGGCGTACGTGATGGCCGAAACGATTGCCAGTAAACCGGCAACGCGAATAATCAGCGCCGCGAGTGCTCTATGATCCATGCTATAGCCCGCTAACGTCGCGCTTGAGCCGCATGCGAAGTTGGGCGAAGCCCGCCGGAGCTTGTCGGCTCGAAGCGCTTGTTATGCGGCATGATTGAGGTTAGTGCAATAGACCGTAATCGGCCAAAAGCGGACACGGATGCCGTGTTTTTTACCGAAGAGTAGAGAGCCCTGAAACAGGGCGTCGTTCGACCGTCTCTGTAACTGTCTGACTCTCAGACCGGCCGTCCGGCCCTTTGGTCTCCACTTTGGTCACCTTGGTTCGCCGCCGTACATTCCCAGCGGAATCCGTGTCGAAAATGACCGAAATCGTTCCGGAAACACTTTCCTTCCCCCGCTCACGAAGTGCCGCGTCCAGCGTAACTGGTTTCTGCACTATCTCCCCGACAGCAACGTCAGATTCGGCGCGAGCGCGACGAACCCCGTCAGGATCGATTTCCATTACGACAGCGAACGTCGCACCGTTTGGTCCGGCTGCTTTCCTCGTTAACGTTCCGGGGCCACGAGCCTCGGTTTCCTGATAAGGGGCTCCCTCGCGGAGATCAGCGGATCTCAGATCCAACGCTTCAATCGTCTTGATGACTGACTGCGGATCGCATTCGATGCGAAACGCATTCCACGTGAATATCCATCGTCCGCAAACGGCGCGAGTCCATCCTGCTGCCTTGAGCCAGCCCTCAACGCGCGCTTCTAGTTCTGGGCGGTTACGCAACTGCATCGGCCCGCTTGACAGCCTGAAAACACGCAGCGGAAACTGCCAATTACGAGCTCTATCCTCTGCTGTGGCGGCCCTCGGAAGATCGTATTCCAACTCCAAACCGCCTTCGCGTACTCCGATTACGCGCTCGAGGATCGTGTCTCGACCGCGTGAGTTTCCCGAGGACGACCCGTCACTGGTCTGATGCGAGGTCTCGTATCTCTTATCGATTTCGAATTCCTCGCCGACTTTCGGCGCGGATTGGGGTGACTCGCCGCGTGCATTGTCGGCCGGCAAGAAGTGCGCCGCGATTATGGCCATTAACAGCATGACCTCCGAGATGATATGCACTTGGCGTTCTTTGGATTTGTCCATTTGCCGAGATATTGCCGACAAGG
>VBCH01000137.1 GCA_005884455.1 Betaproteobacteria bacterium
CCTGTCGAGGGTGATGGTGACGTTCTTCATCGGCTGGCTCGCTCGCGATGTCCGCGGGAGAACATATTACACTGGTTTCGTGTATTTATCCATCCGCGCGCCGCAGCTCGAATGCGGCGGTCCTGCCGGCCGGCTGTCCTAGGGCTCGAGCGAGCCCAGGTACGCGGCGATCGCCACCATGTCTTCGATCGTGAGCTTCGCGACCACCGCCTTCATCAGCTCGGCGAGAGACCCGGTGCGGTTGCCGTTCTGCATGTCGTTCAGCTGGCGGACGACGTAGATCGGCGGGCGCCCGGCGATGCCCGGCACTTCGCCCAGTCCCTACAGCGTCGCCCCGTGGCAGATGGCGCAGGGAACGGTCTGGCCCGAGGCTCCGCTTGTCACCAGCGCCTTGCCCTTCGCGACGCTGCCGACCGGCACGTAGTCGATGAAGCCCGAATGGGGATCGCGGCTGTGCGCCCTTACCGGATCCTGGGGCAATACGATGATGCGATTGCCGAGCGGCTCGGTGCCGCCGTCGGGCACGGCAAAGCGCATCGCTCCCGAGCCGACGTAGGTTTTCGGCACGCTGGCGGTCTCGACCACTTTCGTCCATACGCCCGGCTTCAGGCGCGCGAAATATTCGCTCGCGGCGCGCACATCCTCGTCAGACATCGCCTTCGCGATGTCGATCATCGCGTTCGCCCTGACGCCTTTCCTGCCTCCGTTCTTGAACTCGGCCATCTGGCGCACGAGGTACTGGACGGGCAGGCCCGCGAGGCTCGAGGATTCGGGGTGGCCGTCTCCCGTCGGAAGATGGCAGAGAGCGCAGGCGCGGGCCGGCTTCCTGCCGGTCGCGACGATCTCCGGCATCGGCGGATGCTCGTCGGGGAACCAGTCGGGAGGATTGAAGCCGTCGTCGATCTGCGCCTGCGTGTATTTCTTCGCGCTCCCGGGCACCTGTTTCTGCACGGCGCTGTCGAGCGGCGCGGGCTTGGGCGTGGGCGGGTAGGCCCAATCGGGGTTGTCCGCCGCGATCGCAAGGCCGGGAAGCAAAGCCATCACCAGGACAGAAGCCAGATTCTTCATGCATACCTCCGTTTTGATGTGCGCTCGGATGCTACTCTCCCTTGATTCCCGCTTCGCGGATCACCTTGCCCCACTGCTCGTATTCCCTGGAGAGGAACGCCGCCGCGTCCTCGGGCGACCCCGACGCCGGCTCCCCGCCCAGCCCCGAGAGGCGCTCGCGGATGTCCGCAGCGTTCATCGCCTTTACAGACTCGGAATTCAGGCGATCGACGACCGCACGCGGAGTGCCCGCAGGCGCGAGCAGCATGTACCAGTTGACCGCGACGAGCGGGGTCCCGGCTTCGGCCGCGGTCGGCACTTCGGGCATGGCGCTCGAGCGTTTGGAATCGAGCACCGCGAGCGCACGCAGGCGCCCCTCCTTCACGTACGACGCGGCGCTCGAGGCTGCGACGATCACCACGTCGATCTCGCCGGCGATGAGCCCGGTCAGCGCGGTGGTCGCGCTCTTGTAGGGCACGTGCAGGATGTCGATCTTCGCCTTGGATTTCAGCAGCTCCGCCGCGAGATGGTTGACCGAGCCCACGCCCCCGGACCCGTAAGTGAGCTTGCCGGGCGCCTCGCGCGCGAGCTTGAGGAGCTGCGCGAGGCTCGCCGCCTTCACCTTCGGGTGCACCACGAGCACGTTGGGAATCGAGGTGAGCGGCGCGACCGGTGCAAAGGCGCGCAGCGCATCGTAGCCCGCGGTGGGATTCAGATGCGGATTGATGACCAGGGGCGGCGCGCCCATCAGCAGCGTGTAGCCGTCGGGTGCGGCTTCCGCCGCCGCGCGGTGCGCGATGTTCCCGCCCGCGCCGAGGCGCTGCTCGGGCAGCACCTGTTCGCCGAGCGCCGGAGACATCTTGAACGCGAGCAGCCGCGCCACCGCGTCGGTGCCGCCCGCAAACGGCAGGAGAAGGCGGATCGGCCGGGACGGGTAGCCCTGCGCGGCGGCGTTCGAGCCCGCGAGCGAAAGCGCGGCGAGCAGCGCGGCACAAGACAGCGTTCGCGCGGGAGTACCAGGCCGAGAGTATTTCAGGTGTTCCCTTCCCTGGAGCTTGTCATCCTGAGCGCAGCGAAGGATCTGCTTCTTGTGCTGCGCCGGAAAAGCAGATTCTTCGGGCCACGGCCCTCAGAATGACATCGACGACGCAGCATTGTAGCGGGCGCGCTGCTTCCGGGCGATAATCTAAGCCCGGACTCTTCCCAACCGCTTCGCCCCCGCCGTTCCCGATTCACCGGAGCCGCCCATGCATTCGCTCGGGATTCACTACTATCCGCTCACGCTTCCGTTCATTCTCATCCTCCTCGGCGGGCTCATCGTCCTGACTTTCCTCGCCGTCTTGAGGGTGCTGCAGTTCGCCTATTCCCAGCTCGGCATCGCGCCGCGATACTTCTTCACCTGGCTTTTTCTCTCGCTCGCCGGGAGCTACGTCAACCTGCCCATCATGCGCTTCGCCCCGGAGCAGATGACGCGCCTGGAGGAAGTCCCGTTCTACGGCGTTCCCTACGTGATCCCCACGGTGGAAACCTGGCCGGGAACGATCCTCGCGGTCAACGTCGGCGGAGCGATCATCCCGGTCATCCTGTCCCTGGTCCTGATCGCGAAGAACAATCTCTACCGGAACGCGATCTGGGGCGTCCTGGTCGTCTCCCTCGCCTGCTACCTGCTCGCCGAGCCGGTCCCGGGGCTGGGAATCGCCATCCCGGTCTTCTACCCGCCCGTGATCGCAGCGACCGTCGCGCTGCTCCTCTCGCGCCGCTTCGCCGCGCCTCTCGCCTACGTCTGCGGAAGCCTGGGCACCCTGATCGGCGCGGACCTGATGAATCTCGGCAACTTGCGCGGCCTCGGAGCGCCGGTCGTGTCGATCGGCGGCGCGGGAACCTTCGACGGGATCTTCGTCGCCGCGCTCTTCGCGGTCGCGCTCGCCGGCATCCTCACCCGGCGCAAGCTCGCCCGTTCCGCAAGGCAGCCCTCGTGACGGCCGCCGCTTCCTTCGAAGCGCGCCTCGCCGCGCTCTCGCCCGCCCTCCTGAAGGGACTGAAGCGCGGGATCGAGAAGGAGAGCCTGCGCGTGCGGCCCGACGGCGCGCTCGCGCTCACGCCGCACCCGCGCGCGCTCGGCTCGGCGCTCAAGCACCCGCACATCACCACCGACTTCAGCGAGGCGCTGATCGAGCTGATCACCGGCGTGCACACCGGGGTCGCGGCGTGCCTGGAGGAGATGAAGCGCATCCACCAGTTCGTCATGCGTCGGATAGGCGACGAGCTGCTGTGGGGCGCGAGCATGCCCTGCAGCCTGCCCGACGAGAACGCGATCCCGATCGCGCGCTACGGGGAATCGAACGTCGGCCGCGCGAAGACCGTATACCGCATGGGCCTGTCGCACCGCTACGGCCGGCGCATGCAGATGATCGCCGGCCTGCACTACAACTTCTCGCTCCCGGATTCCGCCTGGTCGCTCGCGGGCTTCCCCGGTCCGAGCGAAGGCTACTTCGCGCTGATCCGCAATTTCAGGCGGCACGCGTGGCTCTTGCTCTACCTCTTCGGCGCCTCGCCCGCGGTGTGCGCGAGCTTCGTCGAGGGCCGCAAGCACGCGCTCGAGGAGCTCGCGCCCGGCACGCTCTACCTGCCGCACGCGACCTCCCTCCGCATGGGGCGCCTGGGCTACCTGAGCGAAGCGCAGGACTCGCTCGCGGTGAGCTACAACAGCATCGAGAGCTATACGGCCTGTCTCCACGACGTGCTCACGAAACCCTACGCTCCGTACGAGGCGATCGGCATCCGCGACGCCGAAGGCAACTACCGCCAGCTTGCGACCAGCCTCCTGCAGATCGAGAACGAGTTCTACAGCACCATACGGCCGAAGCGCGTCATCCGCCCCGGCGAGCGGCCGCTGCATGCGCTGCGCGAGCGCGGAGTCGAGTATGTCGAGGTGCGCGCGATGGACCTCGATCCCTTCTCGCCCATCGGCATCACCGCGGACACGGTCCGCTTCCTCGACGTCTTTTTGCTGCACTGCCTGCTCAGCGAGAGCCCGCCCGACTCGCGCCCGGAGATCGAGGCCGTCGGGCGCAACAAGCTGCGCGCCGCGGCGCGCGGCCGCGAGCCCGGATTGCGGCTGGACCGCGACGGTACGATGGTGGAGCTGCGCGAGTGGGGCTCGGAAGTGCTCGCCGAATGCAACACTGTCGCCGCGGCGTTGGACTCAGCGCACGGCAGCACCGCGTACAGCGTCGCGCTCGCCGCCGCCGCGAAGGCGGTGGACCATCCCGAGTCACTGCCCTCGGCGCGCGTCCTCGCCGAGATGCGGGAGAGCTACGGCGGCTCCTACGCGCGCTTCGGGCTCGCGCGGTCTCTCGAGCACGCAATAGCGCTGCGCAGCGAGCCGCTGCCCGCCGAAATCGAAGCGCGTTTCGCGCGCCTCGCGGAGGAATCGATCAGGAAGCAGCAGGAGATCGAGGCCGCCGATCGCGTCGATTTCGAGACCTACAGGCAGAAGTACCTGTCGCACGAATCGCTGCGGGTCTAGCGACGCGAGGAGCTGCCACCGCCGAGGTGGTGCCACCGCGTTCTCCCCTCCTCTCTTGAGGAGGGGTGCCCGCGAAGCGGGCGGGGTGGTTCAGCCCATGCCCTCTACGATCCGCATGTCGCGCTTGACCACGTCGCCGGCCAGGTGCTTGAGCGCCTCCTGGTATCCCGCGCCGTCGTGCGCCGCGAGCGCCTGCTGCATGCTGGCGAACTCGATCAGGACCACGCGCTGATTCATCCCGGACTCGTACACCTTCGCCGGGTTGCCGCGCACGAGATACTTGCCGCCCGCGGCCTGGATCGCCGGCGCCGCGAGCTTCGCGTAGGCCTGGAACGCATCCTGGTTCTTGATCGAGTGATAACAGACAACCCAATAGGCTTTGGCCATCGTTCGTTCCTTTCGTTATTCCGGCTGGATGCCGATATCCCGGATGATCTTACCAGCCGGAGCCGGGGAAGAATGCGCCCTCCCGCAAGCACGGCGCGCAAGGAAGTTCCGCGGGCCCAAAGGCCCGCGGAACGAAGCGGCGCTGGGATCTACGCCTGCTGCTGCGCGGGGGGATCTACGCCTGCTGCGAGGGGCGGTTCAGCACCGCGAGGAGATTGAGGCAGATGAGGTGCACGATGCGCTTCTTCTCCGGGAGCGCGCGCTTGCGCCTTAGCTGGTGGCAAAGCACGCGGGCCGCGGTCAGCTCGGGCGCGAGCCTGCGCTTCGCAGCCGGGATGCGCTTCAGGACGGCTTTCCCGGCAAAGAGGTCGCCGGATTCGATGAGAGCGGAGCCCGCCTGCTGCGCGGCGCCCGCGTCGAGGACGTCGAGGAGACTGTCTGCCGGCCCGGGCGGGTTCACGTGACCCGCCGCAGACAGATTTCCATGAACTTGCCGAACTGATCGACGAACTGGATATAGCCCTCGTCGATCGCCTTGTGCGCGATCTCCTCGAACGGATCCCGCCGGTCTATCGCCTGCGCAGTCTTGCTCTGCGAAGGCAGCATCGGGCGGAACTCCGCGATGAGTTCTTCCAGATCCGAAACGCTCTGTCCCATGATCGGCCTCCCTACCGTGGACATCCAGCAAGCCTCGTACCAGGAAAGAATGCTTCAAGGATGTTTCGATAGTGTGACGGAGCCGGCTGCTCCAAACGGCCTATCGCCGGCGATGCCTCTTTTGCCCGAGAGGGTGTTGCGAGCCCCGTAGATACTTGTAGCCAATCCCGGCTCTTTCGCGTACATTGAGCCCCCGCTGCGCTGCAACACCGCTTCAAACCCCTGCACCGCCGGTTCTAGAGCGGAAACCGATTTTCCGCTTCGCCAGAGTCTCCACCACGAGGAAATTCCCATGTCGACCATCACCACGGCAAGCGGCCTGACCATCGAAGACACCGTCATCGGCAAGGGCGCGTCCGCCGCGGCGGGCCGCGACGTCATCGTGCACTACGCCGGCTGGCTCGCCGACGGAACCCAGTTCGATTCGAGCAAGGAAAAACAGGATCCCTTCCAGTTCACCTTGGGCAAAAAAGAAGTCATGGCCGGCTGGGAAGAAGGGCTCTCCGGCATGAAAGTCGGCGGAACGCGCAAGCTCACCGTCCCGCCGCAGCTCGCCTACGGCGAAGACGGCGCCGGCGACACCATCCCGCCGAACGCCACGCTCACTTTCGAAGTGGAGCTGCTCGCGGTTTCCTGAAGAACCGGGCTGTCATCCTGAGCGCAGCGAAGGATCTGCTTTTTCGAACGCCTCCGGCGCCACGATGCGAAAGTGGGCGACGCGCCGCGCGAGATCCAATAGCGCCCGGTCCTTGGTGACGAGAAACTCCGCGCGCGCGGCAAGCGCGGCCTCCAGGAATTTCTGATCGTCCGGGTCGCGGCAGGCGGGCAGCTGCGCACGCTCCGCCTCGGGCACCGGAAAACCTATCCGGCGCGCCACGCGCCGGCAGAGAGCGATGCAGTCCGGGATGTCCACCGTGCGCTTCTTTCCCAGGTCGTACCCGAGCGCCCGCTCGAGCTCGGCCTCGCATGCCGCGTCGATGAAAATCTCCGCGCGCTTCGTTTCTACCGCGGCCTTGATGGGCGCAATCGAGGGATCGTCGAACACCAGCCAATCCAGCCAGACATTGGTGTCGAGGACTAGGCGCAGGGGAGAGCGCACGCTCAAGTCTCGAGCAGCACCAGCTCGGGCGCGCAGCCACGCTCGACGAACACGATCGCGTTCTGCCCGAACGTCCGTCCTACGGTTTCCGCATCCGCGCGCGGGATCCCGACCACCAGAGCGCTGCGCTCGGGCGTCCAGCGTCCCTGCGGATCGCGCCCTTCGCCCTCGAAGCAGCGGTATCCCGCCTTCGTTTGCGTCTCGACCAGGGCGGCGTTGGCGATCTCGTTCTTCCAGGCGCTCGTCGCCACGCCCTGCGGATTGGCTGCGGTGATGAAGGCCGCGGTCGCCGCGCCCTCAGCCTCGAGCAGCTCGTCCAGGTCCGGATTCGGCTCGCCGATGCGGATCACGAGCTCCGGCTTGCCGAAGACGACGTAGAGGGCTTTCTCGTAGGCGGCGATCAGCTCGGGCGTCGCGGGCATAACTACGTTGCTTCTGCAGTCATCCCCTCCTCTCTTGAGGAGGGGTGCCGGCGAAGCCGGCGGGGTGGTTTCACCTCTCGCACTACCGCTTCTTCCCCAGCTCTCCCTTCTCGATCAACCTCGCGAGATCCTCCGCGCCGCCGATTAGCACCCCCTTCACGAACACCATGGGAAAGGTCGACCAACCCGTCCACATCTTGAGCGGGAGACGGCGGCGGTATCCGCCGAGATAGCTGCCGTACTCGAGGTACTTGTACGCGATCCCGGCGGCATCGAGCGCCTTCCTCGCCTTCTTCGGAAACGGGTTCATGCGCATGCCCACGACGACGATGTCGTTCGCCGCCACCGCCGCCTGGACCTCCTTCAGGACGTCGCTGCGGTAGTTCGCGATCTTCTCGCGCACGGCGGGATGGATCTGCGATTCGGAAAGAACAGGGCGGGGCATAGGGTGCTCCTTTTCGTTTGCAGTCTTCCGGCAGCATACGCGAGGACCGCGCCCGCGGAGGATTGGTCTTATAATGCGCCGGTCACCAGGGGCGTGAAATGCCAAGCAACCGCGAACGCCTGCACCGCCTGATCGAGAAGCTCTGCATCATCGAGGGCGATTTCGTCCTGAGCACCGGCGCCAAGTCGCGCTACTACTTCGACTGCAAGACCGTCGCGCTCGACGGCGAGGGGCTGACCCTCATCGCGAGCGAGTTCCTCAAGGAAATCGAGAAGCTCCCCGTGAAACCCACGGCGATCGGCGGCCTGACCATGGGAGCCGACTTCATCACCGCGGCCGTCATCGTGCTCTCGCACCAGGCCGGTGGAAAATTGCTGAAGGGCTCCATCGCCCGCAAGGAGCCGAAGAAGCACGGCACCCGCCGGAAAATCGAGAACGAGCTTCCGCGCGGGACGAAAATCGTCGCGATCGACGACGTGATCACCACCGGCTCGTCGACTCTCCTCGCGTGCAAGGAATTCGAGGAAGCCGGCTACGAGATCGTCGGCATCCTCGCCGTCGTCGACCGGGAGCAGGGCGGGAGGAAGACGCTCGAAGAGAAGTACCAGCACGTGAGGACCCTCTTCAAGACCTCGGATTTTCCCAAGCTCGCAGCGCTCGCGAAAAACAGCGCGCGGGCGGTTGCCTAGCACTCACGCCGCGAATCCTGCGATTTCCGAAACCGGGACTGCTGCGCCGGCCAAACGCGACGCAGCTACGCAGGCCTGGACGACGCGCGTCTCCCGCGCGGCTTCGAGCGTATCGCGTACCGCGGCCGCCGCTGCCGCAGCACTCTCGGTGACGGGCGCCCATCCGCGAGGAGCGCTTCGGCAATCGAGCGCGGGGAATGGATCGTCACGCCGTGAATCGCCTTGCCGTAGAGCCTGCCGAAGTGCGCGCGATCGCCCGTGACCAGGGCTTCGCAGCCATGGCGGATCGCGGCGGCGAGTACCGGCCGATCCTTCTCGGGAAGCGGCAACCCGTCTTCGAGCGCAGAATCGGGCGTGTGAATCGGCCCGGTGCGCAGGCGCGAGAGCAGCGCATCGAGGACAGGCAGGCCATCGGGGAATTTCGCGGCAAGATTGCGGCGCGCTTCCTCTGCGACAAATCCGTCCGCCCAGCATTCGTGCCCGGCCTCGATGAGCAGGTCCAGCAGCCGCCTCACGGCCCCGTCGGACTTGGCGGCCGAAAAAAGGACGTTCGCGTCGAGGAAAACCCGCATCGGCCGGCAATCACCGCGCGGGTTTCTTTCTTCGGGTCAGCACTTTCTCCAGATCGGCCTCGGCTTCGTCGAACTCGCGGATCCGCTCGTCGCTGTAGATCTCGACCGGGAGCGTCACCGCGGGACGCAGGAGCAGGCCATCGGGCGTCGTCTCGGCGATAAGCTGATCGTCGGGCTTCAAGCCGAGCGCGGCGCGGAGTTTCGCCGGCAGCGTTACGACGCCGCGGCTGGTGACCGTGAGGGTCGCTTTCATGACCGCAGATTAGCAGAAATACAGTAATTCCGCAAAAGACTGCTCGACGGGCCTTACCCTTCAGATATCCTCTTTGCGTCTCCTGCAAGAGACCGCCGGGCACGTAATACAATGCCGAACGCATTGTCCTACACCTCGCCATGCCGATCTCCGTCCGCCTGCCGCCGCGCGTCGAACAAAAGCTTGCCGAATACTGCGTCTCGCACAAGCTCACCCGCAGCGAGGCGGTGAAACAGGCGCTCGATCGCTTGCTCGAAACCGGCGCGCAAAATCCCTCGCCGTGGGAGCTCGGCGCCGACATCTTCGAGCGGTACGAGCGCGTCAAGCCGACCGAGGACATCGCGCGCCACAGCAAGCGGCTGCTGCGCGAGCACGGAGCGTAAAGGCGTCGCCGCTCAGGCCTCGCGGCTGATATAATAATGATATCAGTCACGCTGCCCGCCAGGCCTCATGACCGCAAAGCGTACCGCCCGCAAGCCCCCCGCCTCCGGCATCCTGCTGCGCTACCGCGACAAGGACACCGCCTACGGCGTCACGCGCAAGACCACCACCCGGCTCGCCCAAACCCTCGGGCTGTCCGAG
>VBCH01000290.1 GCA_005884455.1 Betaproteobacteria bacterium
GCCAGGTCCGCGAAGACCACGCCGGCCTGGTTGCCGAGCAGCGCATACGATTCGTGCAAGTGCCCCCGGTACGACAGCATCATCTCCAGCACCCCCTTCACAAGGGCGGTGTCGGCGGCCGGGCCGGCGACGGTACGGCTGGCGGCGAGGTGTCGCCCGCCGGTGAGGAGCCGCGCCAGCCTGATGGCGGTCTCGGCGGAATCCGGCCAGAACCACACAACACCCCATGCGTAGTAGAGCATTGGTGCTGATGTAGTGTCGAGGAGGCGCTGGAGCTCAGGCGACTGGGCGCGTCGCGGGTCGAGTAACGAGGCGACGAGCCCGATCCCTTCACCTTGAGGAACCCCTGCAGTCAAAGCGAGATAGGCAGTGACGTAGCGTCTCGCTCTCGCCGTGTCGGAGCCGGCAAGGGCGAGCTGTATCAAATGGAAGTAAACCGCAGCGAACGTCGAGTCGAGCGCGTTCGCGTTCTCAAACGCTTCCAACGCTTGCCGCGGCGTGCTCCCCACGACGAACCCACCATGGAAGCGCGACTCAGCGAGAGAATACCATGCCATGGGATCGTCCGGGTAGAGGCGGACGGCCTCTTCAAGAGTGGCGAACATTCGTCTGGACTGAGACCAGTACGCATGATCGAGGGTGTCCCCGATCGCCGCACCAAGGGAGTCGGCAGTGATCAGCAAACTGTCGCGCGGGGCGAGACCGTGATTATGTCGTCCGGCCTTGAGCCACAGCGTTCCCGCGTCCTCCAACTTCTGTGAGTGAGCCAAACCAAGGTGATCCAGCGCGAGCGCGAACCCGCTGTCGAGCGCGACTGCACGTTCGTACTCCCTGATCGCCGAGTCCAGCGAGAAACGTCGAGAGAACTGCTCGCCTCGGAGGAAGGCTCTTAGGGCTGGCAAGGATTTTGTACCGGCGGTGCCTAGTCGGATGTGGCCAGCCTGCCCCGCATCGCGGACGTCACGGAGCACATCGAGCGTGACGGAGTCCGCGAGCCGATCGATACGATCCGTTTGGTCTGAGCGCTCTATCTCGATCAGAGTCCTGCCGCTCGCGACATCGACTACCGCGCTGCGCAGGCGCACGGAGTCGGGGCCTTCCGAGGCGACCGTGCCAAACAGCGCTAAGCGCGCCCCGGTACGACGACCCAAGTCAACTGCCTCAGCAGCATCGCCACGCCCCCGCCAGTGACGTAGCACGACACTGAGAGGGACAACGTGCAGTGTTCCGGCGCCGTCCAAATCGCGCGAGAGCACGTCCACCAGACCTTCTCGCCACAGGTCCAGCTTCTGGTCCAGTACGTCGAATGGGGCGACGGCGAGCAGATTCGGATCGAGCAGGGGTGGGCGCGTCCTATGAAGGAACAACGCGGTTCCCACGATCCCGGCGACTGCAGCGCTCACCGCGATGGGCACGCGGAGGCGGGAGAGGAGTCTTGGGGCGCCCGGTGCCGCGACACCCACGCCGAGCGCCGCTGCGAATCCCTCGGCCGTCCCGAACCGATCGGCAGGAGACTTAGCCAACGCCTTCGTGATCGCGCTGTCAATCGCGGAGGGGACCGCCTCCCGCAGCCGACGCACCGACGGCACCGGATCCCTGAACCGCTTCGCGATCACGACCTGCGCGCTCGGCCCCGTGTAGGGCGGCTCCCCCACGAGCATCTCGTACAGCACGCAGGCGACACTGTACAGGTCGCTCCGCCCGTCGATCGGGCCACCCCCGCTCGCCTGCTCCGGGCTCATGTACGCGGGCGTCCCCACGGCAATGCCGGTCTCCGTGAGCCGCATCCCCGCCGCCTGCGTGATCGCCCGCGCGATCCCGAAGTCCGCCACCACCGCCTCGCCCCCCGACAGCAGGATGTTCTCCGGTTTGATGTCGCGGTGCACCACGTCGTGGCCGTGGGCGTAGCTGAGCGCGCTCGTCACGTCGCGGGTGATGCGCAGGGCGTCCTCGAGGGGCAGCGGGCCCTCGCGCTCGATCCGGTCCCGCAGCGATTCCCCTTCGATGTAAGGCATCACATAATAGAGGAACCCGCCCGCCTGTCCCGAGTCGTGCAGCGGCAAGATGTGCGGGTGGGTCAGCCGGGCGGCGAGCTCGATCTCCCGGAGAAACCGCTCGGGGCCGAGCGCCGCAGCGATCTCGGGCCGCAGCACCTTGATGGCGACTTTGCGATGATGCTTGGAGTCCTGGGCCAGGTAGACCGTCGCCATCCCGCCGCGGCCGAGTTCACGCTCGAGCGCGTAGCGGTCGGCAAGCGCGGCTTGCAGTCGGGCGAACAGATCAGCCAATGGGGCTCGCGCGCGGGGACAACTCCATCATAGGGCGCGGCCCCGGGCGGGGCCAGAGGACGCCGCTGCTAATCCGAGCTGATTGATCGCATTCTGCGCAGCCTCAATCAGGGTTTGCCAGTTCGCCGCGATAGGAATCCCAGCCTTTACTGGCCATCGATTGCTTAGGACTGAGTCGGAAGTGTTTGCCGTAGTGTTTGCCGGTCAGTACCTGCCAATGCGGTCAAATGCGGTGCGAGAGTGCCAGTGCCGGAGCACAAACGAGGGGCCCGCACAGGACCCCTCGTCTTTTCAGTCCGCGGTCCCCCGGATAAGTGCGAGTCTGGAGCAACTGCGCCCCGAAGTTGACGACGCTCACGGGCTTTGAAGGGAACATTTGACGCAAACAAGGCGCGGCAGCCAACCACGCCACCGCGCCTCGTTTTCCGAACTCCCCTATCGTCCCCCCTCTCCCGGGAGGGAGAGGGGGCCAGGGGGTGAGGCATCACGCCGCCTTCGGCGTCTCACTACCGCTCGCACCCGGTTCAGTCTTGGGCTTGAACGGTCCCAGCACGTTCCGCGCGCTGGCCCACGCGCCCATCAGCTCCCGCGTCATCTCCAAACCGATACCGCACCAGCCCGTCGAGCACTTTCACCTGCTCGGCGATCTCGGCGGCAACGGCCTCGAGATCAGCGCTCGCACCAATGTGCTCGCGCTTGCCTGCCCGCGTCGCTTCGATGGTTTGCTCGAGCTCGCCCAACGCGAGGGCAAGATCGCCCAGCAGCTGCTCCGACATCCCGCGCTTCACGAGTACGTCCTTGTGCAGGGTGGCCTTCTCCAACATCCCCCGCGCCATTGTGAGCAACGCCTCGTGGCTGGCGTTGGAGGGCGGCACCTGGAACTGCTCCGCCAGCTCCGCAGTCTCCTTCGCCGCCACCGCGCCCACCGCCCGGAGATAGAGCAGCAACTTGCTCTGCAGCGCGCGCCGCACCTTCCTGCGGCGCGTGGTGGCCGACCGCGCCGCCACCACACCCTCACGCTGCTGCGACGCGAGCACCTCCGCGCGCTGCACCAGCTCCTCGAGCTTCGCGAGCCCGAGCCCTTCTCCTACTCCGTCCGTCTTGTGGGCCCGCAAGAACTCCCGGACCCGCCCGGCCATTTCTAGCCGCCTACGCAACTGGGCGTTCATACGCCCTCCCTGAGTTCCCCCTTTGTAGAACGGAGAGGGGGCCAGGGGGTGAGGACCATCCTCTCCGACGCTCGCGCAGCCTTGCGTAAATCGGGCCACAAAATTCCTGCGTGCGTTCGCGGCCCGGTGTCCTCCGCGCAGGACAACTCGCGCGCCGCGCAATGCTCTCATTCCAAAACGCGCGTCGTGCCGCGCCAAACGCTGTCCTCACATTTCCACGCGCAACTGTGTCTCGGCCGCACGCGATGCGTTGTCGCACGCGCGCGGTCGTCTCACGATCGATCGCGGTCCTCTCTCGGGCGCGCGCGATCGATCTGCCGGCCCGCGCAGTGCCCTCAGCACCGCGCGACATCGATCGTTGGTCGCACGCAGTCAGCTATTTGTAAGGTTTGGTCCGCTCACCAACGCGCGCGGTCGTCGTCTCGGCCCGCCACGTGCCCTCGCGACGGGTCGCTGTGCACTGCGAGCCCCGCGCGGTCGGCTCGCGGTCGCGCGCAGTCGGCGCTACGTCGAGCGCGGTCAGCTCACGTCAAAACGGAGGACACTTGCAGCGAAGCGAGGACAGCTCCGGCCGTCCTTCTCTCTTCTTTTTCTCAGAAGCGAGCGCGCGCTTGTCATCCTGAGCGGAGCGCGCGGCACGCGCGCGGAGCGAAGGACCTGCTTCTAGGCGCGGCACGCGCGGAGCGAGGGACCTCCCGAGCGCAGCGAGGGATATGCCGAGCGCAGCGAGGGATCTGCTTTTTGGGTAGATACCAGCTCGATGAACCTGCCTCTCGACTTCGATAGCACCGAGCCCTGGCAAAAGATCGTCAAGATTGGGTTGGCGGACTTATGAGGCTTCACTCGTACGTTGTTGCTCACGACACGGGATTCTCGCCAAACCCTTTCTGGGGGCGCTGCACGCTTGCTTGCTGCAAGCCTACCATTAGGCGCACAGCGAACGTTGGCGATTGGGTAGTTGGCCTGAGTCCAAAAAAGAAGGGGAATCGCCTAATCTACGCGATGGAGGTCGAAGAGATTCTCACCTACGACGCCTATTACCGTGATGCGCGATTTGCGACGAGAATCCCCAACTTCTCTGCTGGGCAGGTCGTCGCGCGATGCGGCGACAACATCTACAAGCCGCTATTGAAT
>VBCH01000138.1 GCA_005884455.1 Betaproteobacteria bacterium
CTGCGATGCGCTGAAGCGCGAAGGCCGGGACAAGACCGTTCAGGCGAAGACCGGGCTCGTCATCGATCCGTATTTCTCCGCGACCAAGATCGAGTGGCTGCTCGACAACGTCGCCGGCCTGCGCGCGCGCGCCGAGCGCAGCGAGCTCGCCTTCGGCACCGTCGACACCTGGCTCGCGTGGCACCTCTCGGGCGGCGAGCTCCACGTCACCGATCCTAGCAACGCCTCGCGCACCATGCTCTACGACATCCACCGCGGCGAATGGGACGAGGAGCTGCTTGGAATCTTCCGCGTGCCGCGCTCGATGCTTCCCGAGGTGCTTCCCTCCTCCCACATCTACGGCGCGACCGCGAAGAACGTTCTCGGCGCCGAAATCCCCATCGCGGGAATCGCCGGCGACCAGCAGGCCGCGCTCTTCGGCCAGGCCTGCCACGAGGCCGGCATGGCGAAGAACACCTACGGCACCGGATGCTTCCTGCTGCTGAACACCGGCGGCCAGGCGATCCCTTCCAAGAACGGACTGATCACCACCTGCGCGGCGCAGGCGGGCGCGAAGCAGTTCGCGCTGGAAGGGAGCGTCTTCACCGGCGGCGCGGTGGTGCAGTGGCTGCGCGACGGGTTGCGCCTCATCCGCAGATCGGTGGACGTCGAGAAACTCGCAGCGAGCGTTCCGGATTCCGGCGGCGTCTATCTCGTGCCGGCCTTTACGGGCCTGGGCGCGCCGCACTGGGACCCGTACGCGCGCGGCACCATCGTCGGACTCACGCGCGGCTCGAACGCGGGACATATAGCGCGCGCTGCCTTGGAATCGATCGCCTTTCAATCCGCGGAACTGCTACACGCCATGGAGCAGGACTCCGGCGAGAAATCAAAAGAGCTGCGCGTCGACGGCGGCGCCGCGGCGGACAACCTCCTCATGCAATTCCAGGCGGACCTGCTCGG
Organism: Betaproteobacteria bacterium; assembly: GCA_005884455.1. Lineage (GTDB taxonomy): Bacteria > Pseudomonadota > Gammaproteobacteria > Burkholderiales > SG8-39 > VBDM01. Next base: position 943 of record VBCH01000138.1, read on the forward strand.
CATCCCCGTCGTGCGTCCGCGGGTGCTCGAGACCACAGCGCTCGGCGCCGCCTATCTCGCGGGCCTCGCTAGCGGCGTGTGGAAGAGCCGCGAGGAAATCGCGAGCCAATGGAAAGTCGCGAAGCGCTTCGAGCCGAAGATGAAGCGCGAGGAAGCGGAGAGAAGGATGGATGAGTGGAAGCGGGCGCTGGAGCGCGCGAAGAGGTGGCAGCAGGGATGAAGCAATATTATTCTGGACGAGGAGCGGCCCTATTTCGCTCTCGCAAACAAGGCGTCATACGCCGACCGCCTGAACCCCTGCACCCGCTGGCCGTTGGCGAACATCACGGGGACGCTCCGCGTTTCACCCGCTTCGACGAAAGCGCGCATGCCGTCCGCGGTATCGATGTCGTATTCCCGATAAGAGATGCCTTTCTCGGCCAAGTAGCTCTTCGCCTGCTTGCAATACCCGCACCACTGCGCCATAAAGAACACCGGCTGAGCGCGGTAAGGCTTGGCCCCGTCGGCAAGTTTCCTGTTCATGCTTTTCAAAAGTTCTGCCCGATAGCGTTGCGTCGACTCGGGCAGAGGACTCGAAGGCAGGTTCTGATAGACGAGCGTCTTGTCGATCTTTCCGTCGGAGGGCGGCCTCTGGCTGTAGGTTACCTTGCCGTCTGGCCCGACCGACCGGTAGACCGTGTCGGCTTGAATCGCCGCGGACGCGAGCGTGCAAACCGCGAGAACGAGCGCGTTGGGCGCGAAACTCACGCCGTGCCGCCCACCGTCAGCCCGTCGATCCTCAGCGTCGGCTGTCCCACGCCCACCGGCACGCTCTGGCCTTCTTTTCCGCACGTGCCCACGCCGGTATCGAGCGCGAGATCGTTGCCGATCATCGACACGCGCGTGAGCACGTCCGGCCCGTTGCCGATCAGCGTCGCGCCTTTCACCGGGTAGCTGACTTTTCCGTCCTCGATCATGTACGCCTCGGAGGCGGAGAACACGAACTTGCCGTTGGTGATGTCCACCTGCCCGCCGCCGAAATTGACCGCGTACAGGCCCTTCTTCACCGAGGCGAGGATCTCCTTCGGGTCCTTGTCGCCGTTCAGCATGTAGGTGTTGGTCATGCGCGGCATCACCACGTGCGCGAAAGACTCGCGCCGGCCGTTGCCGGTGACCGGCACGCCCATCAGGCGCGCATTCAGGCTGTCCTGCATGTAACCGCGCAGCACGCCGTCCTCGATGAGGACGTTGCGCTGCGTGGGATTGCCTTCGTCGTCGATCGAAAGCGAGCCGCGCCGGCCGGGAATGGTGCCGTCGTCCACGACGGTGACTCCGCGCGCCGCGACTTTCTTTCCGATCTTCCCGGCGAAGGCCGAGGAACCTTTGCGGTTGAAATCGCCTTCCAGACCGTGGCCGATCGCCTCGTGCAGGAGAATGCCCGGCCAGCCGGGCCCGAGCACCACGGTCATGGTGCCCGCGGGCGCCGGACGCGATTCGAGGTTGACGAGCGCCTGGTCGACCGCGTGTTTCGCGTACTCCTGCAGGCGCTCCTCGGTGAAGTGGCTGTAGTCGCTGCGCCCGCCGCCGCCGCCCGTGCCCTGCTCGCGCCTGCCGTTTTGCTCGACGATCACGTGCACCGAGAGCCGCACGAGCGGGCGAACGTCGGCCGCCTGCACGCCGTCGGACCGGGCGACGAACACGACTTCGTATTCGGAGGCGAGGCTCGCCATGACCTGGATGACGCGCGGGTCGCGCGCGCGGCAGAGCTGCTCCAGGCGCTCCAGCAGCTTCACTTTCTGCACGTCCTCGAGCGAGGCGAGCGGATCGATCGGCTGATAGAGCCGGAGGCCGGCGCCTTTGCGTACCTTTACCGGATGTCTTCCCCCACCGGAGCGTGCAATGGCTCGGGTTGCCTTGGCCGCATCCTCCAAAGCCGGGAGGCTGATCTCGTCGGAGTAAGCGAACGCTGTCTTCTCCCCCGCTATCGCGCGCACGCCCACGCCCTGGTCGATGCTGAAGCTCCCGGACTTGACGATTCCTTCCTCGAGGCTCCAGCCCTCGCTGCGCGAGTACTGGAAATAGAGGTCGGCGTAGTCGAGTCGGTGCGAGAGCAGCGAACCGAAAACGCCGGCAAGTTTTCCGGTCTCAAGGTCGTGCGGGGCGAGCAGGAAGGACTGCGCGGCGGAAAAAAGCTGCTCGGGTGCGTTCATGAAAGGGATATGAGGGTGGATGAGCCGGTATTCTAGCTCTGCACCCGTTACGACACCCGATGAGTGAGCGCCGGCAGGCTGCGGCGCATCTTCGCCTGGAACAGGGGATCGATGCCGGCCACGACCACGCCGGGCCCGGCGGCCCGCTCGGCGATGACCTTGCCCCAGGGATCGACCACCATGCTGTGCCCGTGCGTCTGCCTGCCGTTCGGGTGCCTACCCCCTTGGGCCGGGGCGAGCACCCAGGCGAGGTTCTCGATCGCGCGGGCGCGCAACAGCGTCTCCCAATGCGCGCGCCCCGTCGTCGCCGTGAAGGCCGAGGGAACGAGGATGATGTCCATCGGCGCGAGCCCGCGATAGAGCTCGGGAAAGCGCACGTCGTAGCACACCGAAAGCGCGATGCGCCCGAAGGGCGATTCAATTGCGCAGGGTTGGGTGCCCGCTTCTATAGTCTTTGCCTCGTCGAAGCGTTCCGCTCCGAGGTCCAGCCCGAACAGGTGGATTTTGTCGTAGCGCGCGACGCGCCGCCCGTCCGAGTCGTAGACGAGGCAGCTGTTTCTCACCTTGCCCGGATCGTCGCACGCGAGCGGCACCGAGCCTCCGACGAGCCATACGCCGTGCCGCCTCGCCGTCCCCGCGAGGAACTCCTGGATCGGTCCGGCGCCGTCCTTTTCCTTCGCGGCCACCTTGTCCGTGTCGCGCATGCCGAGGATGCAGAAGTACTCGGGGAGCACGACGAGTCTCGCCTCTTTCTCTGCGGCGCGAGCAACGAGCTTCGCCGCGGCGGCAAGATTCTCCTCGACTCTCGGCGTCGACACCATCTGCACTACGGCGGCCTTGAATGCGGACGCGGTCATGGCGACGGCTGCTGAGCGGGATCGGCGCCGCGCACCTCCGCCTTGAGGGGCTCGGGAACAGGCTTCACCCAGGTCCCGGTAACGCGGTATTCGAATGTCAGGACCTGGCCGAGCGGATTCTTCAGGATCTTGTCCAGGATGAACGCTCCCAGACCCCAGACCGGATTCACGGCGACGAGGACGATCGCGGAAATGCTGTCGCCCACCGAAGGCTCTACGCTCGCGTGCAGATCCTGCGTCTCGTTCACCAGATCCACCTGGCCTTGCATGGTCACCTTGGCCGAAGGCCCGCGCATGCGGAAATTCTTCGTGGTCATCGTGCCGTTGGCGATGTCCACGGGACACTCCACCACATCGAAGGCGAACCCGCGGCCGAAAAGCTCGCGGAAATCGAGCGTGAGCCAGGACTGCATGCTGATGATCCCGATGAGCCGGGCCGCGCCGGGCTCCGCTTTCAGAAACTGCCCCTTGTATGCCTTGAAGTCGAGATGCCCCGCGAGGGTCGAATAATCGATGGATTGCGGGTTTCCCGCCCAGCTCAGGTTTCCCGTCAACTCCGCCGTTCCTCGCTGCACGGTCCTGGGATAACCCAGGCGTTCGAGATATTTGCCGACATCCATGACCTCGAGACTGATCTTCTTCAAGTTGACGCTCGGCCGCAAGGCCCGACTCTGCCACACACCCTCGGTCACCTTGAGCGTGCTCTCGGGCCCGGTCAGCACCAGTTTTTCGATGTTCCAGTCGAGCGCCCGGTTGACTGCGATGAGCTCGAATCGGCCGAGGTTCTTGTCGCTCACGATCAGATTGTCGGCGATGATGTCGAGCGCCGGCAGGTCGCGCGCCGGCGCCTCCTCCGTCTTTCCCGGGGTCGCTTCCGGCAGGCTGAAATGCTTCAGCCGCGCGATGATGCGCCCGCGACCTTCGGGACGCCAGGCGATCTCGCCGGAAAGCTCTCTTGCCGAGACGTTCGCGATCCAAACGCTGCCGCTCGTGCCGGCGCGCAGGGCCACGTCGTTCAAGCGCCGCCCGCCGAAATCGAGCGCCGCAATGTTCAGGTCGAGGGCGGACGAGAACGACAGGCCGGTTCCGTCCTCGCCGCCGAGCAACTCGCGCCATCGGTCCACGTCCACGTAGGGAAGGCTGCCCGTCACGGAGAGACCTTCGCGGTCGGGCAGCACGGCGGGCCCGTTCAGGTTGATGACGCCGCGGTTCACGACGTAAGCCGTGCCCTCGCGCCTGCGCTGGACGATGGCGTCGACGCTGCGAGCTAGCGATACCTTGATCGTGTCCGTTCGGGGCGGCCCCGGGCTGACGACGCGCTCGACCCGCAGCGGCATGGGTTCGACCGCCGTCTTTCCGAGCGGCGGCGGCAGGTCGGCGGCGACGCCGGTGAGCTGCGACTGCACGATCAGGGTCAGGGGCCGCCCGCGCGCCACGCTGAGCGTTCCCTGCCAGGCCGCCGTGCCCGAGACCCGGCGCAGCAGCGCCTCGTTCCCCCAGAATCGCGGGATCTGCGCCGGGCTCGCCGTTCCGTGAGCGTTGATAGCGATCGTCCCGTCGGCGCGGGTCGCCACCGAAATCGTCGCGGGCCCGCCGAGAAACTTGGCGTTGAGCGTGCGAGCGGTGATCCCGGACTCGGTGAATTCGAGCCGCCCGTCCAGGTGCGAGAAAGGCGGGGCGTCGGAGTCCGTCCTGATTTCGTTGTCGACGAACTGGTATTCGCCGGCCAGTTTGAACGTTTCAGGATTCCGGATCGGGATTTCGAACTGCAGCGCGAGGCGCCCCGTGCCCGCCGCGCTCATGCTCTCCGTCATGCCGTCCAGAGCCTTCGTCACTGGGCTTTCGGCGATGAAGCGGAGGAAATCGCTCGTCTTGTCCTCGGCGCGCACCTCGACTCCGACGCGCGCGTCCCCGTGAAACAGATCGGGAATGCTCGCGCGCACGCTGCTTGCCCGGGCGTCGAGCACCGCCCCTTTCGACGCGACGATGCGCATGCCCTTGCCTTCGAAGATGAGATCGCCCGAGAGGCCGCTCGCCTGAGGCCAGCCCTCGGCGTAACGGAAGTCGGCATCGGCCACCTTCGCGACGATCTGGAAAATCCCGGAACCGGGCTCGTCGAACGGGAACTTCGCAAGCTCTCCCTTCAGCCTCAACTTGACGTCGTTCGAGTGCCCGCTTCGGATCGAGGCCTTGAGATACTCGACGACCGGTGCCGGCAGCAGGGGAACGTAGCGGTAGACGGCCCGGCCGTCGGCGCGGAAGAAATTCCCGGTGAGGTCGATGAAGCCCGCGCCGCCCTGCGCGCGAGCGAACCTGCCGAACAGGGTTCCGGCGATGTCGCTGTTGGCGAACGAGAGGGTGTCGAAGGCGAGATCGAATCGATCCGGAGCGAATTTCCAGCTGATCTGTGCCGCGAGCGAATCGAACTGCAAGGGGCTCTCGGCGACGATCCCGGGCAGCTCGATCGCGACCTGCTCCGAGCCGAGCACGACGCTGCCGCCTTTCTCGCTCGCCTCGACCCGCCCGGTGAGCCCCGCGAATCCGGGGATCCTGTCGTGGGCGCGCGCGGCGAGCTTCTCGAAGCTTCCCCGCACGCTGTAGTGCTGCGGATCCTCCGGGTCTCCCGTCCAGCCGGCTTTCAAGTCGCGCACGCTGCCGCGCGGATCGGTTGCGGCCAGGCGCGCGCGGGTAGCCCGCGGAAACGGCAGGTATTCGGCGAGCCGTGCGAGCGGCGCGAGCTCGATCGCATCGGCGTCCATGTCCCCCCCGGAAGGCGCCCAGTGCACCCGAAAATCGGCGGGCGGGACGACGATCCCGGTCGCGGTTCCGAGCGTGAGCTTGCGGCCGAAGACTTCGAACTCCTTACCGTCGCGCTGGCTCGCGCCCAGCCGCCCCCGCAGGTATTCGAGCTCCAGGAGCGGAGTGTCCTTGGCCACGCGGCCCGCAACCCTGGAAAGCGCGACGTCGGCCGTGAGCTCGCTGGAGGCCTTGCCGCGGAGATTCAGCCACAGGCGCACCCCGCCCTGGCCCGAGCGTATGTCGAACGGATAGTCGACCCAGCGCTGCCAGGCGACGAGATCCGTGTACTCGAGCTCGGCGTAGATCTGCCCGACACACGCGCCAGGATCGCCGGCGTCCAGACTGTCCAGATCACCGCGCACATCGAGCGCGGAGGCGAGCTCGGCGGACGGCTTCGCCTTGAAGGCGAACCGGTGCCCCAGGAAGCCGTTGCGCAGGACGAAATTGAACGCCGGCAATTCGAGCACGGGCGCCCCGCGCTGCTTGTCGTCCCAGCTGACGCTCGCGTCGCGGATGACGATCTCGCGCTGCGACAGCACCCATCGCACGATTCCGGGGTCACCCGCCTGTTCCGCGTGCAACTCGATACCCGCGACATAGAACCTGCCCGCCTCGTCGCGCCGGATCTCGAGCCGCGGCCGTTCGAAGGCGAGCGAATAGAACCGCGGCGATCCGATCACGGCGGAAGTCCAGGCGAGCGTCGCCTCGACGGCGGGCAGGCTTAGCGCCGCGCGACCGTCGTGATCGAAGACGGTCACGTTGGCGAGAAGGAGCTCGGGGCGCAGGCCCTGCCAGCCCGCTTCCATGGCGCCGATCGTGATGCGAGAGCCCAGGACTTTCGACGCGTATCGCTCGACGTCGCTCCTGTACTCCGCGACCTTCGGGAGGATCCAGTAGCGAAGGGCGAGGAGGGCCGCGGCGAACAGGAAGTAGGCGACGAGCAGCATCCAGCCGACGATGCGCCCGGCGACGCGCCACCGGCTTTTCGGCGGAATCGCCTCGGCTATCGTTTCCTCGATCGCCTGCTCGAGTTGCTCTAGTTTCTGAAGGGGCTGGTTCAAGTCAATACGTTTTTCGGCGTGGAAGTTGGGCCCCACAGCAAGGCCGTGATCGGCGACCCAGGATGAACGCGAGAACATCGCCTCGCGACGACAAGCACCTGCGACGAGCGACATTTTACCTGCAAGCCCTTGTCGCCGGGCGAAAAATGCGCTGACAACTCGCTGAAGCTCCTCGATTTTTGCACGTTCCGCTAGAATAAGCTCCTTTCGGAAAACTTCCCGGAGATTCCCATGTCGATGGCCGATCGCGACGGATTCATCTGGTACGACGGCAAGCTCGTGCCCTGGCGTTCCGCGACCACCCACGTGCTCACCCATTCGCTGCACTACGGCCTCGCGGTATTCGAGGGCGTGCGCGCCTACAAGACAGTCGACGGGACGGCGATCTTCAGGCTCGATGACCACACCGAGCGCCTGTTCAACTCGGCGCACATTTACATGATGAAAATCCCCTACGGCCGGGAGACGCTCATCGAAGCGCAGAAGGAAGTGGTGCGCGCCAACCAGCACGAGTCCTGCTACATCCGGCCGATCGCCTTCTACGGGTCGGAGAAAATGGGGGTGTCCCCGATCGGCGCGACCGTGCACGTCGCCATCGCCGCGTGGCCCTGGGGCGCCTATCTCGGAGCCGAAGCGCTCGAGAAAGGGATACGCGTCAAGACCTCGTCCTACGCGCGCCACCACGTCAACGTGACCATGGCGCGCGCCAAGATGGCGGGGACCTATCCGAATTCCATCCTCGCGAACCTCGAGGCGACCCAGCACGGCTACGACGAGGGCCTGCTTCTCGACGTGGACGGTTTCGTCGCGGAGGGATCGGGCGAGAATCTCTTCATCGTCAAGGGCGGAAAGATCCACGAGCCCGAGCTGACTTCCGCCTTGAGCGGGATCACGCGCGCATCGGTCATCACCCTCGCGAACGAACTGGGCTACGAAGTCGTTTCCCGGCGTCTGACGCGCGACGACATCTACATCGCCGACGAAGCCTTCTTCACCGGCACGGCGGCCGAGGTCACTCCGATCCGCGAGCTCGACGGGCGCACGATAGGCGAGGGCGTGCGCGGACCGGTCACGACCCGGATCCAGAAGCTCTTCTTCGACGTGGTCGCCGGGAAGGTCGCCAAGCACAAGGACTGGCTCTCGCCGGTCCGCGAGAAGGCTTCCTCCAGAGTGTCAAGAGAAAAAGCCTGATGGGCGCGAACGAACAGGCGAGCCGCGTCATCGAGGTGACCGACACGGATCTTCCCCTGCATTGCCCCACGCCCAGGACGCCCGCGTGGTCCCTGCACCCCCGGGTGTTCCTCGACGTCGCCAAGGCGGGCCAGGTGCTCTGCCCCTACTGCGGCACGCGCTACGTCTACAAGGGCGGCAAGCCCCGGGGCCACTAGCGCCCGGTGCCGAAGATCCTCATCGTCGCGCCGAACTGGATCGGCGACGCCCTGCTCGCGCAGCCGCTCTTCGCGCGACTGCGGAAAAAAATCCCAGACGTCGTCATCGATGCGCTCGCGCCCGGCTGGACCGCCCCGGTCCTGCGCCGCATGGCGGAGATCAATGAAGTCATAGCCGCGCCCTTCGATCACGGCGAGCTGAAACTCCTCGCGCGCTGGCGCCTGGGCCGGAGCCTGCGCTCGCGCCGCTACGACGAGGCGATCGTGCTGCCCAACGCCTTCAAGTCCGCGCTCGTCCCCTTCTTTGCGGGAATCCCCGTTCGCATCGGGTTCGTGGGCGAATCGCGCTACGGCCTGCTGAATCTCGTGCACACGCTGGAGGAAAAAAAACTGCCGCTCATGGCCGAGCGCTACGCGCAGCTCGCGGAAAAACCCGGGACGATGCCGGCCCTGCCCTTGCCGCAGACGAGGCTCGCGGTCGACGAGGCGAATCTCGTTCTCGATCTCAGCCGGCTCAGGCTTTCGCGCGCCAAGCCCATCGCCGCCTTCTGCCCGGGCGCGGAGTACGGTCCGTCAAAGCGCTGGCCGGCCCGGCATTTCGCCGCGCTCGCGCGCAAGCTCGCCGCGCTGGGCTACGCCGTCTGGCTGTTCGGCTCGGAGAAGGACCGCGCCATCGGAGAGGAGATCGCCGTCGCGAGCGAAGGCGCCGCGACCAATCTGTGCGGCAAGACCGATCTCGCGAGCGCGATCGACCTGCTTTCGCTCGCCGAGGTCGTGGTGAGCAACGACTCGGGTCTCATGCACGTCGCCGCCGGCGTCGGGCGCCCGGTGGTGGCGCTGTACGGCTCGTCCAGCCCCGAGCACACGCCGCCCCTCGCGCGCAGCTACCGCATCGTGAGAACCGGGATCGAATGCAGCCCGTGTTTCGCGCGCGAGTGCCCGCTCGGGCATTTCAAGTGCATGATTGAACTTACACCTGATCGTGTAGCCGAGGAAATACAGGCGATTACGAGATAGTGTTGGCTGACTTCTGCGGCGCGTGGTATTCAGCACCTTGTTCACGTCCGCCATTGCCTGATTTCCGGTATGTGCAAGAATCGCACTGCACAGAGCCTTAGAAGGGATATTCATGGCACAAGTACAAATCGAGCCAATCGTTGACCACCTCCGCGCTGAAATGCGCAGTGCGCTAAGCACCGCTGTGCGAGAAGTGGTCAAAGGTGCAGATTTCGATGAATCCGCGCTCTACCGTGCTTTCCGTCGCGCCGTGGGGAGCAAGTGCCGTGTATGGGAGCGCGTGCCGGATAAATACGTCAATACTGACTAAAGCGTATCTCAAAAATAGTGCTGTTTACGAACAAGGACTTCTGTTAACTTTGGGAGGTCATTTTTCCCGAAGTAACAGGAGATGAGCCGAGCCGAACAGCTGACCGACGAACAATGGAGCTTGATCGAACCGCTGCTAACGAAGCCACGGCGCAAAGACGGGCGCGGGCGGCCGCGGCTGGAAGACCGTGTAGTACTCAACGGCGTGTTCTGGATTCTGCGTACCGGGGCCCCGTGGGCAGACCTTCCTGGCCGATTTCCACCATACCAGACCTGCCACCGACGCTTCCAAGAGTGGGTGAAGTGCGGTGCGTTCAGAGCGCTGCTGGAGGTGTTGGCCGAGGACTTACGAAGTCGAGGCTCACTGGATCTGTCGGAGTGCTTTATCGACGGCACTTTCGTAGTGGCGAAAAAAGGGGGCTCTGCGTGGGAAAGACCAAGCGGGGCAAAGGTACGAAGCTCATGGCGGTGGCAGACCGCCATGGTCTTCCTGTCGCCGTACACGTTGCATCTGCTTCGCCACATGAAATCACCCTTGCACCAGACACTGTCGGCGGCCGGTTTGTCGCCTCTGCCCCTGCCCGATTGATCGGGGATCGCGCCTACGACAGTGACAAGCTCGACGCCGAGCTCGCTGCCCAGGGTATTGAACTGATCGCCCCTCATAAGAGCAACCGCACTCGAGCGCCCACGCAGGACGGTCGCGCGCTTCGGCGTTACAAGCGTCGCTGGAAGATCGAGCGACTGTTTGCTTGGCTACAGAACTTTCGTCGCATCCTGTCGCGCCACGAGTATCACGTCGCCAACTATCTGGGCTTCGTCCATCTTGGTTGTCTCGTGATTCTCATACGACATTTTTGAGATGAGTTCTAGAAAATCCTCGCTCGGGACACCGTGCAAGAGGATTTTTTGCGCTATAGGGGGCGGCGTGGCACGACGAGATTGCCGATGGAGACCTGCACCGGCTCGCCGTTCTGATTCTTCGTCGTCGTCCTCACCTTGATCAAT